>JAIBBQ010000264.1 GCA_019694595.1 Myxococcaceae bacterium
CGGGAGGCGCGAGCGGCACGTCGACGGTGGCCGCGGCCGCCTCGCGGGCGGGAGCGTCGGCGCGCCGCCGGGGAAACGCCTCTGCCGGGCTGGGCGACGGCGCGCGGGGTGCAGGCCTGGGCAGAGGTGGAGGCTGCGCCGGCGCGGCCTTGGCCTCGGCGAGGAGCGCCTCGAAGGGGTTCTTGAGCTCGGGGCCCACGACGGTCTCGACTTCGGCGGCGTGGAAGTGCGGCGCGTCGGTCACCGCCCCGAAGGGGTCGGTCTCACCGGGGCCGATGACGCGCAGGTGGGAACGGGCCATGGCGTGCCTCACCGCAGCCCCGCCTTCTCACCGGAGCCGCGCGCATACCCCACCGGGCCCACCGGCTCGCTGCGCGCCTGGCCGTCGTCGCGGCGCGCGCCGCGGCTCGCCGACTCGGGCACCCCTTCGCGGGAGTCGTTGCTCCCGAGCAGGAAGAGCTCGAGGTCCGACGGGTCGGCGCGGGTGTACTCGCCGGGCAGCTGCGCGCGCTCGCTCGTCGGCCGCACCAGCCGCGCGGTCACCGTCACCAGCAGCTCGGTCTCGTCGCGGCGGTAGCTGGTGGAGCGGAACAGCATGCCCAGCACCGGCACGTCGCCCAGGCCCGGCACCTTGTCGACCACGCTGCGCACCTTGTCGTTGAGCAGGCCGGCGATGGCGAAGCTCTGCCCGTCCTTCAGGCGCACCACCGTCTCGCCGGAGCGGGTGGTGACCCCGGGGATCTGGATCGACTGCAGCTTCACGCCGATCGACGGGTCGAGGTCGGACACCATGGTCGACAGCCGCAGCTGGATGTGGTCGTCGACGATGGTCGGCGTGAACTTCAGCTGCACGCCGAACTTCTTCCAGTCGACCTGCACGCTCCCCAGCGCCGACGGCAGCGCCACCGGGAACTCGCCGCCCGCGAGGAAGCTCGCTTCCTGCCCCGAGAGCGCGATGAGCGTCGGCTCCGCCAGGGTGCGGGCGTAGCCGTTGCTCGACAGCACGCTCACCGCCGCGGAGATGGGCACCCCGGTGTCCTTGCCCAGCGCGAAGAGGAGCCCGAAGGCGCCCGAGAGCGGCGCACCGGCGGCCGCGGTCAGGGTCTGCGGCGCGTCGGCGCCCAGGGTCACCAGCGGAGACGGGGTCGCCGGCGCAGTCACCGCCCCGTTGATCACCCCCGGGGCCTGGCCGAACAGGTTCATGCCCATCTGGCGCAGCGCCGAGCGCGAGACCTCGGCGAAGGACACCTCGAGCTGCACCTGCGGGTCGCCGGTCACCTTGAGGAGGTTGACCAGCTGCCCGAGCGGAGGCGACGCCGGGCCGCTGCCCGTCAGGAAGCCGCGGGCGATCTCCGCCGCGCGCTCGGCCTCGGCCACGTTGGCCACCTGGCCGCTCATCACCAGCGAGCTGCCCGCGGAGTCGAGCTTGAGCTCGCTCAAGGCCGGCACCGCGGCCTTGAGCGCCGCGCCCAGCGCCGCGGTCGGGTGGGTCACCACCACGTTGACCGTGGTGGCCTCGTCGCCCTGCCACACGGTGAGCGCGCTCGAGCCCAGCTTCTTGCCGGTGAGCTGCAGCTGATTCGACGCGTTGAGCACCTGCACGTCGAGCACGTCGGAGCTGCCCACCGCGACGCGGGTGACGTCGCGGGTGGTCTTGACCAGCTTCACGCCGCGGACCTCGACGGCGATGACCTCGTCGGCCGTCAGCTTGGTGCCGTTGGCGGCCAGGGCGAGCGCCGGCCCGAGACAGAGCGTGCAGAGGAACAGTCGCATGGCGTTCACTTTCCAGGGGAGAAGACGACGGGAGCGGGAGCGGGCGCCGGCGTCGGGGCGCGGGCGACGTCGTGTCGGGCGACGCGCAGCGGCGGGTGGCGGCGCGCCTCTTCTTCTCCCAGCGGGGCGCGCACCTGCGCGCTCTCGCCGATGAGCCGGGCCGCTGTGGCCCCCTTGGTGGCCACGCTCTCGCTGTCGCTGCCGTTGCGCAGCGCGAGGTCGAGCCGGCCTTCTCGCTGGGCGAGCAGCACCACCTCCATCTGGTCGGGCGTCACTTCCAGCGTCACCACCGCGTCGAGCGGCGGGGCGCTGCTCGAGAGCCCATCGCCTTCGGCCTTCTTGCCCGGCGTCTTGTAGGTCTCGACGTCGGTCGCCGCCTCCACCGCGAGCACCCTGGCGTTCTCCAGCACCAGGCGCGTGGTGGCGACGTAGGTCTGCGGGTTCTTGATGGTCCCCACCACGTCGACCCGCGCCCCCGGGTAGAGCAGGCCCGAGCGGGCGACGGCGTTGTCCACCTTCACCGGTACGCCGCGGAAGCCGGGCGTCACCAGCGCGGCCATCGCGGTGCCGCGCGACGCGTCGGCGAGCCGGGCCTCGAAGAGCGCCTCGCCCGCGAGGATGCCGGTCGAGGCCACCGGCGTCTTGCCGTTCTTGAACAGCGGCTCGATGTCGCCGAGCGCCGCCTTGGGCGCGAGCGACTTCGGCATCTGCACCACCTGGAGCGCGTCGCGGGTCACCTTCTCCGCCGCCTGGATGTCCCGGAGCGTCACCACCACCGGCACCAGCTTCTCTTCGCGCGCGCTCGAAGCCTGGATGAGCTGGAACACCACCCACCCGGCGATCGCGGCGCAGCTCAGCGCGATGAGCCCGAAGCCCACCGTGCCCCACTTCGCTGCCTTGAGCTTCGTCTCCTCGGCCATCGCGTGCTCCTCTTCGAGTCAGAACGGGTACACGGCGGTCGCGTGCAGGGTCATCGCCGCGAGCTGGAAGCGGCCGGGCAGTGCGCAGGTCGCGGTGACCTGGAGCGCGCGGCCGTTGAGCGGCCCGAAGGCGGCGTTGGGGGCGAACGCGCCCGGCACCTGCGCCACCTGGAGCTGGAAGCCGCCTTCGCACTGCCCGGCTTCCACGCCCATGCGGGTCTGGGCGGCCTGGCGCACCTGGGCCTCGCTCCACGTGGAGCCCGCCACCACGCCCGAGCGCGCGGCGTAGGTCACTGCATCGGCGAGGCGCAGCCTCGTCACCAGCGCGCGGGTGAAGTGCAGCCCTGCGAGGAGCAGCAGGAGAATGAGCGGCGCCGAGAGCGCGAACTCGACCGCCACCGCGCCGCGCGGGCTACGCATGGAGCGGCCCTCCACCGAAGAAGGTCCACAGCCCCGCCGCCCCGAAGGCCACTGCGAGCGGCACCACCTCGGCGCGCGGCCGCACCGACACCTGCGCGGCGCTGCGCCACAGCACCACCGACCAGAGGTTGCGGGCCACCTCGGCGCGCGTCGACCGCGAGCCCGCCGCCAGCACGACCAGGGACAGGAGCCCGCCGAGCGCGAGGCCCAGCACCACGAGCTGCAGCGCGCCGGTGGGGCCCACCCAGGCGCCGAGCGCCGCCGCCAGCTTCACGTCGCCGCCGCCCAGCCACCGGGCGGAGAACGGGACCAGCAACAACCCGAGGCCGACGGCGACCCCGAGCACCGCACTCCCCAGGCCGCTCCACCCCGTCGCCAGCGCCTGCGCCAGCGCGCCGCTGACGGCCAGCGCGACGGTGAGGGCGTTGGGCACCACGCGCGCGCGCACGTCGAAGAGCGCGGCGGCGATGACTCCGAAGGTGAAGAGCGGCCAGGGGAGCATGGCCGTCACTCGTTCGAGATGCGGGTCGACTGGCGGTCGAACAGCCCGCCCACCGAGGTGCCGAACCGGCGGAAGGCGACGATCAGCGCCACCGCGATGACCGCCGCGATGAGGCCGTACTCGACAGCGGTGGCTCCCGACTCTTCACTCCACAGACGACGCAGCATGCGGCTCTCCTGGTTGGCCCTCGGCCGAGGGGGTTGGCTCCAATGTGGGTGCTTCTGCGCCTCGACGTGCGGGCGGCGGTTTGTTGCAGGAAAAATGAGGGGGGCCGGTCCGGCAGCCTCGAGGCCCGCAAGGGCCGAGAACGCCTGGAAAACCTGGCTCAGAAATGAAACGGGGTGCCCCGCCTCTTCAAAGCGGAGCACCCCGTGGTGATGCGACGTCAGCTGGGCGTGTGGCTCAGCGAACCGCGCGCATCATGATGTTGAGGACGATGTTGACCGCGATGCACGCGGTCCAGATCATCATCCACTGCTTGTACTTCATGATGACCGGCGGGTTGTTGGCGTCGAGGGCGTCGGCGTTCTGCCAGCCCCAGATCAGGGTGTAGAGACCGCAGCAGAGCCCGGCGATGCCGTGGCCCGCGCCCTTCGCCTTGAACAGCTGGATGAGGACGATGATGAACGCGACGAGGTTGACGATGCTGATGAGACCGGACAACCCCAGAATGGCCATGCCCATTGCGGAACCCCTCCCTTGCGAGTGAAAAGCGCGCGGACTGTAGCCGTGGCCCATCGATCGACAAAGCACTCTCGCGCGTGAGCACTCTTCCCGCTGCTGAACCGATTCCCCGGGCCTGGCTCAAGGCGGTCCTCTCGCCGTGGACGCGGCGGCTCGCGCTCGCAGCGTTCGCGGCGTCGTTCTTCTTTCCCGTGACCGGCCTCGGGCCGGATCTCTGCCCGATCCACCGCGCGACCGGCCTGCCATGCCCCGGGTGCGGCATGACGCGCGCCGTGGCGCTGGTCTCCCAGGGCGAGCCCCTGATCGCGCTCGGGGCCAACCCATTCGTGGTGCTGGTGTGGCCGCTGCTCCTCGCGCTGGCCGTGCTGGCGCTCTTGCGCCACCGGCAGGTGCTCGCGCTGGAGGCCAAGCTCGACGCCACCGAGCCGTACTTCTCGCGGCTGCAGGCGGTGCTCCTCGCGGCGTTCTTCGGCTTCGGCGTGCTGCGCTTCGCGGTGTTCCTCGCGCTGCGCGAACCGTTCCCCTGACGCCGGCAGGTTTCCGGCGAGGGGGCCCAGGCGCTCCCACCGAGGCGGGAGCGCCGAACTCCGATCAGCGCATGTTGCCGATGATCGACATCGCCATCTGGTGGCGCATGTTCTGGAGGTTCGAGAGGAGCGCGGAGATCTCCGACTTCTCCTGCATGCGCTTCTGCAGGAGGTAGCGGTTCGCGTCCTTGGGCTCCATCTCCGAGAGCATCTGGCGCTCGTCGTTGGACAGGTTGGTGCCGACGACGTCGCCCACGTTCTCTGCGTCTCCGCGCAGGAACGACAGCACGCCGTCGAGCTGGGTCTGGAGGCCGCCCATCGCGAAGCGCATCGGGCTCACGCCGCCGGTGTCGCCCAGCAGCTCGGCGGCGCGACCGACGTTGCGCGGGGTCGGCTGCATCTCGGCGAGCGCCGCATCGCGCAGCCCCACCGGGAGCGCGTCGATCATGCCTTGCTCCGCCGGGGTGAGCGCGGCGTCGGCGGGGCCCCGGGAGCTGCGGCCCTTCGCGTACTGGCTCACCAGCTCGGCAGCCGCGAGGCCGCCCTGGAGTTCGAGCTGCTTGCCGAAGTTGTGCCGCGCCGGGGTGTCCTTGATCGACATCAGGAGCTTGTCCTGGTCGCCGGTGCGGGTGGTCAGCTGCTTCACCGCAGCGAACACGTTGTCCGCCGTCGGCTCGAGACCGGCGCGCGCCATCGCCTGCATCGACTCCGGCAGCGACGTCAGCATCTTCTCTTCGCCCTTGG
This sequence comes from Myxococcaceae bacterium, assembly GCA_019694595.1. Taxonomy (GTDB): domain Bacteria; phylum Myxococcota; class Myxococcia; order Myxococcales; family Myxococcaceae; genus JAIBBQ01. The sequence continues at coordinate 5,571 of JAIBBQ010000264.1, forward strand.
TGATGGGGCCGGTCTTGCGGTTGCTCGAGTACTCCCCGAGCAGCGTGCTGATCTGCGCCATGTTGGCGCCTTCGATCTGCAGGCGCGTGAGCGTCTGCGCCTGCTCGCTCGGCTGCTCCTGAACCACCTTGAGCTGTGCAGGGCTGAGGCTCGAGAGCTTCTCGATGGAGGTCTGCAGCGACCGGAGCGTGATCGGGCCCTTGGGGGCCGTCGGCGCAGCGCCGAAGAGCGCATCGGTGTTCGCGCCGCCGGACACGTGGGTCCCCTTCGCAGGGGTTCCGATGGTCTCGCCACCAGCGGCTTCCGCGGTCGCGTCGAACGTGGTCTTGGTCACCTTCTCAGGCGGCGCGCCCTTGGCCTTCGCCTTGGGGGCGGCGGCAGCGGCGGGAGCGGCCTCAGCAGGCGCATCCGCGGCCTTGGCGTGCTTGGGCGCGTGAGCCCTGGTGGTCGCAACCTCAGGAGTCGTGGCGCGGTGCTTGGGAACGCGAGCGGTCATGGTGGTCACCCTACCCTACGCATGGGCATGCTGTGCAACGGGGGACGCGCATCCTCGAAGTCTGAGAATTCGAGGGCGCGGTGGCGTTGTGGCTTGGTAGATCTCCGGGCCATGAACGCTCGATTCCTCCTCTCGATCCTGGTTCTCGGTTTGCTCGGTGGCTGCGGCTTGTTCGGCAGCAAGAACTCCCGGTGTGATCTCCGGCCCGCCTCGCCCCAGTGCACCGACTGGCGAGACCTCACCACCCCGACGATGACGGTGCAGAGCATGCTCTGCGACTCGCTCAAGGCGACCGGCAGCGCGACCTTCACCGACGGACAGACCTGCCCGGCCGCAGACTGCCTCGGCGGCTGCCAGGGAAGCTTCGGCGGCGGCGGCAAGCAGACGAACTGGTTCTACAAGAGCGACAAGTTCAAGACCGCCGACGACGTGAAGAAGGCCTGTGATTCCGACATGTCCTTCGTCGCGAGCCCCTGACGCCTCGTTTTCAGCCCGGTACCGGGTGCGTGGGTCGACCCGGTGCGTGGGTCGACCCGGTGCGTGGGTCGACCCGGTGCGTGGGTCGACCCGGTGCGTGGGTCGACCCGGTGCGTGGGTCGACCGGGTGCGTGGGTCGACCGGGTGCGTGGGTCGACCGGGTGCGTGGGTCGACCGGGTGCCTGAGTACTTTGCCCTCGGGGGCGGCCGCGGCGGGGGCTTGAAGGCTCAGCAACCGCCGGAGTCCTGAGGGACCGGGTCGACCGGGTGCCTGAGTACCGCTGCCAAAGTGAGGGGCCGACCCCACAGGGGAGGTGCTCCGGCGAGCAGGGGGCGCGGTAGGCTTTCGGCAACCTCGTGGGCGCAACCAAGCTCGGAAAGTACACGCTGGTCTCGCCGCTCGGCGCCGGAGGCATGGGCGAGGTGTTCCTGGCCGCGGTCGATGGCCCCCACGGGTTTCGCCGCGAGGTCGCCATCAAGGTGATGCGCAGCGCCGGCAAGACCGCTCAGCGCGAGGCCCTCTTTCTTTCCGAGGCCCGGACGCTCGCCGAGCTGCGGCACCGCAACATCGTGCAGGTCTTCGACTTCGACGTTCACGAAGGCCAGCCCTACCTGGTGATGGAGCTCCTGCACGGCGCGAGCCTCGCCGCGCTGATCGATGGCGCGCCGCTCGGCCCCGCAGGCGTCGCCTACGTGGGCGCCGAGCTCGCCGAGGCCCTCGCGGCGGTTCACGCCGTCGGGCGCGGCGAAGGTCAGGGCTCGCTCGTCCACGGAGACCTCTCGCCCTCCAACGTGCTCGCCTGCAGCGACGGCGCCCTGAAGCTGCTCGACTTCGGCCTCGCGCGCCGGGAGCGGCAGGACACAGGCGCCGGCGAGCGTGCGGGCAAGCTGCCGTACCTCGCACCGGAGCTCTTCGCGGGCGCGGAGCCGGACGCCTTGACCGACCTCTACGCGGTGGGCGTCACGCTCCACGAGCTGCTCACCGGCGAGCGCCTCTTCCGCGACGGGGACCCCGAAGCGGTGATGCAGCTGGTCACCCGCGGGCTCACCCGGCCACTCTCCGAGCAGGTGCCTTCGGCTCCGGAAGGTCTCGCCCAGCTCATCGAGCGCTGCCTGTCGCGCGACCGCGGCACCCGCCCCCAGTCGGCGCGGTCGCTCGCGCGCGAGCTGCGCGCCTTCCACGAAGGCTTCGGCCCGGCCGAGCTCGCCCGGGCCGTCAAGCGCACCAGCGGCGCCCCGGGCGCGTTCGAGCCTTCGACCATGATGGGCAGCGCAGTGAGCCGGGCCGCGCCCTCGAGTGGCGAGCCGTTCACCCGTTCCCAGGTCGAGCCGGCACCGCTCGCCCCCGCACGGCGCCAGAGCAGCGCGCCTCGCTGGGCGTTCGCGGCGGGCGCGGCGGTGGTGCTGGTCGGCGCGGGCGTGGCGTGGCTGCTGCCGCCCCGCGAGGAAGCCGCGCCGCCGGTCACCGTGGCCGCCCCG
>JAIBBQ010000265.1 GCA_019694595.1 Myxococcaceae bacterium
AAGCTCAAGGCCCGTGCGGCCGTGGCGCACGCGCCGCGCCCGGGCGACGCGCCGACCGTCACCACGCTGACCCCGGGGCCGAGCGGCCTGCCGGCCGACGGCGAGCTCACCGGGGCCTCGACGGGCTCGTCGCTCGCCGCGCCCATCGCGGTCACCGCGCTCACCGGCGCGGCGGCCATCGCCACCGTGGCGCTGGTGGTGGTCGCCAGCGGCGCGCGCAGCCAGTACGAGGCGGCCAAGGTCACCGACAACGGCAGCACTGGCACCACGCTGACCCGGGCAGAGGCGGATGCGCTCGCAGGCAAGGCGAACGGCTGCTTCTCCGCGGCGCTGGGCACCGGCATCGCCACCGGCGTGGGGGCCGTGCTCTCGGGCGTGCTCTGGGCGACTCACGGCGAGTCCGAGTCCGAGTGAGCGCCCTCGGGCGCCTGTAAGGAAGCGCTCCAGATCCGCGGAAAACCGGCCGCGGCCTTTCGCGACAATGCAGGTCGCATGCGCTGGCTCTCCCGGCTGCTGTCGCCGCTCTCCCGAGCGTCTGCGCCCGAGCGGGCCGCGCAGGCGTTGACCGCGCACTTCGCGGGCGGCGAGACGCTGCGCGCGAGCCTCGGTCCAGTCCTGGAAGTGCTGGTGGGTGACGCGGTGGCGTCCGTCTGCCGCGAGCGCGGCGAGCGCGAAGCGGCGGCGGTGGCCGCGATGCTCGCCAGCACCCTCGAGCGCTCGGTCGCGGCGACGGCGAGGTCCACCGCCGCGCGGGACGAGGTCGACGGGCCGTGTGCGCGCTGGCTGTCGCGGCGGCTCTCGGCGCTCTCGGTGCGGCTCTCCGACGCCACGGTGCGCCAGCACCTCGTCAACGTGGTGCTGGGCGTGTCGGGCCTGGCGGCGGAGTCGCTGCCGCTGGAGCCGGCCGCGCTCGACCAGGTGGCGCTCGGCCGTGGCCTCACCGCGGTGGTGATGCGCAGCCTGAGCTCGCTCCTGGAGCCGGGCGACCTGACCCACTCGCTCGCCACGCTGCAGCGGCACCCGCGCGACGGGCGCGGCGAGCTGATCAGCGCCGCCTGAGCGGCCCGCCTTCAGTTGCGAATCTTGTAGCCGCGCGCGAGCAGCACCCACGCGGTGGCGGTGGCGCTCACTGCGAGGCCGAGCAGCAGCGACAGCCCGAGCAGCGGCGAGACGTCGCTCTTGTCGAGCATGCCGGCCCGCAGGCCTTCCACCATGTAGACGACGGGGTTGAAGAGGCTCGCCGTGCGGAAGGGCTCGGGCAGCCGGTGCACCGAGTAGAAGACGCCGCCCAGGAAGGTGAGCGGCAGCATCAGGAAGGTGGGGAAGAAGTTGATCTGCTCGAACTTGTCGGCCCAGAGGCCGGCGAGCAGCCCCAGCACGCTGAAGACCCAGGCGGTGAGGAAGAGGAAGCCGAAGGTGAGCGCCGGGTGCGCGAGCTGCACGCCGGTGAACACCAGCGCCACCAGCCAGGTGAGCAGCCCCACCAGGAGCCCGCGGGTCATCGCGCCGGCGATGAAGCCCACCAGCAGCTCGGTGGCGCCCAGCGGCGCAGCGAGCAGGTCGACGATGGTGCCTTGAATCTTGGTGATGAACAGCGAGCTCGACGAGTTGAGGAACGCGTTGTTCGCCAGGCCGAGGAAGACGAGGCCGGGCACGATGTACGCGACGTACGGCACGCCATCGACCTCCGCCTGCCGGCCGCCGAGCGTGTACCCGAAGACGAGGAAGTAGAGCGAGGTGGAGATGAGCGGCGAGAGCACGGTCTGACCGGGCACCCGCATGAAGCGGCGCACTTCCTTCACCAGCAGCGTGCGCACTCCGATGGTGTTCATCGCGCCGCCCCGCCTTCGCGCAGCACCCGCATCATCACCTCTTCGAGGCTCGAGCTGGCGGTCTCCACCTCGGCGATGGGCAGCTTCGCGGCATAGAGCGCGCCCAGCACCTCGGCGGAGCTCTTCTCGCCGCGGCGCTCCCGGTACACCACGCGCGTGCCGCCGTCTTCCAGCACCGCGCCCTCGAGCCGCGCGCCTTCGGGCAGCTCGGCGAGCGCCGACGACAGCCGCACGGTGAGGCGCCGCTCGCCCAGGCGGCTCAGGAGCGCGGCCTTGGGCTCCACCAGGAGCAGCTTGCCGTGGTCGATGACGCCCACGCGGTCCGCGAGTTCCTCGGCTTCCTCGAGGTAGTGGGTGGTGAGCACGATGGTGGTGCCTTCGGCGCGCAGCTTGCGCACGTACTGCCAGAGGTCGCGGCGCAGCTCGACGTCGACGCCCGCGGTGGGCTCGTCGAGGAACACCAGCCGCGGCCGGTGCACCAGCGCCTTGGCCACCAGGAGCCGCCGCTTCATGCCGCCGGAGAGCGCGCGGGTGGGCGCGTCGGCTTTCTCGGCGAGCTTGAGCGCGCCCAGCACCTCGTCGATGCGCGCCTCGTCGGGCTGCCGCCCGTAGTACCCCTGCTGGATGCGCAGGCACTCGCGCACGGTGAAGAAGGGGTCGAAGTTGATCTCCTGCGGCACCAGCCCGAGCTGGTAGCGCGCCGCCACGGTGCTGCCGGTCTCCGCCGCGCCGAAGAGGCGAATCAGGCCCGAGGTGGGCTTCACCAGTCCGCACACCGCGCCGATGAGCGTCGTCTTGCCCGCGCCGTTGGGCCCCAGCAGGGCGAAGATTTCTCCCGCCTCGATGCGCAGGCTGACGCCGTCGAGCGCCACCAGCTTCGGGTAGCGCTTGGTGAGGCCTTCGAGCTCGAGGACGGCGTCGGCCATGGTGGCGCCCCCTTACCGCTTCGCCGGGCCGCTCGGGGCGGAAGGTGAGGACCCCTTGCGGAACCCTGAGTTGCAGCGCTAGGCGGGTCGGGGGTTCACCGAAGGGTCGGTGACCCGGCCTCGGGGGGTACGCAGAGAGATGGTCGCTCGATTCGCAGCCGCGTGGGCGGCGGTGGCGCTGCTGGCGGGCGCGTGCGGCCCAGGCGAGCTCGGCCGGTGCGGCGACCAGGCCTGCGGTGCGGACCAGCGCTGCGACCAGACCGCCAAGCTGTGCGTGGTCGACGAGGCACCCACCGTCACCTTGGCGGCGCCGGCCTCCAACGCCGCGGTCACCCAGAACGCGGTGCGGGTGAGCGGCACGGCGCGCGACGACGTGCGGGTGGACGCGCTCGAGGTCAGCACCGACGGCGCGACCTTCCGCGCGCTGACCCTGGCCGCCGACGGCAGCTTCGACGCCGACGTGCCGCTGCCGGAGGCCGACGCGGCGCCGGTGACGCTCACCGTGCGCGCGCTCGACGAGAAGCAGCATGCCGGCAGCGCCCAGGTCACCGTGCAGGTCGACGACGTGAACCCGCGCTGCGCGGTGGTGGCGCCGGCGGCCACCAACGCGTCGGGGGTGGTGCAGATTCCGGTCACCTACGCCGACGGCTCGGGCGCACCGGCGAGCGCCGAGGCTTCCACCGACGGCGCCACCTTCAGCCCGGTGACCATCACCGGCGGCGCCGGCACCTTTGCGTGGACGGTGCCCGGCGGCAACGGCGCCAGCCAGACGCTCACCTTCCGCGCGAGCGACCGGAGCGGCCACACCTGCACGGCGAGCGCCACGGTGGTGGTCGACACCGAGCCGCCGACGGTGGCCTTCGCGGCGCCCGCCGCCGACGCGCTGCTCGGCCAGGCGTTCTTCGCCGGGCAGAAGGTGCGGCTGAGCGCGGCCGACGGCCCCGGCGAGGTGCGCGCGGTGTCGCTCGACGTGGGCGCGGGCGCGGAGCTCCAGGCGATGAAGGCGAACGACGGCCTGTGGGAGCTGTCGGTCCCTGCCCCGGCCCCGGCGCTCAACGGCGTGGCGCGGACCTGGCGCGCCACCGCGGAAGACCGCGCCGGCAACCGCACCACGGCGCAGCTGCCGGTGCGGCTGGACACGGTGCCGCCCACGCTGGCCTTCACCACCCCCGCGGCCGGGGCGCTGCTCGGGCCGGCCTTCTTCTCCGGGGGCAGCGGCACGGTGGTGCTCGCCGCGGACGACGACGTCAACGCGCTGCCGGCGGTGGAGGTGGACCCGGGCACCGGCGCCTTCGCGGCGGCGGCGCACCAGCAGGGCTCGGTCTGGCAGCTCGCCTTCCCCTCGCCGACCATCGACTTCGCCGACCGCACGCTGCGCGCCCGGGCGAGGGACCTCGCGGGCAACACCGCGGAGGTGAGTCGCACGGTGAAGGTGGACACGGTGGCGCCGGTGCTGACCATCACCTCGCCCACCGACCAGCAGCGGCTCAACATCGCCTCCTTCCCTTCGGGCGACGGCGCCCCGGTCACCTTCCTGCTGCAAGACGGCGACGCGCAGGCCAAGGCGTCGCTGGGCGGCAGCGTGGTCACCTCCCCCGCGATGGTGCCCACCGCCTCGACCGACGACGCCAAGAGCTACCTGGTGACGCTCACCGGCAAGGACTCGGCGGGGAACTCGACCGGCGCCACGGTGCACTTCACCGTCGACCGGGTGGCGCCCAGGGTGCTCTCGCTGACGCCGGACGCGGGCTCGCGCATGAACGCGCCCATGGTGTCGGTGCAGTTCAGCGAGCCGATGCGCGACACTTCGCCCGGACTGACGCTGACCCCCGCGGCGGCGTCGGCCGGCAGCTGGGCGGCACCGGACACCTTCACCATCGGGGCCCTGGACCCCGACGCCGTGCACACCGCGGCCACCGGCGCGGTGAGCGACCTCTCGGGCAACCCGCTCGCCCAGCCGGTCTCGACCCACTTTCACACCGCGCCACTCGTGCCCGCCGACGGCACGGTGCTGGCGACGGGCGTCGCGGCGTTCCAGGCGGCGTCCGACGAAGACGGGGTGCTCGCGGTCGTCACCCGCGCGTCCCCGACCGGGCCGCCGACGAGCTACCCGAACCTCGCGGTGCGGGTGAACCCCAGGACGGGCGCGGTGCAGACGCTCTGGGCGCGCGCCGACCCGACGCCCGCGCTGCGCACCCACGCGCTGAGCTGGCAGGTCATCCGGCCCGACCTCTCGGCAGAGCGAACCCAGGCCGCCTACTACCGGGTGAGCGCGCTCGCGGGGAGCCCCGGGCCCACCGACGGGGCCCAGTGTCTCACCCAGTCGAGCGTCGCCTGCAGCGGGGCGAGCCTCGCGGGCCTCGTCCTGCTTCCGCCGGTGACGGGCGAGACCGACCCGGCGCGCTTCGGCACCTTGACCGCCACCGCCTACGTGCGCGGTGCGGTGAGCCAGCCGACGCACGTGGCGGCGCCGACGCTCGTGGGGTTCGCCCCGCGGCACTTCGCGCTCTACGACGGCACCTCGACGCCCAACCACCGCGACCTCTTCTACTGCGAGCGCTCGGCCTTCGTGCCCAACCCCACCACCTGCAGCATGGTGCAGGAAGACGTCCTCAACACCGACTCGAGCTCGAGCCTGTCGGTGGCCGAAGGCAGCCCCTGCACCTTCCTCGCCTACACCTCGAACACCCAGGGCCGGGTGCTCGAGGCGAAGCTGCACACCTACCAGGCGTGCGTGGGGCTGGGCTGCGTCACCGGTGGCTTCCTGGAGCAGGTCGGCGCGAGCCGCCCGAAGCTGCGCGTCGCCGCCACCCAGCAGTCGAGCGGCACCACCGTCTACGGCGCCTGGGAGAGCTCTCCGGGCAACGTGCAGCTCGGCGTGCGCACGGTGAGCGCCACCTGCACCGGCGGGAGCTGGCTCGCGCTCGGTCCGCCCATCGCCACCAGCGCGGCGACCTGGGAGCCGGTGAGCCTCGGCCTCTCGCCAGGCCTGTTGACCCTCGACGGGAGCGGAGCGCTGACGCTCCGGCGGCCATGACGCGCGCGCTCTGCCTCGCGCTCACGCTGCTCCTCGCGGCTCCTGCCGGAGCGAGCGCGCGCCGGGGGTGGCTCACCCCAGCCGGGGTCGGCGCCCTCGGAGCCGGCGTCGGGTTCCTGGCCGCGGGCCTGGGGCTCACGCTGCGGGCAGGCTCCGCCGACGCCGCGCTCTCGGCCTACTACGCGCCGGGCAACGCTCCGCGCGCCGAAGAGGTGGCCTACGTGGCGCAGCTCCAGGCGCGCTCGGCGAGCGACCACCGGTTCGGCGCGGTGTTCCTCGGGGTGGGCGGCGCGCTGGCGGCGCTGGGCCTCACCGCGGTGGTGCTCGACGGCGTGCTCGGCGGCAGCGCGACGGTCGCGCTCGCTCCCGGCGCCGCCGGGCCCGTGCTCACGCTGCGCTGGGAGCGGTGAGCCGGACGCGCGGGGGTGGCGCAACGCTCCGCTAGACGCTCACCGCGCCGTGGGCTACCCCCGCCCGGGTGAAGCGACGCGTCCTGCTGCTGACCTGTCTCGCCCTCGCCGCGTGTCCGCGCCGCGTGCCGGGCCCCACCGAGGTGCTCGACGACGCCGCCGCCCGCGCGCAGGCCGGTGGAGCGAGTGCACGGGAGCTGGCGCTCGCCGGGTTCCACGCCCTCGCGGTGCAGGGCGACGTCGAGCTGGCGCGCACCCGCTTCGACCAGAGCCTCGCGCTCGACCCCGCCGAGCCCTGGGCGCTCCACGGCCAGGGGTGGGTCGCCTGGTGGCACGGGCACCCCGAGCGCGCGCTGCAGGCCGCCGCCGCGCTGTGTCTCAAGGCGCCGCGCCACCCGCTGGCGGCGGTGGCGGCGCGCACCCTCTTCGAGTCGGCGGGGCAGTCGCGGCAGGGCGACGACCAGATTCTCGAGGTGAGCGCGCAGGCCCTGGCCGCGGGCGCGCGCGGCGACGTCGCGTGGCTGCTGCGGGCGGCGCGCGCCGCCATCTTCGCCAACCGACAGAGCCCCGAGCGCGCCCAGGCGGTGGCCGAGCTCGGCAGCCCCACCGAGGCGCTGCTGGTGGGGCCGCTGTCGCCCTGGCACGTGCTCGACGCGCTGGAGCGGCTGCCTCCGGAAGAGAAGGGCCAGCTCGACGGCGTGCCGGGCGCCCGGACGCTGCGCTTCGCCGACGCCCACCTCTCGCTGACCGGCGAGAGCGGGAGCGGCGACGGCTACCTCTTCGGCAGCGACGTCACCGTGGCCCAGGAAGGCGACTACCTGCTGCGCTCGGTGAGCCAGCTCGACCACGCGGTGGTGCTCGACGGCGCGCCGGTGCTGCAGCGCAGTACCTGGAAGCTGCCCGCCTCGAGCCAGGCGGTGCGCGGGGTGCACCTCACCGCGGGCGTGCACCGGCTGGTGGTGCGCGCCTTCAAGGGCGGACTGCAAGGCCACGTGTGGGTGAGCCTCCAGCCGGCCGACGGCCAGGCGCCGAGGCTGACCTTCGCCGCCGCCAAGGGCCCGCCGCCCGCGCGCTGGGGGCCCGCCCCCACCCCCGCCGACGACGAGCCGTCCACCGTGCCGGGCAGCTACCCCACCGCGCAGTCGCTCGCCGAGGCGCTGGAGCCCGAAGGCGGCGCAGCCCTGGCGGCGCTGGTGGCCGCGGCCGACGCGCGCGGGCGCGACCGCGACGGGGTGAAGACGCTGCTCGACGCGCTGCCTCCTTCGGTGGCCGCACCCGCGGTGCTGGTGGCGCGGGCCGAGGTGGCACTGGAAGACCGCGCACTCCCCGCGCGGGTGAGCCGCGGCCGGGCGACGCGGGACCTCGAGCAGGCGCTGGAGAAGGACCCGCACTCGGTGCCCGCCCTGCTGGCCCAGGCCACCCTGGCCTTCGAAGACGCGCGCTACGCCGACGCGATGGAGCTGGCGGCGCGGGCGCGGGCCGCCCACACCCCGGCGGGCGCCCCGGTGGCGCTGCTCGAGGCGCGGGTGGCCCAAGCGCTCAACCTCGACGGGCGCGCGGAGCAGGCCGTGGCCGCGACGCTCACTGCCCACGCGGGCGACTGCGAGGCGCTCGCGCTGCAGGCCGACGTGGCCCGCCGCCACGACGCGCTCGAGCTCGAGCGCCACCGGCAGGAAGCGCTCGCCGGCTGCCCCGGCGCGCAGG
>JAIBBQ010000039.1 GCA_019694595.1 Myxococcaceae bacterium
TGCGGGTGGAGGGTCGGCGGGTGGAGGGGCCGCGGGTGGAGGCTCGGCAGGTGGAGGCTCGGCAGGTGGAGGCTCGGCGGGCGGAGGCGCGGCGGGTGGTGGTTCGGCGGGCGGAGGCTCGGCGGGTGGTGGTTCGGCGGGCGGAGGCTCGGCGGGCGGAGGCTCGGCAGGCGGAGGCTCGGCAGGCGGAGGCTCGGGGAGCACCAAACCTGGCGGCTGCGCGGTGAATCCAGTCGACCCGCTCGAGTCGCGCGCGCGGGTGATGGGCTACGTGATGGCCGACGGCGCCATCCAGCTCAACGCGAGCGGCGACCTCTACTTCCTCCACATTCCCGCGGCGGGGCTCGCCGACTACATCAAGGCGCAGATCGCGAACGCCTCCATCACCGGGGTGACCGTGCAGACGCCGGCCGGAGGCGGCACCACCTTCGTCTTCCCCGTGGCCTCGCTGGGCAAGCTGTACCTCGGCGAGCGCGGCACTGCGTTCCCGTACCCGGTGCCCGCGTCCTACGAGAGCGCGACGGTGTACCCGGCGGACTTCCTCGGAAATTGCCGCATCCAGCAGTTCCTCGCGGCGATCATCGAACTCGACGGCGCCCAGGGCACCACGTACCCCAAGACCAACCAGGTGATCGACGACCCGCACCCGAAGAAGCGCGACGCGGTCCGCGATGCCTACCTCTCGCTCGGCGCCAGCCCGGTCATCGTGGTCGGCCAGTCGGTCGTCCTCGAGCCGGCCGACTTCAAGTACGCCCAGTGCCTGCCGCTACGGACCACGGCGCGCGCACCCGGCGGTGCGCCGCCTCCCGGCACGTGCAAGCCGTGAGGTGACGGCGCGTCACCCCGCCGAGTTGAGCGCCGGCACCGAGCGCAGGTGCTTCTGCGGTTGGCCGAGGAGCTGCTGCAGCCGCCGCTCGAGCTCCTCGCTCGTGAAGGGCTTGCGCAGGAACAGCTCGTCGTCGCGCAGCCCGCCCTGGTCGAGCCGCTCGAAGGTGTGCCCGGACATGAAGAGCACCTTGACGTCGGCCTGGTCCGTACGCAGCTGCTGCACCATGTCCACGCCGCTCAGCGAAGGCATGACCACGTCGGTCACCACGTAGCGAACGCCATTCGCCTTGGCGAGGCTCAGCGCTTCCCGGCCGTCGCGGGCCTCGATGGGCTCCACTCCGAGTCCGCGGAGCACCCGGGCCACCACGCGCCGGATCGCGGGCTCGTCCTCCACCAGGAGCACCTGCGTGGCGCCCTGCCGCGACACCTCGACGTGGCGCGCCGCGACCGGGAAGAGCACGGTGAAGGTCGAGCCGCTGCCCAGCTCGCTCTTCACCTTGATGTGTCCGTTGGCCTGGGTCACCACGCCGTAGACCGTGGCCAGCCCGAGGCCGGTGCCCTGGCCGACCGGCTTGGTGGTGAAGAAGGGCTCGAAGAGCTTCTGCCGGGTCTCCTCGGTCATGCCCGTTCCGGTGTCGGTGACCGAGAGCGCCAGGAAGTCGGTGACGTTCACCGAGCCGCCTTCCACGTCGTCCGGCCGGGCCCAGCGGCACTCCACGCTGACCTTGCCCCCGCCGGGCATGGCGTCGCGCGCGTTCACCACCAGGTTGAGCAGCACCTGCTCGAGGCCGGTGCGGTCCGCCATCACGAAGGGAATGCCGGGGGCCACGTCGACCGTCAGCGCGATGTCCTCGCCGATCAGGTGCCGCAGCATCTTGGACATCTCGGTGACGACGGCGCCCAGGTCCAAGGACACCGGCACGCCTTCCTGCCGGCGGCCGAAGGTCAGCAGCGAGCGCGAGATGCCCGCGGCGCGCTTGGCGGCGTCGATGACGTCGGTCAGGTCCTCTTCCACCGCCGGGCCGCCGTTCGCCATCGCGTACTGCGCGTTGGTGAGGATGACCGTGAGCAGGTTGTTGAAGTCGTGCGCCAGGCCGCCCGCCAGGCGCCCCATGCCTTCGAGCTTCTGCGACTTGACGATCCGCGTCTGGGCGCGCGCGAGCTCCGCCAGGCTCGCCTGCAGCTGGCGGTTGGCGCTGGCGAGCTGATCGCCGCGCGCCATCAGGTCCTTGGTGAGCAGGGCATTGTTGATGGCCCGCTGGAGCTGGTTGAGCATCAGCGTCAGGAACGAGAGGTGCTCGGCGCTGGGCAGCTCGCTGTGGAACGAGGCGGTCTTCGTCGTCCACGCGACCAGCACGGCCCCGCAGGTGTCACAGCTCACGTCGTGCTCGACCGCCACCAGCCGGAACGGGAGGATCACCATCGCCGTCGGTGCGCGAGTCGCCAGCGGGGGGATCACCGGAGCCAGCAGTGTCGTGAAGCTCTCCAGGTCGTGCTGTCCGGCCGTGACGATGAGCGGCCCGTGCAACGACTCGAGCTCCCGCATCGCCGTGGGGTCGATCGCCGCCGTCGTCCCGTCGGGCGCCGTCAGGGTGCTGGCGCCGACGCTCGCGCTGAGCTTGACCGCGTCGTCGAACTCCAATGCCTCGAGGAGGATCTTCCGGCCCGCCTCGACGATGCTCGCCGGTTCATCGTCGCGCGCCAGCTCCAGCGACATCTCCGCGAGCGACTGCAGCCGGCTCAGCTGCCGGTCGAGGCTGAGCCGGGTGCGCGTGAGCCGGTGCTCGGTCTGGACCAGCCTGCGGATCTGCGCTTCGAGCTCGGCCTTCTCCCTGGCGTGCTGGTCGAGGGCCGGACCCGGCGTGACACTCTGATCAGGCTCGCTCATAGAGGGCGCAGAGTGCGACCGTGTAGTTGTGGTACCGCGGCTCACCACGGAGCGGGGCGATCTCGCCGTAGGTGTGGAAGCCGATCCACGGCACCTCCGCCGACATGCGCTCCTGCAGCGGCTTCACGATCTCGTCCGAGGCGCAGGATCCGAACATCACCTTCCCGCGTCCCGCGCAGTCGAACTGGAACACCGCCGACGGCCGGGCCTGCTGGCCGTGAGAGACCGAGTCGGCGCACTCCACCGCCGTCTGGCGAATGCGGTCCGCATCGCGTCGGGTCATCCGGATGCGCTGGCCTGCTTCCAGGCCGCCGCCCGGGAACATCAGCGCCCCGGTGGCCTTGTCGAGCGCCAGCGGCGTGCGAATCACGCACTTGGTGGCGTCGCTGGTGTCGCCGCCGGCCTCGAGCGGGGTGCCGATGCAGAGGTGCACGATGCCGTCGGCGTTCAGGTCCTGCGGGTCGCCGTCGAGGTACTCCTTGAACACCGACCACGCCGGCCGGCCGTCGATCTCCTGCACCCAGCCGCCCGCGGCCCGGGTGACCGTGCGCTCGGGGCCGATGGCCGAGCAGCCGTGGCTCACCGAGTAGCGCAGCTCTCCCTGGCCCCGGAACACCAGCGCGCACGCCGCGCCCGACAGCACGCGCTCGCCCACGAACTGGAAGGTCTTCTCGAACACCATGGCGTCGGCCGCCGCGCCGCCGACGATGTTGGGGCAGGGCACCTCGCGCGCCAGGGTCTGCAGGAACGCGGTGCAGTCGCCGCCCAGGCCGTCGGTCAGCACCATCACCGCGAAGACGTCGCGCATCGCGCGGATCTTCTCGCCCAGCTCCTTGGCGGAGACTGCCGAGTCGCGCGCGTACGATTCCGAGGCCACCACGTCGACCTGGATGCTGGTCGACGCCATCAGGAGCACCGCCACCGCGTGGTTGCTCTCGTTGGAGGCGTCGCCCGAGATGATGCCTTCGCCGCTGCACCCGCCGAAGGTCGCCCCGGGGCCGACCACCGTGCGCACCTCTCGGCACAGGGTGTCCAGCGGGTAGCCGGTGGTGGCGAAGGCCAGCGCGAACGTCGGCGCCTTGCCGTCGAGCTTCTTCCGGGCCGACGTCGCCGCTTCCCGGGCCGCTGCAACCGGGTCGCGAAGCGTGCTGCGTCCGACGCTCACTGCGGTGGTCATGGGAACTCCTGTCGAGAGGGTGAGACGCAGATCGCCGCTCGCTTCACATCGGCACGATCGCGCGCGGTCCTCAGGGGGAGATTTCTCCAGCAAGCCCGGCGCCACCGGCTGTGCGTGCGGCGACGACCTGGTCCCTCAGGGTCCCACCTCCGGCTCAGGGGTGAGACGTCACCCGGCGCGTCACCTCGAGGCCGTTCTCCCGGAGCTTCCGGTAGAGCGTGGTGCGCGAGATCTGCAGCACGGCCGCCGCCACCGAGAGGTTGCCGCCCACCTGCTCCAGCACCGCCACGATGTGGTCCCGCTCCGCGAGCGCGAGGCTCTGCAACGCTGGGGCGGACGCCGCCGCCGGTGCACCCGGGGCCGCAGCCTTGAGCGGCGGCAGGTGCTGCTCGTCGATCACCGCGTCGCCGGCGGCGATCGAAGCCCGCGTCACCACGTTCTCCAGCTCGCGGATGTTGCCCGGCCACGGGTGGCGGCGCAGACGGTCGAGCGCGGCCGGGGTGAAGGCGGGTGCCTCGGACGAGCGGTGGCTCAGTCCTGCGCCGCGGCGCGCGAACTCCTCGGCCAGCAACGGCAGGTCGTCGATGCGTTCGCGCAACGCGGGGAGCTGAATGGGGAAGACGTCGATGCGGTAGTAGAGGTCTTCGCGGAAGGTTCCCGCGCGGATCATCTCGCTCAGGTGCCGGTTGGTCGCCGACACCAGGCGGAACGTCGACGAGCGCTCCTGCGTCTCGCCCAGGCGGTTGTAGGTGCGGCTCTGCAGGACCCGCAGGAGCTTCGCCTGGTTGTCCAGGCTCAGCTCTCCGATCTCGTCGAGGAAGAGCGTGCCGCCGTTCGCCCGCTCCACCAGGCCTTCGCTCGCCTTGAGCGCCCCGGTGAAGGCGCCCTTCGCGTGGCCGAACACCTGGGACTCGAAGAGCGTGTCGGTCAGCGTCGCGCAGTTCACCCCGCCGAAGAACGCCTGGCTCCGCGGGCTCAGCTCGTGAATCGCGCGCGCCACCAGCTCCTTGCCGGTGCCCGTCTCGCCGGTGATGAGCACCGGCACGTCGAGGCGCGCCACCTTGCGCACCATCTCGGTCACCAGCTGCATCTTGGGGTTGGTGCCCACCATCCCCGCGAGGATCTCCTCGCGCACCAGGCGCTCGCGCTTCAGCGGCTCCGAGGCCTGGCGGATCGCCCGCTTCAGCACCTCCAGCATCTCGTGCGGCAGGCCGCCCTTGAGCCGCCACACCCGCCCGCCCTCCAGCGACTCCACCACGCCCCAGCCCACCATCGGCCGCAGGCACGCCGCCACGTCCTCCTCGGGGCAGGCCGTGCGCTGCGCCGCGTCCTCGAGCCGCAGCCCCTCCGGTGTGCGCAGGAGCTCCACCACCAGCTGCAGCCGGAGCATCGACCCCAGACCCGCGGCGACCCGCGACAGCTCCTGCGGCAGGTGTTTCATAATGAAACGATTGTATCAAAATACGTTCAAAAGTGTGTCACCAGGCCGGTGGAGGCGTCGAACCGCCGAGGGAGAACTGCGGGTGCAGTGATTGCACTGCTCCGGGCCGTGGGCACCAGGCACGGCACCGGACCCGGCGACGGCGACGACCTCGATGCGGCCGAGCTGCGGGCCGAGTGTCGGAGGCTGGAGGCGGAGGTGGCCCTGGCCGGCGCGCGGCTGGAGCGCCTCGCCCAGGTCGAGCGGCTCCACCGGTCGGGACAGGAAGCGCTGGAGCGCAACCTCGAGGCGGCGCGCGAGCGGGTACAAGTGGTCGAGGAAGAGCTCGAGCGGCTGCGCGACCGGCTGTCCGCTGCACAGCGGCTGGAGGCGCTGGGCCGGGTCACCGGCGGCGTGGCGCACGACTTCAACAACCTGCTCACCGTCATCCTCACCCACGCGCGGTTCGCCCGCACCGCGCTCGCCGACGGCAGCTCGGCGGCCCAGGACCTCGACCGGGTGGTCGACGCGGCGACCCGGGGCACCCGGCTGACCGGCCAGCTGCTGTCCGCCGGGCGCACGCCCGGGTGCCGGCCGTCGGTGCTCGACCTCAACGCGGTCACCCACGAACTCCTGCAGCTGCTGCAGGAGGCCTTCGCGCCAGGCACTGCGGTGACGCTCGAGCTCGACCCGTCGGTCGGCAACGTGCGCTTCGACCCGGTGCACCTCGAGCAGGTGCTGCTCAACCTGGTGAGCAACGCGCGCGACGCGATGCCGGGCGGGGGCACGTTGACCGTGGGCAGCCGGCCCGCGCTCCAGGCGGACTGGCCCGGGGCCTCGGTCGAGAACATGGTGACCTTGACGGTGCGGGACACCGGGGTCGGCATCCCGCCCCAGACGCAGGCGCGCCTGTTCGAGCCGTACTTCACCACCAAGCCCGTGGGGCAGGGCACCGGGCTCGGGCTGTCCACCGCGCAGGACCTGATGCAGCAGAACGGGGGCCACCTCTCGCTGGTGAGCGCCCCCGGACAGGGCACCACGGTGCGCATCGTGCTGCCGCGCGCCGAGGCGGGGGGCGCGCCGCTGCGCCCCGTCCCGGCGCCCAGGCCCCGACCCAAGGTGATGGTGGTCGAAGACGAAGACCTGGTGCGCCGCATGGCGTGCCGGGTGCTGCGCCGCAACGGCTTCGACGTCTTCGAGGCGCGCGACGGGCAGGAAGCGCTCGCCTCCCTCGGCCGCGAGCCGGCCCCGGACCTGGTGCTCACCGACCTGATGATGCCCAGCCTGGGCGGCCGGGAGCTGGCCCAGGTGCTGCGCGAGCGCTCTCCCGGGCTCAAGGTGCTCTTCATGTCGGGGCTGGACCTCTCCCAGGTGGTGCAGGAGACCGGCTGGCTCGAGCGGGAGCAGTTCCTGCCCAAGCCCTTCACCGCGGAAGAGCTCACCCGGGCCATCAGCTCGACGCTCGCCAACTGACGCGTCGTCGTGCCGGGACCGTGAAGGTCGCGTGCCGCTGCGGTGCCGCACGGGGCAGGGGTCGTGCGCGAGTCTCCTGGGCGCAGACACCCCCGTCCTTGCCCGGAGCCCGCTCATGCGCCTCGCCGTCTTCGCCGCCGCTGCCGTCACCTGCGTGGCCTGTGCCCACGCGCCCCTCGCCGCGCCCAGCCTGGAGCCGCTGCACTTCGAGGCCGCCGCGCCGCCGCCGGCGCCGCTGCAGAAGGACGCCTTCAGCCGCGACCTCGCACCCGGCATCAGCGAAGACGACCTGCGCCAGGTGCTCTCGGCGCCGGTGTTCCTCGAGGCCAAGTCGCGGGTGGGCGTGGTGCCAGTGGCGGCGCGCTACGCGGTCGACGAGGAGCTGCCGCGCGAGGCCGCGAGCGGCGTGCTCACCGGGGCCCTGCAGGACAGCGGCCTGTTCGAGCTCGCCTCCGAGGTGTCGACCGACTGGCCCACCGCCTCGGGCCTCGGTGGCCTGCGCGAGCTCGCCGCGCGCTACCGGGCCGACTACCTGGTGCTCTACCGGGCGCGCTTCGCGACCGACGAGCACGCCAACGGCTGGGCGGCCGGCTACGCGACGCTCCTCGGAGCGCTGTTCCTGCCGGGCCAGTCGGTGGAGGCCGCCGGGGTGCTCGAAGCGACGCTCTTCGACGTGAAGACGGGCACCATCCTCTTCACCGCGCTCGAACGGGTGCACGGCGAAGACGTCGCCGCGCCCACCACCTCGACGCGTCACCAGCTCGAGCTCACCCGAAAGCTGCTGCTGGACGCGGCCCCCAAGCTCGCCGCCCAGGTGGTCGAACAATGCCAGCGCCTCGCCGCCTCCCGCCCGAACGAAGCGACGGCGAGCGCGAGCAACTGAACGCCGACTCCAGCGGAACACCGAAGTCGAACTCACCGAACTTCAAAGGGTTCGGTGGTTCGATCCGATCATCACCCGTAGGGACGGGGCGAAGGCCCCGCCTTTTCGCGGGCGGGAGCCCTCGCGAAAAAGGGGACAACGTCGCGCAGCAATACGCCTCTCAGCTCTCCACAAATGAACGCAACCGCTTGCTGCGCGACGGGTGGCGCAGCTTGCGCAGCGCCTTGGCCTCGATCTGGCGGATGCGCTCGCGGGTCACCTCGAAGTCCTGACCGACCTCTTCGAGCGTGTGGTCGGACTTCTCGCCGATGCCGAAGCGCATGCGCAGCACCTTCTCTTCGCGCGGCGTCAGGGTGGCGAGCACCTTGCGGGTCTGCTCCGCGAGGTTCATGTTGATGACCGCGTCGGACGGGCTGACCAGCGTCTTGTCCTCGATGAAGTCGCCCAGGTGAGAGTCCTCTTCCTCACCGATCGGCGTCTCGAGCGAGATGGGCTCCTTGGCGATCTTGAGGACCTTGCGGACCTTGTCGAGCGGGAGCTCCATCTTCTCCGCGATCTCTTCCGGCGTCGGCTCGCGGCCGATCTCCTGCACCAGGTACCGGCTGGTGCGGATGAGCTTGTTGATCGTCTCGATCATGTGCACCGGGATGCGGATGGTGCGGGCCTGGTCGGCGATCGCGCGGGTGATGGCCTGGCGGATCCACCACGTGGCGTAGGTCGAGAACTTGTAACCGCGCTTGTACTCGAACTTGTCCACGGCCTTCATCAGGCCGATGTTGCCTTCCTGGATCAGGTCGAGGAACTGCAGGCCGCGGTTGGTGTACTTCTTGGCGATCGACACCACGAGGCGCAGGTTGGCCTCGACGAGCTCGCTCTTGGCGCGGTCGGCGTTGCGCTCACCGCGGCGAATCGCTTCGTACTGGCCGCGCAGCGTCTCGGGCGCGGTCGAAGCGTCTTCCTCGACCTTCTTCACCGCCCGCTTGGCGTTGCGGATGTCGCGGTCCAGCGCCTCGAGCCCCTCGTGGGACACGTTGAGGCGGCGCTGCAGCGCCTTCGACAGCTCGGGCTTGCCGAGCGCGTCCTTGAGGCGGGGGACCAGGTCGTCCACCTTGATGCCGTAGGTGCGGTAGACGTCCTTGAGTTCCTGCTCGGAGCGCTCGACCGTCTCGATCATCGTGCGGATGATGCCCACGACGCGGTCGATCTGCTTCTTGTTGAGCCGCATCTCTTCCAGCACTTCCATCATCTGGACGCGGACTTCCTTCGCTTCCTCGGTGCGCTCCTTGCGCTTCACTTCCGAGAGCTTCTTGAGCTCCAGCTCGTGGTCGAGCTCTTCCACGTCCTTCTGGAGCTTCTTGAGCTTGTCGAGCGACTTGCAGATCGACTCGATGCGGTTGATCTCGTGCTGGGCGAGCTGGATCTGACCGGGCTCCGCGCCCTCGGCCTCGACCTCCTCGACCTCCGACTCGCTCTCGCTCTGGTTCTCTTCCGGGGCGTCCTTCACCACCTCGCGGATGCGGAGCTTGCCGGCCTTGAGCTTGGGGCCGATCTCGATGATCTCGGCGGTGGCCACGCGGCACGCGAGCAGCGCGCGCATCACTTCCTTCTCGCCTTCCTCGATGCGCTTGGCGATCTCGACTTCACCTTCGCGGGTGAGCAGCGAGACCGAGCCCATCTTGCGCAGGTACAGGCGCACCGGGTCGTTCGACTTGCCGCCCGGCTCTTCCTCTTCCTTCTCTTCCTCTTCCTCTTCCGGCTTCTTCGCCTGGTCCTGCTCTTCCTCGGTGGCGGCGACGGTCGGCTTGGTCTCGTTCGCCTGCGCGGCCTTCTGGGCGTCGACGATCTCGATGTCGTTGTCGCCGAACATGCTCATCACGTCGTCGATCTGATCCGACGACACGACGTCCGCGGGGAGCGCGTCGTTGACCTCGTCGTAGGTGACGAAGCCCTTCGCGCGGCCCGACTCCAGCAGATCCTTCACTTCCTTGCGGTCGGAGAGCGGCTCTTCCTCGACCTCGTCCTTCACCGCGTCGGGGTCGACGTCGACGCCGAGCATCGACTCCTCGGCCTGCTCCTCGACCTCGCTGCCCTCGACTTCGCCTTCACCCTTGCCGCGCTTCTTGAGCTTCTCCCGCGCCAGCGCTGCCGCTTCGGGCGCCGACGGCACCGGGGCAGGGATCTGCTTGGCGAGCTTCTTCAGGTCCTTGGGGTCGATCTTCTTGAGATCGATCTTCTTCTTGGCGTCTTCCGCGGCCTTGCGGATCAGCTCCGCCTTCTTGGAGGCCACCTCGTTCGCCTTGCCGCCCTTGTCCTTCTTGGGCGCCACGGTCTTCGCGGCCTTCTTCACGGTCTTCGTCACCATGTCGTTTTCGCCTGTCCTGACACGCAGAGTCGGGCCGCCAAGCCCGCCCGGGAGAGTGTCGCGAGGCTGTTACTCAAGGCCCCGCCCCGTTTCAACTGTTCGAGCCACCCGGGGGGCCCGAAACCTTGCCTTCCTTGACCACCTGCAAGCGCAGCTCCCGCAGCTGCTGCTGCTCGGCCAGCAGGGTCTTGGTCTCCTCGGTCAGCTCGTTGGCCACCGCCGCCTGGGCCACCTGGGCGCCAAGCCTGCGCAGATGCTCGTCGATGAAGCGCAATTTGAGGGTCTGACACACCGTCGCGAAGGCCTGTTCCAGGGCTTCGTCGGTCTCCGGCAGGCCGGCCTTGGTGAGCACCTGCTTGAGCGCGTCGGAGGCGTCGTAGAGCGCGTCCTGGGGGCTCTGGCCGGCGCCGATCAGCGCCACCAGGGTGCGCAGGCCCAGGTGGCTGAGCTCGTCGCCCACCCGCCGGGTGTCCCGCTGGAGCAGCCGGGGCAGGCGCATCACCGAGGCGGCGTAGCGCACCTCCCAGAGCTCGGGGGCCTTCTCCTTGGGCGCCTCGGGGGTCAGGGGCTTGGGGGCCGGCTTCACCGCCGCGGTGGGCTTGCCGCGCAGCTCGGTCTCCAGCTCCACCGCCTTGAGGCCGAAGTGGGCCGCCATGGCGGCGAAGAAGGCCGAGCGGGCCAGGCCGACCGGGAGCGCCTGGGCCACCGGCTTGAGCCGCTGCAGCGCCGCCATCTTGGCCTCGAAGCCGGCGGAGGCCCCGTCGGGCAGCACGGTCTTGAACAGGTGCTCCGACAGGGCGGGGGCGGCCTTCACCAGGGCCTGGACGCCGGCGTCGCCCGCCTTGCGCGCGAAGGTGTCGGGGTCTTCCCCTTCCGGGAGCACCGCCACCCGCGCGGTGGCGCCGGCGGCGAGAATGGGCCCCGCGAGGCGCTCGACCGCGGTGCGGCCGGCGGCGTCGCCGTCGAGCAGCAGCACCAGCTCCTTGGCCTCCGCGCGCTGCAGGGCGGCCAGGTGGCCGGCGGTGAGCGCGGTGGAGCAGAGCGCCACGGCGTTCTTCACCCCCGCCTGGTGGAGCCCGATGCAGTCGAAGTACCCCTCGCAGAGCACCGCGGTCTTGCTGCGGCGGATCTCCTCGCGCGCCACGTCGAGGCCGTAGAGCGTCTCGCTCTTGTTGTAGAGCCGCGACTCGGGCGAGTTGAAGTACTTCGCCGCCTCCATGTCGCCTTCGACCAGGCGGCCGCCGAAGGCGATCACCCGGCCCTCCGGAGAGCGGATGGGGATCATCAGCCGGCCGCGGAAGAAGTCGTAGTACCCGTCGGCGTTGGGGCGCTTGCGCACCAGGCCCGCCTTCTCGGCGAAGGCCAGGAGCCCGAGCTCGCGCAGCCGGTCGGACACGGTGGTCCACTCGTTGGGCGCCCAGCCGAGCCCGAAGCTGCGCGCCAGGTCCTCGGTGACGCCGCGGCCGTTCAGGTAGTCGCGCGCCTTGCGGCCCCGCGACGGCTCCCACAGCTGCGCCTGGTAGACCTGCCAGGCAGCGTCGACCGCCTCCTTGAGCTGGGCCTTCTCCTTCTGCGCCGGGTCCACCGCGGCCTCGAGGTCGACCCCGCATTCCTTCGCCAGGTCCCGCACCGTGTCGAGGAACGGCTTGCCGAGGAGCCGCTGCACGAAGGAGATGGAATCGCCGCCCGCCTGGCAGCCGAAGCACTTGAAGCGCTTCTCTTCCGGCCACACGTGGAACGACGGGGTCTTCTCGTTGTGGAACGGGCAGCGGCCCTTGTAGCTGCGCCCCGACTTCTTGAGTTCCACGCCGTGGGTCTGCATCAGCGCCACGAGATCGACGCGCTCGCGGACCTCGGCGATTTTCGATTCGGGGATCACGTCAGGGGGCTCTTAACCCGGCGAGGTGACGCGCGCGCAAGGTCCCCCGACATCGAGGGGGCGGGGAGGAATCCCCGCGGCGGCGCAGCAGATGGCCAGGGGCCGGCGCGGCGAGGAATGGACGAGGCTTCAAGGAGTGGGCCGAGCCCGGGGGCGCGGTGTGCGCTCTTCGGAGGCTGCCCGGCCGGACCTGGTTTTTTCTCGACACCAAACTTGAGCTCATCCGCGCAAGAATTGATGCCTTTTTATAGCACTGATGGGAGCAAGTTTAGCGTAGCCAGAAAACCGCCCCCGGCCGCCGGGCGCCTGGCCGGTCCGCCGCGGGAGCGGTGGACGCACGCCTTCGCCCCGGGAAGTGGTCGTTTCCGACCCCCTCCCTCACCTCATGCCGCGGTGAGGCCAGCCCACGAACCGAGGACTGGCTCCGCCGCCGCGACTCAGCTGCCCAGCTTTGCCAGCTGGTTCTTCACTTCCTCGGAGATCGCCTTGCCTTCCGCCTTGCCCTTCAGCGGACCCGACAGGATCTTCATCACCGCGCCCATGTCCTTCGGGCCCGAGGCCTTCGCCTCGCCGATCGCCTTCTTCACCGCGTCCGAAAGCTCCGCCGCCGACAGCTGCTGCGGCAGGAAGCTCTGGATGACCGCGATCTCCTTGTTCTCCTTCTCCGCGAGATCCGCCCGGCCGCCCTGCGCGAACTGCTCCGCGCTGTCCCGGCGCTGCTTCACCAGGGTCATCATCACCTGGATCACGCCCGCGTCGTCCAGCGCCTGCGCGCCCGGCTCGACTTCCTTGTACTTCACCGCGCTCTTCACCATGCGCAGCACGCCGGTCTTCAGCTCGTCCTTCGCGCGCATCGCGTCCTTCAGCTCGGCGTCGAGGCGCTCCTTGAGGGTGGCCATGCTCTGGACTCCTTTTGGGTGCGACGGGTTCTCTTTGCGGCGAGGCCGCGCCCAGCTCGATGCCGGACGCGGCCCACACCTGACAACCAGACTGAAAACGAAACCTCAGAAGCCCTTGCGGAGCTTCTTCACGGCCCGCTTCTTGGCTGCCAGCATCTTCTTCTTCTTCTTCACCGAAGGCTTCTCGTAGTGCTCCCGCTTGCGCTGCTCCGAGAGAATGCCTGCCTTCTCGGTCGCCTTCTTGAAGCGCTTGAGCGCTCCTTCGATGTTCTCGCCTTCCTTCACGCGGATGGTCACCATGTGCCTTCACCTCCCTTCGGTGGATGTGCGGCGCGTATGACAGCGCCTCGACGTCATTTCAAGGCGCTCTTGTGGAGCGACCCCAGCGCCGCCAGCCACAGCGACGCCTCGTGCCGCGTCAGCCGCGCCCGGAACCAGCTGCCCTGCAGCTCGTCCACCGCCTTCGAGCCCTGTCCTTCGCGCAGGAAACCGCCCACCTCCAGCGCCGCGGTCAGCCGCCCCTTGAGCGCCCGCAGCTGCTCGTCGCTCGCCAGCGCCGGCCCTGGCGCGCCGCTCGCCGGCGCCTTCCCGTGCAGGAAACACTCGTACGCGTAGACCAGCACCGCCTGCGCCAGGTTGAGCGACGGCTGTTCGTCACCCGTCGGAATGAACGACAGCGCGTGGCACTGCAGCAGATCCTCGTTGGTGAGCCCGCTGCGCTCGTCGCCGAACACCAGTGCCCACGGAGCGTCGGGCGCCTGCGCCACCACCTCGCGCGGCGCCAGCCGCCGCCGGCCTTCCACCGTGCGCATGGTGGTGCCCACCACCCAGCCACAGTCCTTCACCGCTTCCTCGAGCGTCGCCACCAGCCGCACCTGCTCGAGCAGCTCGCCCGCCTTCACCGCCAGCCGGTTGAGCCCCGGCGCTTCCAGCAGGTTCGGGTTCGGGCTCACCACCACCCAGTCGGTGAGGCCGAAGTTCTTCATCGCCCTCGCCACCGCGCCCAGGTTGTCCGCGTTGCGCGGACGCAGGAGCACCAGCCGCGGCAGGCTCATGCCCGCGAGAGCTCCGCGTACGTCGCGAGCGTCACGTTCTTGCTCGCCAGGCGGTCGCGCACCCGCGGGCTGGTCAGCGCCGCCAGCTCCTCTTCCCAGCCGTAGCGCCAGCTCGGGTCTTCCGCGATCACCCCCGGCGCCAGCCCGGGGTGGCACATCAGCTCCACGTCGCCCGACGGCAGCGCGTCGATGATCCGCAGGAGCCGCCGCTCGGTCAGCCGGCCGGACTGCGCCGCGCCCACCGCGCGCACCCGCTTCGCCTCGCGCCCCGGGCGCAGCGTGCTCAGCGCGCTCAGCACCACCGACTTCGCCGCCGCCGGCACCGCGCGCGCCCAGCGCAGCCGCGGCAACTCGAGCGGCCAGCGCAGCGGCACCTGAAGCTCCGCCGCCAGCTGCTCCACCAGCCGCGCCATGCCCGGCAACAGGTGCACGTGCTGGTGGGTGTCCAGGTGGTCCACCTTCACCCCGTGCGACTCGATGCGCGCGACCTGCGCCCGCAGCTCGAGCAGCACCTCTTCCGCGGGGATCAGCTGGCCCAGCCACGCCTGGGCGAACTCCCGCCAGTTCTTCCGCAGTCGCCCACCCGGCGCCAGCCACCGGACCTCCGACGGCCGCGCCGCCGGCTCCAGCGACGAGCACACCGTCAGGTGCGCCCCCACGCCCAGCTTCTGCGCCCGCGCCCGCGCCAGCGCCTCCGAGAGGTTCTTGCCCGTCGCCAGCGCCGAGGCCGACGTCACGATGCCTTCGGCGTGCGCACGCAAGATGCCTTCGTCGATGCGCGGGT
This sequence comes from Myxococcaceae bacterium, assembly GCA_019694595.1. Taxonomy (GTDB): domain Bacteria; phylum Myxococcota; class Myxococcia; order Myxococcales; family Myxococcaceae; genus JAIBBQ01. Next base: position 14,649 of record JAIBBQ010000039.1, read on the forward strand.
GCAGCCCCAGGTCGTCGGCGTTCACCACCAACCGCGTCGACATCTACCGCGCCACCGCCCGCAGGGGCGTCACGTCGTCGGGCAGGCGCACCGGACGCTTGGGCTCCGTGGGGTGCTTCACCTCGCCGTAGAGCGCCCACAGCTCGCGCATCATCTTGGCGATCACCCGCGGCGAGGCCAGCGTCGAGGTGCCGCGGGTGCGGGGGAAGTAGTCCACCCCCATCTGGAACACCCGGAACCCCTTCTTGATCGCCTTCACCACCAGCTCCGCGTCGATGAACGAGCCGCCGCTCTTGAGCTCCAGGCTCTCGAGCACCCGCTTGTGCACCACCTTGAAGCTGAAGTTCACGTCCTTCACGTGCACGCCGAACAGGTTGCGGATGAGCAGGTTGTAGACGAACGAGTACGCGATGCGCTTCGCACCTTCGCTGGTGCGGTCGAACCGGAACGCGCAGATGAGGTCCGCCTCGAGGTACTCCGTCAGGTGCAGCGCCCGCGCCAGCTCCTGCAGGTCGAACGGAAGGTCGATGTCCGAGTAGACCACCCAGTCCTTCGTCGACGCCGCGAAGCCCGACTTCATCGCTCCGCCGAGCTTCTGGTTCACCGCGTGGTGCACCACCTTGATGCGCGGGTTCTTCGCCGCCAGCTGGTCCGCCAGCATCCCGGTGCGATCCGTCGACGCGTCGTCGACGATGATCAGCTCCCAGTCGTCGCTCACCTGCGGCAACACCTTGAGCGCCCGCTCCACCGCGCGCTCGAGGTAGTCCTCCTCGTTCCACGCCGGAAAAAACAGGCTGACCGATGGCTTGCCCACGCGCGCCGCGGCTTACCTCGAAACGCCGCCCCAGTCGCAAGCCCCGTCCGCTTTCACCCAGGGGCGAGGCCGGAGTGACCCGTTTGAGTCGGGGTGGGTTGGTTTTGACCCGGATCCGGGTGGGGTGCTTTCCTTCAACAGTCGGTATTTCCTCATGGGTCATTTGCGCTTCGGGTTGGCGCTGACCTTGCTCAGGGAGCGCGCGATGGAAGCTGCCGCCAGCACAGCCCGGCCGGGGCGCCTGCTGCTCGTGGACGACGAGGAGCACATCCTCCGCTCGTTGCGCCGGGTGCTGCGGAACAACGGCTGGGACATCGAGACCGCTCCCGACGGCGCCGCCGGCCTGAGCCTGTTCGAGCGCTTCCACCCGGAAGTCGTCATCTCCGACTTCCGCATGCCCGGGCTCAACGGGGTCGATCTCCTCGCGCGCATCAAGGAGCAGTCGCCGCGGGTACAGCGCATCTTGCTCACCGGGCAGGCCGACCAGCAGGCCATCGAAGACGCCATCAACCGCGCCCAGGTCTTCCGCTTCATCGCCAAGCCGTGGAACGACGCCCAGCTGCAGGCCACCGCGCGCGAGGCGTTCGAGACCTTCCACCTGTCCGCCGAGAACGACCGCCTCTACGCGCTCGCCCAGACCCAGAACAGCGAGCTGCGCACGCTGAACAGCGACCTCGAGCAGCGCGTGTCCCAGCGCACCGCGCTCCTCTCGCGCGCCAAGCGCGAGTGGGAGCTCACCTTCGACGCCATCGACCGCCCGCTCGCGCTGGTGGACATGGAGAACCTCACCGTGCGCCGCGCCAACCGGGCCTACGCGCTCGCCGCCGGCCGCCCGGTGACCGAGCTCGGGGTGCGGCCGAAGTGCCACCAGTTCCTCTTCGGCCGCTCCGAGCCGTGCACCGGCTGCCCGCTCACCCTGGGCGCGCTGGCGTCCGAAGGCACGCTCGAGCTGCAGCACAAGGATCGCACCTGGGTGCTGTCGGCCTACCCCATGGGCGACGAGCCGGTGGCGGTGTGCAGCTACCGCGAGGTCACCCGCGAGCGGCAGGTCACCCGGCAGCTCGTCGAGAGCGAGAAGATGGTCGCGGTCGGCAACTTGGCCGGCGGGGTGGCGCATGAGATCAACAACCCGCTCGGCGGCATCCTCGCCTTCACCCAGCTGATGCGCCGCGAAGACGGCCGCAGCCAGAAGGACAAGGAATCGCTCGAGCTCATCGAGGAGAGCGCGCTGCGCTGCAAGCGCATCGTCGAGAGCCTGCTCAAGTTCAGCCGGCGGCCCCGCGACGAGGACCGCATCCAGCTCGACCTCGCCCGCTGCATCGAGGACGCCGTGCTCCTCTTCCAGGCGCAGCTGCAGAACCAGCCCAAGGTCCAGCTGGTGCAGAAGCTCGAGCGCGGCCACCTCGTCTTCGCCGACTGCGGCCAGCTGGCGCAGGTGGCGCTCAACCTGCTGATGAACGCGCTCCAGGCGCTGCCCGAGCGCAAGGGCACCATCACCGTCGAGACCGGGCGGGTGGAACGCGAGGCCTTCTTCCGCGTCAGCGACGACGGCGTGGGCATCGCCCCCGAGAACCTGCCGCGCATCTTCGAGCCCCACTTCACCACCAAGCCGCCCGGCGAAGGCACCGGGCTCGGCCTGTCGATCGCCTGGGGCATCGTCAGCGATCACCGCGGGCGCATCGAGGTCGATTCCCGGCCCGGCGCCGGCGCCCGCTTCACCACCTTCCTTCCGCTGCACGCCGTCTGACCCACCACCGCCGCTGAAAGTGCCCATGGCCAACTCCAAGAAGCCGACCCGAGTCCTCATCGTCGACGACGACAAGATCGTGCTCCGCGCCGCCACCGAGATCCTCCAGCGCGCCGGCTGCCAGGTGGTCAGCGTCGACGACGCGGTGGAAGGGCTCGCCGCGGTGAAGGACCCCACCATCGACGTGGCCGTCTTCGACATGAAGATGCCCAACCTCTCGGGCATGGACCTGCTCAAGGCCTCCAAGCAGGCCCGGCCCGAAGTCGAAGTGCTGATGATGACCGCCTACGCCACCGTGGAGACCGCGGTGGAAGCGGTGAAGAGCGGCGCGTACGACTACCTGACCAAGCCGTTCGAGAACATCGACGTGCTCACGCTCGCCGTGCAGCGCGCCGCCGAGAAGAAGGCGCTGCGCGATCGCGCCCAGCAGCTCGAGGCCGAGCTCCAGTCGCGCACCCGCTTCGAGGACCTCGTCGGCCAGTCGGCCTCGATGCGCGAGGTCTTCAAGCTGGTCGACACCGTGAGCCATTCCAGCGCCACCGTGCTGGTGCAAGGCGAGAGCGGCACCGGCAAGGAGCTCATCGCGCGCGCGATTCACTACCGCAGCCCGCGCAAGGCGGCGCCCTTCGTGGCGGTGAACTGTTCGGCGCTCACCGACACCCTGCTCGAGAGCGAGCTGTTCGGCCACGTGAAGGGCGCCTTCACCGGCGCGGTGGCCACCAAGAAGGGCCTCTTCGAGGCCGCCGACGGCGGCACCATCTTCCTCGACGAGATCGGCGACATGCCGCTCGCCACCCAGGTGCGCCTGTTGCGCGTGCTCCAGGAAGGCGAGGTCAAGCGCGTGGGCGCCAACGAGTCGATCTCCGTCGACGTGCGGGTCATCGCCGCCACCAACGCCGACCTGCAGAAGGCCCGCCAGGAAGGGCGCTTCCGCGAAGACCTCTTCTACCGGCTCAACGTCATCGCGGTGACCTTGCCGCCGCTGCGCGACCGCCCCGAGGACATTCCGGTGCTCGCGCACCACTTCCTCCACGTCTACAGCCAGCGGCTGGAGAAGAAGGTCACCGGCTTCTCCAGCGAGGCGCTGGAAGCGCTGACGTCGAACCCCTGGGTGGGCAACGTGCGCGAGCTCGAGAACGTGGTCGAGCGCGCCATGGTGCTCACCAGCGACGACCGCATCGACCTCGACGACCTGCCCGCGGACATCCGCACCGGCCGCAAGGTGGGCGGCGACGTCGAGCTCCACAGCCTCTCGCACCTGCCGTACGCCCAGGCCAAGGCGCTCGCCATGCGCGCCTTCGAGCGCCGCTACCTCTCGGCGCTCTTGGAGAAGAGCAAGAACAACGTCTCGCAGGCCGCCCGCACCGCCGGCGTCGACCGCTCGAACTTCCGCCGGCTCCTCAAGCAGTACGAGGTCGGCGGCCGCAGCCGGGGCGCCAGCGAGGAACCCGCCGGCGCGGTGGCCACCGGGTCGCACGACCCGGTCATGCGCAAGAGCGCCCAGCTGAGCTGAGGTCTGCCTTCGCGAGGGCGCTGCCCGCGAAGGCGGCGGGGCGTTCGCCCCGTCCAGCGGATGGCGATCGGGGGCCTCGCGGCCGGCGCGGGGGAGGGCCCTCCGAGTCCGGCTCGCGAGGAAGCACGCACCGGCTTGAGAGGAAGCACGCACCGGCTTGAGAGGAAGCACGCACCGGCTTGAGAGGAAGCACGCACCGGCTTGAGAGGAAGCACGCACCGGCGCCCCAAGAAACGAAAAAGGCCCCGCGAGGCGCCAGGGCGCCCCGCGAGGCCTTCGAAGACGTCAGCTCACTGCTTGTTCGCGCCGGCGATCATCGCGTCGGTGCGCTGGGTGAGCAGGCGCGAGGTGGCGCCCGACAGCGAGAGCACCATGGTGTTGAAGGCGCCCTCGTTGAAGCCGGCGCCGATCGCCGTCGCCGCGCGATCGTGCTCCGCCTTGATGTTCTCCATGCCCACCCGGTACGCCAGCGCCTGCCCGGGCCACGACGCGTAGCGGTCGATCTCGAACGCCGCCTGGTCCGCGCCCATGATCACGTGCGAGGTCAGGTAGTCGAGCGCCTGCTGCCGCGACCAGTCCTTGGAGTGGATGCCGGTGTCCACCACCAGCCGCACCGCGCGCAGCATGAGGTCGCTGTACGCGTTGAGCTTCACCAGCGCCGTCTCACGCGCCGTCGGCCGGGTGTAGAGCGACGAGCCCAGCGCCAGCGTCTCGGCGTAGTGGGCCGCGCCTTCCGCGAGCACGTAGCTGCCGAACAGCGGCTGGTACTTGCTCACCGGCATGGTCGACTTGGTCACCAGGTCCTGCAGGTAGTGCGTGTACTCGTGCGCCAGCACCGACGGCGAGCTCACCAGCGTCGCGCTCTTCAGCGGCACGGTGATGGTGCTGGTGCCCGCCACGTAGAACGGCGTGCCGCTGGTGTCGGGGTAGTTGATGGTCGGCTTGACCGGCGAGGCCACCCCGAACACCTGCTTCGACCAGGCGTCGGCGCGCAGCTGCTCGACGAAGCCGTCGACGAACGTCTTCAGGTCGGCCGCGTTGGCCGGCATCGACTCCGGCAGCGCCTTCGCCTTCTCGAGGCCCGCCACCAGGGTGGGCTCGTTGATGCCCACCGCCATCAGCTGCTCCTTGAGCTTCGCCTCGAGCTCCGCCACCCGGGTCAGCCCGAGCTGGTGCAGCGCGTCGGCGGTCTGGGTGCCGCCGGTGTGGAAGGCGATCTGCGACTGGTAGAAGTCCTTGCCGTTCTGGCCCATCGCCCCGTAGCCGAAGGTGGTGCGCGCCTTGGGCAGCACGTCCTTCTGCACGCCGGCCACGAAGGCCGCGAACGCCGGCACCAGCGTCTGGTCCACCACGGTGGTGATCTGCGTGGTCCACTTCATCTTGTCGGCCATCGACACCGAGTCGGCGAACGACGGCGCCCCCCACGGCGAGCCGTCAGCCGCCTTGAGCCCGTAGTAGCTGGTGACGTTGCCCAGCATCGCCTCGAGCACCGGCTTCGACGAGGTCAGGCCCTGGTCCGCGCCGGCCTTCAGGTTCGCCAGCCGCTGGGTGAGGTACGTGGGGATCTTCTGGCAGCGCGCCACGTAGGCGTCGACGTCGGCCTGGGTGGTCAGCGTCTGCGCACTGGGGAAGTACGAGATGAGGTCGACCGCGTCGTTCAGGTTGCTCGCTTCCCACAGCTCGGTCTTGGCGATCTTCCGCGCCGCCGCGTCGTTCACCGTGGTGAGCGCCATGTCGTACGAGAGCTGCTCTTCCGCGCTGAAGGTCTTCGCGTCGAGCGCCTTCATCTTCTCGGCCAGCTTGGCCATGCGCGCGTAGTACTTGGTGAACTCGTCGGCGGTGAGCTGGTCCAGCTCCGCATCGACGGTCCGGTCGCCCGCGAGCACCGCCAGCGACGGCGAGTGGCGGATCGACTCCGCGTACACCGCCGTCAGGGTGTCCTTGGTGCCCTTGATGCCGTCGAGATCCCCGGTCAGCGGGTCCGGCGTCGGGGTGGTCCCACCACAGCCGAAGAGCCACAGCCCTCCGACCGCCAAGCTCTTCCTCAGTGCCTTCGTCATCGCTTCACTCCTCATGGGTTAGTGCCAGCACTGAAAACGTCTGCTGGCGTTCGACCTACATGAGGGGCCTCAACACCGACATGTTGCACACGCAACGACGAATATCTGAGGACGACCCGGGAAACCCCTGGAATCATTCCGCAATTGGTCGGGCTTCGACCGCTCGGTCAGCCGTCTTCGCCGGGCTCGCGAGGCGCGCGGAGCGCCAGGACCTCGCTGAGCCGCGCCTTCAGCTTCGCCTCGTGGCCCTGACCCGACGGCTCGTAGAACCGCTCGGTGCGCAGCGCGTCGGGCAGCCCCGACTGCGGGGTGACGTGCCCTTCGAAGTCGTGGGGGTACTGGTAGCCGGCGCCGTAGCCGAGCTCCTTCATCAGCGTGGTCGGCGCGTTGCGCAGGTGCTTGGGCACCGGGAGCGCGCCGTGGCGCAGCGCCGCCTCGCGCGCCTTGGCGTAGGTGGTGAGCGCGGCGTTCGACTTGGGCGCCAGCGCCGCGTAGGTCACCGCCTGGGTGAGGGGCAGGGTGCCTTCGGGCAGGCCCACCAGCTCCACCGCGTGCAGCGCGGCGATCGCCAGCTGCAGTGCCTGGGGGTCGGCGTTGCCCACGTCTTCCGCGCAGAAGATGACCAGCCGCCGCACCACGAAGCGCACGTCTTCGCCGGCCTCCAGCATGCGCGCGAGCCAGTAGACGGAAGCGTCGGGGTCGCTCGCCCGCATCGACTTGATGAAGGCCGAGACGACGTTGAAGTGCTCCTCGCCGCCCTTGTCGTAGACGAGCGTGCGCTGCTGCAGCGCCTCGCGGGCGGTGGCCAGGTCGACCACGCCCTTCGACTGGCCGGCCGCCACTTCCAGCGCAGTCAGCGCCCGCCGCGCGTCGCCCGCCGCCGCCTGGGCGAGGAATGCCAGCGCCGCGTCCTCCACCTGCACCGCGCCGTTGAGCCCGCGCGGGTCGCTCACCGCGCGCTCGAGCGCGGTGCGCAGCTCGGTCTCCTCGAGCCCGCGCAAGGTCACCACCCGGGTGCGCGAGAGGAGCGCCGCGTTCACCTCGAACGAGGGGTTCTCGGTGGTGGCGCCCAGGAGCGTCACCGTGCCCTTCTCCACGTGCGGCAAGAGCGCGTCTTGCTGGGCCTTGTTGAAGCGGTGGATCTCGTCGACGAAGAGAATCGTCTTCTGGCGGTGGTCGCGCCACTGGGCCTGCGCCTGGGCGATGGCCTCGCGCAGGTCCTTCACCCCCGAGAGCACCGCGCTCACCGCGATGAAGTGGGACCCGGCGGCCTTCGCCACCAGGCGGGCGAGCGTCGTCTTCCCTGTGCCCGGGGGGCCCCAGAAGATGAGCGACGGCACCTGGCGGTGCTCCACCGCGCGGCGCAGCAGGTGGCCTTCGCCGGTGAGGTGGGTCTGCCCCACCAGCTCTTCCAGCGTCTGCGGGCGCATGCGCTCGGCGAGCGGGGCGCGCTCCTGGGAATCGGCCTCGGCGGCGTGCTCGAAGAGGTCCACGGCCTTGGCCACATAGCGCGTTTGCGCTTGGGCTAAGAACCCTGGTCCACGTGAAGACGATCGCCCTGGTGGCCAAGCACGGCAAGCGCGAGGCGGTCACCCTCGCCCAGAAGCTCAAGCGCAAGTACCCGCGCCTCACCTTCCTCGCCGAGGCGCACCTCGCCTCTCGCCTGGGCTGGCGGCCCACCGCCGACCTGGAGCTCGGCCGGCGCGCCGACCTGGTGGTGGTGCTGGGCGGCGACGGCACGCTGATCCAGGCCGCGCGGCTGCTGCGCGGGCGGGCGGTGCCCATCCTCGGGGTCAACCTGGGCTCGCTGGGCTTCATGACCGAGGTGCCCGTCGAAGGCCTCTTCCCCTTCTTCGACCGCGCGGTGCGGGGCAAGGCGCGCATCGAGTCGCGCATGAAGCTCTCGTGCCGCCTCCTGCGCGGAGGCCGGGTGCTGGTGGAAGACGAGGTGCTCAACGAGGTGGTCATCAACAAGAGCGCCCTGGCCCGCATCGCCGACCACGAGACCTGGCTGGGCGACGACCTGGTCGCGCTCTTCAAGTCCGACGGGGTCATCTTCTCCACGCCCACCGGGTCCACCGCGTACTCGCTGTCGGCGGGCGGCCCCATCGTGCACCCGCAGGTCGACTGCGTGGTGGTGACGCCCATCTGCCCCCACGCGCTCACCCAGCGCCCGCTGGTGGTGCCCGCGCACCAGGTGCTGCGCACCACGCTCAAGAGCGAGGTCTCCGACGTCTACCTGACGATGGACGGCAAGACCGGCCACCCCCTGGAGACCGGCGACCGCATCGAGGTGCAGCGCTCGAAGAACCGGGTGCACGTGGTGCGCAACGACGAGCTCGAGTACTTCGGCATCCTGCGCGAGAAGCTCCACTGGGGAGAGCGGTAGGCGCGCCGCCGACCGATGGCGCTCCACCTCCTCGAGCTGCCGCTGGCGTCGCTCACCCGCGCCGACCTGCCGCCGGTGTGCCTCATCACCGGAGCGACCGAGGGCGTCGAGTACCGCACGGTCAAGTTCACCTGGTACCCGCGGTGGATCTCGCTGCTGGCACCGGCGCTGCTCCTGGCCGCCATCCTCGCGGCGATCATGACCCGGCGGGCGACCGCCGAGCTGCCCTTCACCCCCCAGGCCTACCGCCGCTGGCGCCTCGGCGTGTGGGGCTTCGGCCTGTCGGCCGTGCTCGCGGTGACGCTCTTCATCACCGCGCTGGTGCTCCTGGCGACCGAGCGCAACGCCTGGGCGGCGGCGGCCTTCGTGTCCTCCGTCGCCATTCCCGTCGCCGCGTGGTTCGCGCTGGTGCGCGACCGCCAGGTGGTGGTGAAGGCGATCCGCGACGACGCGCTGGTGCTGCGCATTCCCAGCCTGGAGGCGGCCCGCGCCATCTCCTCCCATCTCGCCGCCCACGCGCGCGGCGTGCTGCCCGAGGTGGCGAGCGTGCTGGCGACCGACGCCGCGAAGAGCGCCCCCGCTCCCGTGGGGAGCACCTGCGCGAGCCACCCCCAGGTCGTCGCCAACTGGATCTGCGGCCGCTGCGGCGCGTTCTTCTGCGACGCCTGCGCGCGCTTCCCCACGGTGGGCGGGCCGCCGCTGTGCGCGCGCTGCTTCGAGGTGCGCGCCAAGGAAGTGGTGGTCAGCGGCGCATTGGGTCTCAAGCGCCTGCAGACCGCGGGCTTCGTGGTGGGGCTCCTGGCGCTCGTCCCCGGGTGCTGGCCGGGCCTGGTGGGCGCCCTCATCGTCAACGGCCTGTCGCTCCACCGCACGCTCAAGGTCGACGGGCGCCCCCGGCAGTGGATGCCGGTGGCCGGGCTCGTCTGCTGCGCGGTGTCGGTGGTCGTCTGGGTGCTGCTCCTCGTGGCCTGAGCCTCGTTGATTTCGACGCCGAGCGTGGCTACAGCGCTCACCCGTGTCCGGCCGCCCCGCCAAGACGGTGCTCACGCTGCAGGTGAACGGTGAGCCGCACGAGCTCGCGGTGGAGCCCCGCGCCACGCTGCTCGAGGCGCTGCGGTACGAGCTCAAGCTCACCGGCAGCAAGCAGGGCTGCGACAAGGGCGACTGCGGCGCGTGCACGGTGCTGGTCGACGGCCGCCCGGTGCTCTCGTGCCTGACCCTGGCGCAGGCCTCCGGCGGCAAGGCCATCACCACCATCGAAGGCCTCGCCCGCGGCAACCAGGTGCACCCGGTGCAGGACGCGTTCGACCTCTGCGGCGCGCTGCAGTGCGGCTTCTGCCAGCCGGGCATGATGCTGTCGGCCGCCGCGCTGCTCGAGAAGTGCCCGCGGCCCGACGAAGCGCAGATCCGCGAGGCGCTGTCGGGGAACCTCTGCCGCTGCACCGGCTACACCCAGATCATCCACGCGGTGCAGGTGGCGAGCGGTCAGCGCTCGGTCCAGGAGCGCGACGAGCGGCCCACCACCTCGGGGCGGCCATGAGCGGGGTCGTCGGCCGCCGGCTGCGCAAGCTCGACGGCCTCAAGAAGGCCACCGGCGAAGCCCAGTACGCCGACGACCTGTCCTTGCCGCGCATGCTGCACTGCAAGCTGGTGCGCAGCCCGCACGCCCACGCGCGCATCAAGCGCATCGACTTCACCCGCGCGCTCGCCCACCCCGGCGTGGTGGCGGTGCTCGAAGGCAGCGAGCTGCCCACCCGGTACGGCGTGATTCCGTGGACGCCCGACGAGCAGGCGCTCGCCGCGGACAAGGCGCGCTTCATCGGCGACGAGGTGGCGGCGGTGGCCGCGGTCGACGAGCTCACCGCGCTGGAAGCTTCCGAGCTGGTCGACGTGGAGTACGAGGTGCTGCCCGCGCTGGTCGACCCCGACGCCGCGCTCGCCGAGAAGGCGAACACCATTCACGACGGCTCCAAGCACGGCAACGTGAGCAAACACGTCGCGCTGACCTTCGGTGACGTCGACGGCGCGCTGGCGAAGAGCGCCGCGGTGGCGAAGGACCGCTTCTTCTACGCCGGGTCCACCCACGCGGCGATCGAGCCCCACTGCGCGGTCGCCCAGTACGACGCCGAAGGCAACCTCACCGTCTGGTCGTCGACCCAGATTCCCCACTACGTGCACCGCGAGCTGTCGAAGGTGCTCGGCCTCGACCCGGCGCGGGTGCGGGTTGTCCAGCCGTTCATCGGCGGCGCCTTCGGCGGAAAGTCCGACCCCTTCTCGCTGGAGTTCGTCGTCGCCAAGCTGGCGATCAAGACCGGCCGCCCGGTGAAGTGCCTCTTCACCCGCGAGGAAGTGTTCTGGGCACACCGCGGGCGTCACCCGATGCGCATGGACTTCCAGGTCGGGCTGTCCGCGCAGGGCGACATCGAGGCGGTCGATTCCAAGATCCTCATCGACGGCGGCGCGTACTCGAGCTTCGGCCTGGTCACCGCGTACTACTCGGGCCAGCTGCTCACCGGCCCGTACCGCTTCGGCACCTACCGCTTCGATTCCACCCGGGTGTTCACCAACAAGCCGCCCTGCGGGCCCAAGCGCGGCCACGGCAGCGTGCAGCCGCGCTTCGCCTTCGAGGTGGCGCTCGACATGGCGGCCGAGCAGCTCAAGCTCGACCCGCTCGAGGTCCGCCGGCGCAACTTCATCGGCCAGAACGTGAAGACGGTGAACGGGCAGCAGATCACCTCCAACGGCTTCCTGCAGTGCCTGGAAGCGGTCGAGCGGCGCAGCGGCTGGAAGCAGCGCCACGGCAAGCTCGGCTTCGGCCGCGGCCTGGGCGTCGCCGGCTCGATGTACATCTCCGGCACCGCGTACCCCATCTACCCGAACGAGATGCCTCAGTCGGGCATCCAGGTGAAGCTCGACCGCTCGGGCAAGGTCACCATCTTCTCGGGCGCCTCCGACATCGGGCAGGGCACCAACTCGCTGCCCGCGTACCTGCTCGCGGAGTCGCTGGGGTGCGACCCGCGCGACTGCACGGTGGTGGCCGCCGACACCGACCTCACCCCGGTGGACCTGGGCGCCTACTCGAGCCGCGGCACCTTCATGGTGGGCACCGCCTGCCTGGAAGCGGGCGAGCGGCTGTGGGCGCTGCTCGCGCAGGCGCTCGCCGAGAAGTTCGGCTGCAGCGCCGACGCCATCGACGGCGAGCTCGGCACGCTGTGGGGCCCGGGCGAAGGCCAGCGCGTCTCGTTCCGCGAGGCGGTGCAGCTCGCCGAGGCGAAGTTCGGCACCCTGGGCGCCACCGGCAGCTACCGCACCGAGAAGCTGGGCGCGGACTACCGCGGCGGCACCATCGGCGCCTCGCCCGCCTACAGCTTCACCGCGCACGTGGTGGAGGTGAAGGTCGACGTGGAGACCGGCGTGTGGACGGTGGAGAAGGTGTGGGCGGCCCACGACTGCGGCAAGGCGCTCAACCCCACGCTGGTCGAAGGGCAGATCGAAGGCAGCGTCTACATGGGCTTCGCCGAAGCCGCGATGGAGGAGATGACCTACCTCGACAGCGGCCTGCACAAGGGCCCGAGCCTGCTCGACTACCGCATCCCCACCTCGCTCGACACGCCGGGCATCGAAGCGCTCATCGTGGAGTCCATCGACCCCAAGGGGCCGCTGGGCGCCAAGGAAGCCGGCGAAGGCCCGCTGCACCCGGTCATTCCCGCCATCTCCAACGCCATCTTCGACGCGGTGGGCGTGCGCCTCACCGAGCTGCCGTTCCACCCCGCCAAGGTGCTCAAGGCCTTGAAGGCCAAGGCCGCCGCCTCGACTCCTTCCGCTGGCTCGACTCCCCATGCTGACCCTGCCGCCATTCCAGTTCCACGCCCCGAAGAGCGTCGCTGAGGCCGTCGCCTTGCTGCAGGCGAAGGGCGGCACGGCGAAGCTCGTCGCCGGCGGCACCGATCTGCTCCCCAACCTGAAGCACCGGCTGTTCTCGCCGGAGCACGTGGTGGGGCTCGACGCCATCGACGAGCTCAAGGGCGTGCGGGAAGAGCAGGGCGGCCTGTGGGTGGGGGCGATGACCCGCCTCGCCGAGCTCGCCACGCACCCGCTGGTCGCCGCACGTCACCGCTCGCTCGCCCAGGCGGCGGGCCTGGTCGCGGGGCCCCAGCTGCGCGAGATGGGCACGCTGGGCGGCAACCTCTGCCTCGACACCCGCTGCGTCTATTACAACCAGACGTACTTCTGGCGGAAGGCGCTGGGCTTCTGCCTCAAGAAGGACGGCACCGTCTGCCACGTGGTGAAGAGCGGGCGGAACTGCGTCGCCGCCGCGAGCAACGACACCGCCACCGCGCTGCTGACCCTGGGCGCCTCGGTGCGGCTCGCCGGCCCCGGCGGGGTGCGCGAGCTCAAGCTCGACGAGTTCTACGTGGCCGACGGCGTCGCCAACACGGTCATCGCGCCCGGCGAGGTGCTGCTCGGGGCCTTCGTGCCCGCGGCGGCCCCCGGCGTGGTCACCGCGTACCAGAAGCTGCGCATCCGCGGCGCCATCGACTACCCCGCGCTCTCGGTGGCCGTCTGGGCCAAGGTGCGCGAAGGCACGCTCGACGAGGTCCGCCTCGCGGTGTCCGCGCTCGCTGCCCGGCCCCACGTGGTCAAGCGGCTCGACGCCTTCGCCGGCAAGAAGGCTGGGCCCGCCACCTGGACCGAGCTCGGCGTGGCCGCGATGCGCCAGTGCCACCCCCTGACCAACATCAACGTCGACCCGGCCTGGCGCCGGGAGATGATTCCAGTTCTGGTCAAGCGGGCCTTCGCCGACGCGGCCTGAAAAAGGCACCGGGGGTGCTTGCCCGGGCACGGATTCCCAACTAGGCAGCGGCGCGTTCGTTCATTCGAAGGCCCGCTGCTTGGGGGCAGCACCTTCGCAACTTCACGTTTTCTTTCGGGAGAGGCTCGATGACTCAGTCGATTCGGTGGTGTCTGTTGGGCGCGCTGGCCGCGTCCTTGGCGCTGGTGGGGTGTGCGGGCGGCGGCGGCAGCAGCTCCGGCGGCGGCACCGCTTCCTCGGGCGGCTCGACGGCTTCGGGCGGTGGCTCGGCGTCCAGCGGCGGCGGCAGCGCTTCCTCCGGCGGCGGCTCGTCCTCGTCGGGCGGCGGCTCCTCGTCGGGCGGCGGCAGCGCCTCGGGCGGTGGCTCGGGCGCCAACATCGCGCTCACCGAGTTCTGCGGCAAGCTGACCAAGGGCTATTGCGACTCGCTCGCGCGCTGCAAGCTGCTCGACGCGGCCCAGGTCGCGTCCTGCACCGCGGACATCAACAAGCAGTGCGACTCGGCCTTCGTGGCCCCGGCCCGCAACAACACCACCGGCTACGACGGGACCAAGGCGCAGACCTGCATCGACGAGCTCAACAACCTCCAGTGCCTGGACTTCATCTTCGGGCTCAACATCCCCTCGTGCAGCAGCAGCGCGCTGTTCACCCCCAAGGGCACCGCGGGCGCTCCGTGCACCTCGTCGTCGCAGTGCACCGGCGGCTTCTGCAAGAACAACGGCGCCGGCAACTGCAACACCTGCGCTCCGCTGCGCGCCGCGGGTGACACCTGCGTCTCGAGCACCGAGTGCGGCACCGGCCTGGTCTGCCTGACCCCGCTCGCCGGCGGCCCGGCGCAGTGCGAGGCGCCGCGCGCGGTGGGCACCTACTGCCCGTCGTCCAGCACCGTGTCGACCGCCTGCAGCACCGGCTTCTGCGCCACCGGCGGCAACTCGGCTGACGGCGGCCGCGCCTGCGCCAACTTCCTCGGCGCCGGCGACCTCTGCACCGGCACCTTCACCAACATCTGCAACCCGGCCACGCAGTTCTGCCCCACCGGCCTGAGCGACGGCGGCACCACCGACGGCGGCACCCGCCGCTGCACGGCCAAGCAGGCCGACGGCACCCCCTGCACCACCTCGACCGTCTGCCAGACGCCGATCTGCAACCTGGGCGGCGTGACCGACGCCGGCCGCACCTGCGGCTACGTGGCCACCAACGGGGCCTGCGCGGGCACCTCGGACTGCGGCCCGGGCGCGTTCTGCAAGGGCTACAAGTTCGGCACCATCGGCTCCTGCGCCAAGCGCATCGCGCTCGGTGGCACCTGCTCGCAGGCGGAGACCGAGTCGACCAAGGGCTGCACCATCGACGGTGGCTCGGCCGGTGGCCGCTGCCTCAACGACAAGTGCGAGCTGCCCGTGCCGTACTCCTTGCCGGCTGGCTCGCAGTGCGACAACGACAGCCAGTGCGTGGGCACCGCGGCGTGCCACGACCAGTACTCGCAGGACGACGGCGGCCTCGGCTCGTGCAAGGCGCGCGTGGGCGAGGGTGGCGACTGCTCGGACTACGACATCTTCTTCGACGAGTTCTTCCCCAACGACTCGTTCTGCGACGACGGCCTGAAGTGCAACGACAGCAACATCTGCGTGCCGTACTTCAGCGCGGGTGGCCAGTGCGGCGCCGACGGCGGCTGCAAGGACTACCTGTACTGCGACCGCGACGGCGGCCCGTCGACGGCTGACGGCGTCTGCACCCCGTTCAAGCCCACTGGCGCGGAGTGCAACAGCGGCACCACCTGCCAGGACAACAACAACCGCTCGTTCTGCCTCTTCGACGGCGGCTTCTACGCCCCCACCATCGGCAACCTCGGCCAGTGCTCGGCGCTGATCGCGGTCGGCCAGCCGTGCCGCACCGCCGCCCAGTGCGCGTCGGGTCGCTGCTTCCGCCCTGACGGCGGCAGCGGTGGCACCTCGCAGCTCGACGGTGGCACCGACGGCGTCTGCTCGGCCAGCTGCTTCCCGTAAGGGGGCAGTCGGCCCGGCAGTGAGGCGGCGGCGTTCTCCTTCGCGGAGGGCGCCGCCGTCGTCTTTGCGGGGTGAGGCGCCTTCAGTAGTGGGGCGGGCGTTCCTGCTGCTGCGGGTCGACCAGGCCTCCGCCTTCGCCTTCGAGCTTCTTGGCCAGGAGCGCCAGGCGCGTCTGGAGCGCGTCGATCTCCCGCTGCTGCTTCCAGAGCACCTCGGACAGCTCCTGGAGCTGGTGCTCCTGCACGGTGAACTTGAGCTCCAGCTCGGTGACGCGCTCGTCGGGGGACATGGTGGGCACCTGATGCCAGGGCCTACGGCGGCGGGCAACCGCCAGCGGGTGTGGCATCGGCGCCCGGACGGTGGTACTGACGCCTTTCGCCTTCGTGAATCCAGCCTCGACCAGCATGACAGTCGACGACGGTGCCTGGCTCCTGGCGCTGAAGGCGCAAGTGCAGCCGATGACCTTCAAGAAGGGGCGCGCCTACGCCGAGGCGCGCAAGGTCATGGGGCTCTCGCGCGGCGAGGCCGGCCTCACCGCCAAGGTCCAGGGCGAAGGCGGCCGCTACGACGTCACCGTGTCCCCGGGCGACGACGGCCCGGTGTCCACCTGCACCTGCGAGTCGTGGAACAAGTACGGCCCCCACTGCAAGCACGTGGTGGCGGTGGCGCTGGTGTACCTGGCGCGGGTGCGCGCGGCCGCGGGCCCGGTGCCCGAGGCGGTCGCCGAAGGCGCCGTCGCCCCGTCGCCCGCGCCGGCCACCGAGGTGGTGAGCCTGCCCGCGCTCGCCAAGCTCGAGAGCTGGCTGGGCCTCTCGAGCCTGCCCGACTTCGAGTTCATCTACCGCCTGACGCCGATGAACCAGGGCAGCCATGCCCGCCAGTGGGTGGTCGACGTGCGCCGCGCGGACCAGGCCGGCAAGGGCCCGATTCACGTGCGCCGCACGCTCGCCGCGGGCACCCGCATCGCGCCGGCCGACGAGCGGGTCTTCATCGAGCTGTCGCGCTTCGAGGCGCGCTTCGACGCCAAGCTGGTGCTCAACGACGAAGACGTCGCCCAGGTGATGGACCTGTGGAAGGAGCGCCGGGTCATCTACCGCGGCACGCCGCTCGTCTTCCCGCCGCAGCCCGCGCGGCCCCAGGTTCGGCTCGACCAGCGCCTCGACGGCGCGGCGGCGCGGCTGGAGATCCGCCTGCCCGACGGCGCCTCGCTGGCGATGTCCGAGGCCATCGTGCTCGCGGGGCGGCGCACCTGGGTGCTGGCCGGCCAGAACGCGTGGACGCTGGCGCCCGACTTCCCGCCGCGCGTGGTGCGCAAGTGGCTGCTCGAGCCGCAGATGACGTTCCCTTCGGGCCAGCTCGAGCGGGTGCTCACCTTCTTCGCCGCCCACCTGCCGCGCCACCAGCTCGCGCTGGAAGCCGACGGGCTCAAGGTGGAAGAGAACGTCGAGCCCACCTTCCTGCTCACCGTCGAAGGCAACGCCGAGAAGGTGAAGGGCAAGCTCGCGGCGCGCTACGGCGAGGCGGTCACCGTGGCGGTCAACCCCGACGCCATGCACCTGGGCTACGCGGGCGGCGGCGGCGGCTCGGGCGGCGCCAAGCTCTTCCTGCGCAAGGAAGCGCAGGAGCGCGCGGCCGGCCAGGCGCTCAAGGCGCTCGGGTTCCGCCACGACGCGGCCTCGGAGACCTACGAGGTCGAAGGCGACGAGGCGATCGACTTCTGGGTGAAGGGCCGCTCGAGCCTGCCGAAGGACTGGCAGATCTTCGTGGCCCAGCCGCCCAAGCTCAAGGTGCGCGCGAAGCTGAAGCCGAAGATCCGCGTCAACATGAGCCAGGTCAGCTGGTTCGAGCTCGACGCGGAGTTCGTCACCGACGACCAGGCGGTCGACCTGGGCGCGGTGCGGCTGTGGCTCGGCTCGGGCCGCCGCTACCTCGCGCTCAAGGACGGCACCTTCGCCGAGGCCGATCGCGCCAGCATCCAGGCGGCGGCCGACCTGCTCGAGGAAGCGGGCGCCGCGCCCGGCCGCACCAAGACCAAGCTGCCGCTGTTCCACGCGCCCGCGCTCGACCTGCTCGCGTCGCTCGGCGAAGTGGAGATCGACGCCAAGGCCAAGAAGGCCATGGCCGAGCTGCGGGAGATCGACGGCATCCCCGCGGTGAAGACGCCGGCCTCGCTCGCCGCGACGCTGCGCCACTACCAGGAAGCCGGCCTCGCCTGGCTCTGGTTCCTCAACCGCCACGGCCTCTCGGGCGTGCTCGCCGACGACATGGGTCTCGGCAAGACGGTGCAGGCCATCGCGCTCCTGCTCAAGCTCAAGCAGGAGCAGGGCGAGGCGCCCGCGCTGGTGGTGGCCCCGACCAGCGTGCTCGCCAACTGGGAGCGCGAGGTCGAGCGCTTCGCCCCGGCGCTCAAGGTGGTCACCTGGCACGGCGCCGACCGCCAGGAGAAGGCCGAGTCGCTCAAGTCGGTCGACCTGGTGCTCACGTCCTACGCGCTCATCCGCCGCGACGTGGCGCAGCTGAAGGAACTCAAGTTCCGGGTGGTGATTCTCGACGAGGCGCAGAACATCAAGAACGCCGACTCCGCCACCGCGCAGGCCTGCAAGTCGATGCAGGCCGACACCCGGCTCGCGCTCACCGGCACGCCGCTCGAGAACCGGCTCACCGAGCTGTGGAGCCTCTTCGACTTCCTGATGCCCGGCTTCCTGGGCACGGTGGACGCGTTCAGCGACCGCTTCGAGCACCCCATCTCGGTGCAGGGCGACGTCGCGGTGCGCGACCGGCTGAAGAAGCGCATTCACCCGTTCGTGCTGCGGCGCCTCAAGACCGAGGTGGCGAAGGACCTGCCGCCCAAGACCGAGGTCGTCACCTACTGCGAGATGGACCCGGCGCAGGCCTCGCTCTACCGCGAGGTGCTGGAAGACAGCCGCCGCAAGGTCACCGAGCAGATCGAGAAGGTGGGCTTCAACCGCTCGCGCGTCTCCATTCTCGCGGCGCTGATGCGGCTGCGGCAGGTGTGCTGCGACCCGCGGCTGCTCAAGCTCCCGCCGGGCACCTTGCTGCCGCCGTCGGCCAAGCTCGACCGCTTCGGCGAGCTGGTCGACGACCTGGTCGCCGAAGGCCACCGCGCGCTGGTGTTCAGCCAGTTCACCGAGATGCTGGCCTTGCTCGAAGCCAAGGCCACCGAGAAGGGCTACGCCTCGCTCTACCTCGACGGTCGCACCAAGGACCGCATGGCGAAGGTCGACGCCTTCAACGACGAGAAGGGCCCGCCGCTCTTCTTCATCTCGCTCAAGGCGGGCGGCACCGGCCTCAACCTCACCTCGGCCGACTACGTCATTCACTACGACCCCTGGTGGAACCCGGCGGTCGAAGACCAGGCCACCGACCGCACCCACCGCATCGGCCAGACCCGCGCGGTGTTCAGCTACAAGCTCATCACCAAGGGCACGGTCGAAGAGAAGATCCTCGCGCTGCAGCAGCGCAAGCGCGAGCTCGCCGCGGGCGTGCTGGGCACCGACGCCGAGGTGGGCAAGGCGCTCACCGAGAAGGACGTCGAAGAGCTCTTCCGCCCCGGCGACTGAAGCCTCGCCAAGACTAGGGCGCGCCGCCGAACCACACGTCGACCAGCTGGCCGCGGCTGCCGTCGGTGCGCGCGAAGTGGCCCTGCAGCGGCAACCAGTTGCCGAGCCCGTCGGCGCTGCTCCCGCGGGTGCGGGCCTGGGCTCCCAGCGCGAGCCGCTCGATGCCCAGCTGGGGCAGGGTGCGCCACTCTTCGGGGCCGCCGCGTCCGTCGCCGTCCGCATCGAGCCACACCACGAGCTGGGCGTACCGCGGGTCACCGGCGGTGATGGCGCCGTCGCGATCGGCGTCGAGCGTGGAGAGCGCCGCGAAGCCGTCGGCGAAGCTGGCACCGAAGGTCACCTGCCCGAAGAGCTCGCTGCCGTCGTCGATGGTGCCGTTGCCGTTCGAGTCGATGGCCAGGAGCCCGTCGCCGGCGCCGACCCAGCCGGTGCGCGACGGGGCTCCGGTCGCGGCGAGGTCGAAGCGCGGCCCGGCCTCGGCGCTGCGCAAGGTGAGCCCGTCGCCGTCGACGTCGAGCACCAGCGGCGAGCCGCCGCAGAGCCCGGTGTTGCGGATCTCGGCGAGCGCGCGGTCTTCCCAGGTGCGCACCAGGTTGCTGTCGCAGCTGCCGTACTCGTGGAGCGTCTGGTTGCCGGCCGGCGAGGTGATCTCCCGCTTGCAGTGCACCTCGCCGTCGAGCACCGGGCGGGGGAACGACTGCTCGAGGTCCAGGTGGCCGCAGTCGTAGGTGAACTTGAGCTGGCGGCTCTTGAGGCCCTCGTTCACCAGGCCACAGAAGCGCGACTTGGCCAGCACTCCGCAGGTGGACCCGCCGGGCGGGGTCGGCGTCTCGGTGGGGCAGGCCTTGCCCAGCGTGGGGGCGTCGCCGTCGCCGCCCGGCACGTCACCCGGGTCTTCCACCTGGATCGACACGTTGGGGTCGCTCGCCTCCTCGAGCGAGAGCGAGCTGGTGCCCACGCTGCCGCTGCCTCCGCCGCCCGCGGAGCCCGGGCCTTCGATGGGGTCGGGCGCCGCACCCGGGGTGCCGGGGGGCAGCGGCATGTTGCCGGCGGGAGTGCCGGTGCTGCCGGTGCCGCCCGAGCCGCTGGTGTTGCCCACCGGGGTGCCGGTGCCGGAGCCGCTCCCGGGGCCTTCGGGGAGGCCGGCGGGCATGCCGCTCGGGCCGTCGCTGCCCGGGGTGCAGCGGCTGCCGGTGTAGGGAATGGCCGCGAGCCGGTGCTGGTACAGGTCGTACGCCGCCACCACCGGCCGGGCGCGGGTGCCTTCGAGCCGCACCGAGATGGGGGAATCGGCGCAGGCCACCTTGCCGCTCGCCGTACGGCAGCTCACCACCACCCGCGCGTCGCTGGTGACGTAGATCGACATCCACTCGTGGTGGCGAGGGTTGGGGTACCGCGAGAGGTCGCCGGGCATCGAGGGCGCGGTGGCGAGCTTCAGGCTCGAGCCGTCGCCGACCAGGGCGATCTTCACCACGTCGATGCCCAGGTCCGACGCCACTCCGGTGCTGCAGCCGGCCAGCGCTGCCATCAGCGCTGCGAGGAACGAGTGCCGCATGGTGCACCTCTTGGACTGGCCCGATGAAGGGCCGTGCGCGTCCCCTTGTGTGCATGAGCGTGAGCAAGGCCCACGCCACCTGGTGTGGGCAGGCCGAGGCGCCCACAACCACTGCGCCCGAGGGTCGACCTGTCAACGAACGACGCAGCCCTGCGCACGGCTGCACCTGCGGCATCGCAGCACCACTGCAGCGGAACGAGGCACCTTCGTTCCGCGCCGGCAAGGAGCCCGCAAAGACAAAGCGCGGACTGGCTCATCACCAGTCCGCGCTCCCCTTTGACTTCAACGACGCGACGCGGATGGCTTCAGCGCGCGTCACCACCGGAGATGATGTTGGCGCAGGTGGTCAGGCCGCGCTGCGCGTTCGACTTCGACGCGTAGGTCTCGCTGAAGCCGATGACCTGACCGTTCGCCGCCTTGAGGACGAAGTAGCTCTTGCCGTCGGCCGCCGCGCGGATCTCGTACTTCGCGGTGGTGGCGCCGTTGGTCTGCACCGACGAGATGCCGCTCTTCGCCGAGGTGCTCGAGGTGTAGCCCTGCGACTGGAGGACGATCTCGCCGTTCCCGGCGCGGAGGTGGAAGTAGTACTTGCTGTCCAGGCCGCGGAAGGTCTCGAACTTGGCGCTGCCGAGCAGGGCGGGGAACTTCTGGGTGGTGTTGGCGACGACCTGGCGGGTCACCTCGGCGCCGCGGGTGGCGTTCGAGGCGGTGGTGTACATCTCGCTGGTGCCGATGATCTCGCCGTTGCCCGCGATGACCACGAAGTAGCTCGACCCGTCGGCCGCTTCACGCTGCAGGAAGCGGCGCGCGTCGACGCCGTTCACCTTGACCGCCGCGATGCCGGCCTCGGCCGCCGCCGCCGTGCTGTAGCCTTCCGACGCCAGCACCTTCTCGCCGTTGCCCGCGAGCAGGTGGAAGTAGTGCTTGCCGTCGATGCCGGTGAAGGTCTCGAACTTGCCGTTGGTCGCAGTCGAGAGGTCCGCCTCGCCGCCGCCGGACACGTCGTCGGCGCCGTCCACCAGCACCTCCTGGCCACCGCACGCGAAGAGCACCGCAGTCACAGCCGCCATCAGGGTCAGTCGCAGAGAGTTCATGCAGGGGGCTAGAGCAGCCGGCGTGCCAGCGGCCCGGGCGACTCAAGCCACTGGAATCACTGAAGACCATCCGTGACGTTGTTGCGACAAAGCAACTTTCGATATGACGCAAGCAAATGGTGTTGCGTGAAGGTGAAACCGAGTCGGCGCTCCACTCGGCGGACATCGAGGCGGTGGCGCGCCGGCTGGTGGAGCTGGCGTGCGGAGAGACCGGCTCGCGCAACGGCGCGGTGTTCATGCACGACGCCAAGCTCAAGGCGCTCACCGTCGACTTCCACATGGTGGAAGGGGTCATCGTCACCCTGCCGGGGCAGGGCTCGGTGCTGCGCGCGCGGCGCGACGGCCGGCCCAACGGCATCGCGGTCACCTGCTTCGAGAGCGGCACGCCGTACGTGTGCAACGACACCGCGTCCGACCCCAACTACGCGCGGTACTTCCTCGACGTGGCGGCGGTGCTGGCGGTGCCGATTCCTTGGCAGGGGCGGCCCCTGGGGGTGCTCACCGTCTCCTCGACCCGGGCGCAGGCCTTCACCAAGGAGCACGTCAAGGCGCTGAGCGCGCTCGCCGAGACGTCGGCCAAGTTCCTGCGGCGCGCCCAGCTCGCGCGCTCGACGCGGGAAGACACCGGGCGGCCGTACGTCATCAAGGGGCTGTCGCCGGCGTGGCTCGAGGTGGAGCGCCGGCTGGAGCAGATCGCGCCCACCAGCGCGCCCGTGCTGGTCACCGGCGAGAGCGGCACCGGCAAGGACCTGATGTCGCGCGCCATTCACTTCAACAGCCAGCGCGCCACCAAGCCGTTCGTCACCGTCAACTGCGCCGCCATCCCGGAGACGATGCTCGAGAGCGTGCTCTTCGGGCACGTGAAGGGCGCCTTCACCGGCGCCAGCTTCGACAAGGTGGGCGAGTTCCAGAAGGCCGACGGAGGCACGCTGTTCCTCGACGAGCTCGGCGAGCTGCCGCTCATGCTGCAGGCCAAGGTTCTGCGCGCCATCGAGCAGGGGGAAGTGACGCCGCTGGGCAGCAACGCGCCGCCCGGCCGGGTCGACGTGCGGCTCATCTGCGCCACCAACCGCGACCTCGCGGCGATGGTGCGGCAGGGCAAGTTCCGCGACGACCTCTACTTCCGCGTCGGGGTGCTGAGCATCGAGCTGCCGCCACTGCGCAGCTACAAGGACAACCTCGCCATTCTCGCCCAGGTCTTCCTGCAGCAGTCGGCGCAGCGCCACGGCCGCAAGGTGTCGGGCATCTCGCGCGAGGCGATGGCGGTGCTCCAGGGGTACTCGTTCCCCGGGAACATGCGCGAGCTCAAGAACGCCATGGAGCACGCGGTGATCCTCGCGCGGGGCGACCAGGTCGAGCCCGACGACCTGCCGCGCTCGATGCGCGAAGGCCGGCTCGCGGCGCCGGACAAGGCCGCCGCCCCGGCGAGGCCCGCCACGCTCGCGGAGCTCAGGGAGGCGTGGGTGGCGCCCCAGGAGCGGCGCTACCTCGCCGAGCTGCTCGACGCGTCGCAGGGCAAGGTGGAGCTCGCCGCGAAGACCGCGGGCGTCAACAAGGTCACCTTCTACCGGCTGATGAAGCGCCACGGCCTCTCGCTGCGGCGCACGGCGCAGGTGGGGGCGTGAGCGCCGCGCTGGCCGTCAGGGCGCCGTTCCGCAGCCGCCGTCGATGAGGTTCCCGGTGGGCGCCGGGCTCACCACCGTCGCCGCGGTCCCCAGCTCGCCCGCCACGCCGTCGACGCGGATGCGGCCCACCGCGCCGCCGCCCGCCCCCCCG
>JAIBBQ010000040.1 GCA_019694595.1 Myxococcaceae bacterium
GGTGCCGGCGCGGGCGCCGGGCGAGCCACCGGCTTCGGGCGGCGCGCCAGCAGGTCGGGGTCGTTGGCGTCGAGCTGGGCGATCTTGTCCCAGATGCCGTCGGCGTCTCCCCCGCGGCCGCGCTCCTGGTAGACCTTCGCCAGCTCCTTGTAGACGGAGACGGTCTTCGAGGTCTGCCCGAGCCCCTGGAACGCGGTGGCGAGCAGCTTCAGCGTGTTGACGTCGCGCGGGTCGGCCTTGAAGCAGACCTGCAGCTTGGCGAGCGCGCGCTTCTGGTCGTTGCGCTGCAGGTACAGCTCGGCGAGCTCGCGCGCGAGCTGCAGGTTGCTCGGCTCGAGCGTGGTGATGCGCTCGGCGACGCGCAGGTAATCGTCGGTGCGGTTGTTGCGCTTGAGGTGGTCGGCCGCCCGGCGGAACTCCCCCACCGCCTCGCCGTTCATCTGCTCGCGCGCGTACAGCTCGGCGAGCTTGATGCGGCTGGCGACGTTGTCGGGGTCCAAGTCGACCATCTTCCGCAGCGTGTCCAGCGAGCGCTTGGTGTCGCCCTTCTGGTCGTAGTGCGTGGCGACGGTCTGGTAGTACGCCATCGACTCGCTCATCAGCTGCAGCTGCTGATGGAGCTCGGCGAGCTTCAGGTTCACCTCGACCAGCGTGGGGTCGAGCTTGAGCACCTGCTTGTAGAGCGCGACTGCCTTGAGGAAGAAGCCGTCGGTCGCGTAGCTCTCGGCGACCTTGGTGAAGAAGAACGCGGCCTGCGTGTTGTCGTTCTTCTTGCCGTAGAGCTCCCCCATCTTCTGGAGGATGCGGACGTCCTTCGGGTCCGCGTCCAAGACCTTCTGGTACTCCTTGATGGCCTTGTCGTACGCGCCCTTGGCGACCAGTTTCGCGGCCGCTTCGATGATCTTGTTCTTGTCCAAGGCGCGAGAAGGACTCGGGTTTCGAAAGCCGGGTCGATCTCGACGCTACCAGAGACTCCGCGAGGCGGCCAGAAGAGCTACGGGGTCTCTTCCACGGCCTTCTTGAGCCGCTGGGAGCCGGTCTCCGAGGCGTGCAGCCGCTCGACGAACCGGGTGTCGTATTCCCCGCGGATGAACGCATCTTCTTCGAGCGCCGCCCGGTGAAAGGGAATGTTGGTGCGGATGCCCTGCACCACGTATTCGCCCAGGGCGCGCCGCATGCGGGCGAGCGCGGTGGGGCGGTCCTCGGCGAAGGTGATGAGCTTGGCGAGCAGCGAGTCGTAGTGCGGCAGCACCACGTAGTTCTCGTAGGCCGCGGAGTCGATGCGCACCCCCAGGCCACCGGGAGCGCTGTAGGCGGTGATCTTCCCCGGCCAGGGCGCGAAGGTGATGGGGTCTTCCGCGTTCACCCGGCACTCGATGGCCGCGCCCTGGAGCTTCACGTCGTCCTGGGTGAACCAGAGCGGTTCCCCGGCGGCGAGGCGAATCTGGGTGCGCACCAGGTCGATGCCCGTCACCTGCTCGGTGACCGGGTGCTCCACCTGCACCCGGGTGTTCATCTCCATGAAGTAGAAGCGGCCCTTCTCGTCCATCAGGTACTCGATGGTGCCGAGGTTGGTGTAGCCGATCTTCCGCATCGCCTCGAGCGAGACCCGGCCCATCTCCGCGCGCAGCTCGGGGCTCACGCCGGGCGACGGGCTCTCCTCGATGAGCTTCTGGTGCCGGCGCTGCACGCTGCACTCGCGCTCGAAGAGGTGCACCACGTTGCCGTGCTCGTCGGCGACGATCTGGATCTCGATGTGCCGCGGCTTCTCGACGTACCGCTCGACGTACATGTCGCCGTTGCCGAACGCCGCCAGCGCTTCCGCGGTCGCGGTGGAGAACGCCTGGGCGACCGCGCGCGGCTCGCGCACGATCTTCATGCCGCGGCCACCGCCGCCCGCCGCCGCCTTCAAGATGATGGGGAAGCCGATCTTCGCCGCCCACTCCTCGGCCTCGGCCGGGGTCTTCACCACGCCGGGCGAGCCGGGCAGCAAGGGCAGCCCCGCTTCCCGCGCCGCGTCGCGCGCCCGCACCTTGTTGCCCATCATGCGAATGACGCGCGGGTTGGGGCCGATGAAGGCGATGCGGCAGTTCTTGCAGACCTCGGCGAACTCGGCGTTCTCCGAGAGGAAGCCGTAGCCGGGGTGAATCGCGTCGGCGCGGGTGATCTCCGCCGCCGACAGGAGCGCGGGCACGTTGAGGTAGCTTTCCTTCGACGGCGGCGGCCCGATGCACACCGACTCGTCGGCGAAGCGCACGTGCAGCGCGTTGGCGTCGGCGGTGGAATGCACCGCCACCGTCGAGATGCCCAGCTCCCGGCACGCGCGAATGATGCGCAGCGCGATCTCGCCCCGGTTGGCGATGAGGACCTTCTTGAACACGGGCTACACCGGCTCGATGCGGAAGAGCGCCTGCCCGAACTCGACCGGGGTCGAGTTCTGCGCCAGCACCTCGACCACGCGGCCGGCGACCTCGCTCTCGATCTCGTTCATCAGCTTCATCGCCTCGATGATGCAGAGCACCTGGCCCTTCTTCACCACCGTGCCCACCTCGACGTAGGTCGGCTGGTCCGGCGACGGCGCCCGGTAGAAGGTGCCCACGAACGGCGAGGTGATGAGGTGGCCCTTCTTCTCGGGCGCTTCCGTCACCGGCGCACGCACCGGCGCCGACGGGCGCGGCCTGAGCTCGGGGGCAGGCGCCGCGACCGGAACCGGCGCGGGCGCGTGGCTCACCAGCTGCACCGGGGGCTGGTGCCCCAGGGCGATGGGGGCCGGCGGCGCCGCGGCAGGCGGAGGCCCGCGGCGCACGTAGAGCTTCTCGCGCCCGTTGCGCCACACCAACCGGCTCACTTCCGACGCCTCGAGGATCTCGACGATCTGCCGCAGCGCCTCGACGTCGAGCGAGCTCTTGTGGCTCACCGTGGTCTGCGCCGACGACTCCACGCCCGTCCGCTTCTTCTTGTCGTTCATGGCCACGAGTCGTTGAAAGGGTCAGCCGCCGGTCGCCACGCGCGTCAGGTACTTGCCGTCGCGGGTGTCGATCTTGAGCACGTCGCCTTCGTTGATGAAGAGCGGCACGTTCACCGTGTAGCCGCTCTCGAGCGTCGCCGGCTTCTGCGCACCGGACACGGTGTCGCCGCGCACGCCCGGGTCGCACTTGACGACCTTCAGGTCCACCGAGTTCGGCAGCGTCACGCCGATCGCCTTGCCGTTGTAGAAGAGGATCGACGCGACGATGTTCTCCTTGAGGAAGTTCTTCGCTTCCCCGAGGTTCACCGCGTTCAGGAACGTCTGCTCGTAGGACTTGTTGTCCATGAAGTGGAACTCGTCGCCCTGGGCGTAGAGGAACTGCATCTCCTTTTCCTCGATGTCCGGCCGGGGGAACGTCTCACCGCTCTTGTACGTCGGCTGCAGCTGGCGCCCGGAGATGAGGCTGCGGATCGTCGTGCGGCAGATCGCGCTGCCCTTGCCCGGCTTCACGTGCTGGAAGTCGACGATCTCGAACGGCTCGCCATCGACCTCGATCTTGAGACCCTTACGGAATTCCGACGTATCGACCTGACCAGCCATGAGCCTGCGCTCCCGGAAAAAGGGGGGTGAACGCGGGGGCTCTTACCACCTTGAACCCAAGGTACAAGCGAAGGCGGCACCCCGGGGGCGGCCAGCCAAGCTCGCCTGACATCAGCCGGTTAGAGCTCGGCCTTCACCTTGGGCGCGGTGACGCGCAGCACGTAGCGCGCCTTGCCGTAGTTGCCTTCGGGCTTGAGCCCCAGGACCAGGAAATAGTCGGGGTTCACCAGCCGCATCAGCGTGATCAGCTTCTCGCTGTTCACGCTCACCTCGGCCACCGCGCCCGTCTTCAGCACCTCGGCGGCGTTCTTCAGCTGCTGCAGGATGTTGGCGTACTCCACCCACGCGTTGCTCAGCTCCATCGAGGTGGCGGCCTCGGCCTGGGCCGTGGCCTGGTGCGTCTCCACCGCGATGCCGTCGAAGCCCATCACGCTGCACGCGATGGCTCCGTCGACCTGCGACACGATCGACTCCAGGTGGGTGAGGAAGCCCATGGGTGCTTTCTACTGCCGCGTGAAGCGCACCGGGAAGGTGAACGGCTGGGTGGTGATGCTGCCGCCGGAGTTGATGCGGCCGCGCATGCGGAAGGTGACCAGCACCTGCACCACGTCGCCCGGCTGGGTGGCGTCGAGCAGCGCCTGCGCCGCGGTGTCCCCGAGGATCTGCACGAAGCCGCCGACCTTGCCGCCGCCCGACTCCACCGGGAAGCCCAGGCGCAGCGTCTCGGCCGGCAAGGTGAGGCTGGTGGTCTTGCCGTTCGAGATCAGCTGCGCGCTGTAGCTGTGGAGCACCTCTTCCACGAAGACGCGGTTGTGGTTGAGCGGGTCATCGAGCGTGGTGCCGTTCACCTCGGTGCGCACCACGTTGTCCATGGTGTTCTGCACGCCCATGCAGAGGAAGTTGTCCGTGGGCAGCGCAGTGAAGGTGATGTTCGCCTCACCCTGCAGGAGGTCGCCGACCTTGCACACCGGCAGCGCCGGAGGCGTGACCGGATCCACCGCGAAGACGCCCAGCAGCACCAGCGGGCTCACCTGCACGCAGCTCGCGGTCGAGACTGCGAAGGCCAGCAGCATCAAACGAAGGATGTTTTTCATGGTGTCCTCCTAGTTCGCGGCCGCGACAGACCGGTTCAAGATGCGGGGGGTGATGAAGATGAGCAGTTCCTGCCGCGATTCCTGCTCGCGGTAGTTCTTGAAGAAGAAGCCCAGCACCGGGATCTTCATCAGCAGCGGAACGCCGCTGCTCGAGGAGCTGCCGCTGCGCACGTAGATGCCGCCGATGACCGTGGTGTCGCCGTCGTGCACCAGCACCTGGGTGTTGGCTTCCTTGCGCTGGATCGCCGGCTGGCCGTTGGCGCCGGTGTTCGCCGGGTCGGGCTGGTTGTTCTCGGCGCGGATCGTCATCAGCACGCTGCCGTCGGCGGTGATGTGCGGCGTCACCTCGAGCGAGAGGCGCGCTTCGATGAACGACGTGTTCACGCCGCCCGCCGACACCTGGCTGAACGGAATCGACACGCCCTGGCTGATCTTGGCGGCCGAGTTGTCGAGCGTGGTCACCTTCGGCGCCGAGATGGTCTTCACCACGCCCTGGTTCTCCAGGGCCGACAGGCGGAGGTTGAGCGAGAGCGCCCCGCCCGCGGAGCCGAAGACGAAGCCCAAGCCACCGCCGCTGCCGAGGCCGATACCGACCGGAAGATTGACCGCCCAGTTCGGCGTCGTGCTCACGCCGTCGGTGCCGGTGTTGCCCGCGGCGCCACCCACGCGCACCGTGTTGGGGAACGCCAGGCCGGTGGCGTTGCCGGTCGCCGAGGCGAGCTGGCCCGAGCCACCCCACTGGATACCGACTTCACGCTGGTACCGGGTGTTGGCCTCGACGATGCGGCTCTCGATGAGCACCTGCGGCGTCTGGGTGTCCAGGCTCGCCACCAGGCTCTTCACCTTGCCCATGTTGGAACCCACGTCGCGCACGATGAGGGTGTTGGTGCGGGCGTCGACCGAGATGTTGCCGCGGTCGGTCAGCACGTCGCGCACCCGGCCCTGCATCTGCTCGGCGCTGGCGTAGTTCACCGGCACCAGCTGCACGATGAGGTCTTCCTGGGCGCGGTTGGCGCGCTTGCGGTCGGCGCGCAGACGGGCTTCCTCTTCCAGCTTGGTCAGCGGAGCCACGCGCACGATGTTGTTGCCCAGCTCTTCCTGCCCCAGGCCCTTCGACCGCAAGATGAGCTCGAGCGCCTGGTCCCAGGGAACGTTGCGCAGGCGAATGGTGACCTTGCCGCTCACGTCGTCGGCCACCACGATGTTCTTCTTCGAGACCTCGGCGATGATGCGCAGGAGGTTGTGGATGTCGATGTCCTTGAACTCGAAGGACACCTTCTTGCCCACGTAGCGCGCCTTCTGCGGGGCGCCCTGCTCCGCGAAGCGCGAGGCTTCAGACGAGAACCCGGCCGCCTTGGCCTCGGTCAGCGCCGCCTCGCCGCCGCCCTTGAGCGACAGCCGCCACGACAGCCCGGCCTGGGTCTTGACCACCGTCTCCTCGATGGGGGCGCCGGAAGCGACCACCACGCGCACCCGGTCGTCGGGCACCGCGAACGCGCTCACCATGGTGATGGGCGTGCCCAGCGCCGAGGTGTCGAGGCTGCGCTCGAGGCGCTTGGGGAGCGACGCACCTTCGATGGTCAGCACCGCCGACGTGGCGTCGGGGCGGTCGACCTTGAAGCGCGCGCCCTGGGTGAGCTTGAGCTCCACCTGGCCGCCCGACTCGGCTTCCTTGAAGCTGAGCTCCTTCACCTCGGCCACGCTCGCCTTGGGGGCGACGGGCGCCGCGGCCACCGGGGTGGTCTCCGCGACCGCCACCACCTGGCCGTCGATGACCACCTCGCTCGCCTCGTCCTTCGCGGCCGGGGCCGCCTTGGCCACCGCGCCCGCGCTCGCCGCCGACAGGCCGATCTTGAGGCCGTTGGTGGTGCGGCGCGCCTGGTACGCCGGCATGTCGCCGTCGACGTCGAGCACCAGCCGCACCTTCTCGGGCCAGCTGCCGGCGCGCACGCCCTTGAGCAGGCCGCCGTGCACGTTCTTCACCTTGGCCGACGACTTGAGCCCGAAGAGGTCGACCGCCAGGCGGGGCGGGTTCGCCAGCTCGATGAGCTCGAACTTGGCCACGTCGCCGTCGGTGGTGAGCACCAGCTCGCCCTTCTTCCACGCCACCGCGGTGAGGTGCTCCGCGGGGTGCGCGACCTTCTGCTCGTCGACGCGGGAAGCGACCACGCCGTCTTCACGCGCCGCCGGCTCGGCGGCCGCGGCGACGGGCGCCGGGCTTTCCGCGACCTTGGCCTCGACCTGCGCCCTGGGCTCGGCGGGCTTCGCCTCGGCGGCGCCGCCGGAGATGGCGATCAGCAGCCGGGTGCCGTCGGCGCGCACGTCGTAGCGGGCGGCTTCGCGCAGGGCGATCATCACCCGCGCCACCGTCGAGCGCTCGTCGGTGAACTGGGTGGTGACCACGCCGGCCACGGGGCCGACGCCGTCCTGGTGGCCGGCGATCTTCGCCGCGTCGGCGCCGGTGACGTCGACCACCAGCCGGTCGGGGTCGTTCAGGCGGAAGACGCTGAACACCGGCGTCCTCGCGGCCTCGACCACCACCTGGGCCCCCTGGCCCGTCGACTCGACGCGCAGCAGCGACAGGCGGTTGAGCGCCTCCGCCTCGGCCCAGGCCGTCAGCGACAGCGCCAGGCAACCAGCCACCACGAGCCTCGTCATCTTGAACTCCCTCCAGTGCCGCGGTCGCAGGTGCGAGCTCATTCCACGTTCCTGTTGTTGAGCAGATCGAGTGTCGCGCTGCGCGTGGCGTCGTTCTTCACGCACAGGCTCACCTTGTTCGGGTTCGACTTGCCGTCGGGGGTCTGGAAGAACTCGGTGATCTCCACGCAGTCGCGGCTGACCTGCGTCACCTTGCCCCCCTGCTTCCCGATGCGGGTGCCGCGGCGCACGATGAAACCGATGTGCGAGCTGTCTTCCACCATCGCCACCGGGTCGGCGTCACCGGTGACCACCGCCACCAGCGTCAGCTGATCGAGGTCGAGCTGGCAGAGCGGGTCGCTGCAGAGCTTCTGCGCCGCCTGGTCGCGGCTCGCCGGGGTGTCTTCCAGCGGGGTGCGGAACGGGTCGCGCTTGCCGACCGGGTTGTAGATGTACCGGACCTCGGTGCTCAGGCCAGCGTCGGGCGTGGCGGTCTCGGCCTTGGGAGGCGGAGGGCGCACGGCCGGCGGCGGCGGCGGCGGCGGGTCGGAGCAGGCCACCGCGGTGGCTGCCGCGGCGAAGAGGAAATGAAGAAGGTGGCGGCGCATGGTCGAAAGGGGCTCCTACTTCTTGGGGGCCTTCGGGGCGTCGGGGAAGCGGAAGGTGGTCGCCATGAAGTCGCCGTTGAGCACCACCTTCTCACCCACCTTGGAGCCCTGCCCCACGAGGTGGATGTTGGCGACGTTGACGATGCGGTTCATGTTGCCGACTTCCTGCAGGAAGAGCGCGATCTCCTGGTAGTTGCCGCTGACCGCCATCTTGATGGGGATGCGCACGTAGCTGGTGTCGGGCGACTCGGGCTGCGGGGTGATGCTGCTGATGTCCAGGCCCGACTTGCGGCCGACGTCGTTCAGGTCGGCGAGCAGCTTGTCGATGTCCTTCGCCTGGGGCAGGTGCACCAGCGCTTCCTGGAGGTCGGCGTTCAGCTTGTCGAACTCCTTGCGCTTCTCGGGGAGGTTCTGCGCCAGGTACAGCTTGTCGGCGAGCACCGCGTCGAGGCTGATGCGCTGCTGCCGCGCGTTGGCGAAGTTGGTGTCTTCGGCGCTGACGAAGAAGAAGTAGTTCGCCGCGGTGAGCAGCACCACCACCGCGATGAGCCCGCCGAACTTGAGCGAGTTGGGCGCCTTGTTGAGCCGGTCGAGGAGCTGTTCCATGAGCAAGTCCTAGATGGCGTAATTCGCGCCGGTGGCGAGTTCGAAGCTGACCACGCGGGTTCCCGTCCCGCTGGTGGGCTGGCTGGTGCTCTTGAGCTCGACGTTGGTGAAGAAGTTCTTCACGTCGACGTCGTCGATCTCCTCGACCGAGATGCCGTCGGGCCCGGTGATCTCGACCCGGGTGCGCCCCGCGTTGGGAATGCGCTCGAGGATGCGCCCCATGCCCTTCGGGGTCCACACCACCGCGGCCAGGCCCTTCATGAAGTCCGACACGTCGTCGAGCGTCAGCGCCGAGCCGACGATGCGCACCGCGCCGCCGACCTCGTTGAAGTCGCTCACCCAGACCTTCTTGGGAATGGCCATGGTGACCGCGTCGAGCATCTTCACCGGGCCCTTGCGGCCGGCCTGCAGGGTGGCCAGCGCGGCGAGCTTGGCGCTCACCTCGGCCGACTTCGCCTTGAGCTCGTTGACCTCGCCGATCTCCTTCTCGAGAGCGGCGATGCGCGCCTGGATGTCGCGCACGTCGCGCGCCTCGCGCTCGGCGGCGTCGTGGCGCACCGAGTACCAGTAGTAGTTGCCGCCCAGCGCGCCCACCAGCACGATCGCCGCGAGCACCAGGAACTGGCGCCCGAGCTCGCGCTTCTGGGCCTGCCGGACCGGCAGCAGGTTGATTCGGATCATCGTCATTTGGCCGGTGCTCCTTGTCCCTTACTCGAGCTTGTCGCCCGCGCGACGGAGCGCCAGCCCCACCGCGACCGCCGCCTGCGGCGCCACGTCCATGATGAACGCCGGGTCGAACCGGCGGTTGTCGATCTCGATCTGCTTGAAGGGGTTCAAGATCTCCACCGGCACGCCGACCCGGCTCTCGATGGTCTTGAACAGCGCGGGAATGCGCGCGGTGCCCCCCGACAGGTACACCCGGGCGAAGGTCGCGTCGGCCGCGGTGCCCGCGTAGAAGTCGAGCGACCGCTGGATCTCGCCCGCCACCTGCTCGGCGACCGAGGCGATGACCCGCTCCACTTCCTGGGGCACCACCGCGTCGCGGTCACCCTGGCGGCCGCCGATCTTGAGCGCCTCGGCTTCCTCGTAGCTCACGTTGAGCTGCTTCTGGATTTCCTCGGTGAACTGGTTGCCGCCGATGGTGACGTCGCGGGTGAAGGTGGTCACCCCGCCGGACACGATGTTGATGTTCACCACCGCCGCGCCGGCGTTGATGAGCACCACGGTCTCGTTGGGGACCTCGTAGTTCTCGCCGAAGCAGTTCTGCACCGCGAAGGCGTCGACGTCGACCACCGCCGGCAGGAGCCCCGCCTCGGTGACCACCGACGTGTAGTCGTTGATCATGTCCTTCTTCGCGGCGACCAGGAGCACGTCCATCTGGCCGGTGGCGTCGTTGGCGTCGGGCTTGAGGATCTGGGTGTCGATGTTGACGTCTTTGATCTCGAAGGGAATGTGCTGCTCGGCTTCCCACTGAATCGCTTCCTCGAGCTCTTCCTGCGTCATGCGGGGCATCGAGATCTTCTTGATGATCACCGAGTGCCCGCTGACGCCGATCGCCACGTCGCGCTGCTTCACCTTGAGCTCGGACATCAGCTCCTGGATCGCCTGCACGATGGCGGTGGAGTTCATCAGCGCGCCGTCGACGATCGCCTCGGGAGGCAGCGGCTTCATGCCGAAGCTCTGCAGCGCGTAGCCGACCTGGCCGCGCTTGCGCTGTTCCTTGAGCTGGATCAACTTGACGCCGGTCGAGCCGATGTCGAGTCCCAGCGCGAGCTTGCCCTTGGCCATTGAGTCTCCGGAAGTGACTGCGGGTGAGAGACTACCCGCCACTGCGCACCGCGAAAGAAAATAGCTTCTAGAAGACGCGATCCTTGTCCTGAACGGTCAACCCGAGCGCGAGAATGATCTTCCGCTTGGTGTCGAGCCGGCACGCGGCGCCCTTCTCCACCCGGTCGATGGTCAGCACCGAGACTCCGGCCCGACGGGCGAGCTCCGCCTTCGAGAGCAACTGATCCTCGCGCAGCGTCTGCACGCGGTTGGTGGCGGGTTTTCGGGGGGACATGCGCGGCCGAGGAGTGTTCCCGAGGGCGGCAGGCCTGTCAACTTCGTTCGACGCCGCTTAGATGTGTCTTTGACATCTCATTGATGTGTCTTCGTACACCAATTAGCGGTGGGACAGGTGCCCACCCTCAACCGGTTGGGTGTTCGAAGGGCTCGATCAGGCGGCGTCGGGGTCGATGCCGTAGTCCTTGATCTTGTAGAGCAGCGCCCGGTGGCTGATCTCGAGCAGCTCGGCCGCCCGGGTGCGGTTGCCGCGCGTCTTGCGCAGCGCCGCGCGGATGAAGGTCTCTTCCAGCTCGAGCATGGCGCGCTTGAGGGAGTAGTTCGCCGACTCGGGGGTGGGCATCGCGGGAGCGCCGGTGGGCCGCTCGACGGCGGCCTCGGGCGGCTTGTCGCGCCACATCTTCTCCGGCAGGTGCTCGACGCCGATGACCTGGTGGTCGGCGAGCAGCACCGCGCGTTCCATGGCGTTCTCGAGCTCGCGCACGTTGCCCGGCCAGCGCCACCCGTCGAGGATCGCCTGCGCCTCGGGGCTGAACCCGGTCACCGGCGGGTCGCGGTTGAGCTCGCGGTTGAAGCGCCGCAGGAAGGACGCGGCCAGGAGCCGCACGTCGTCGCGCCGCTCGCGCAGCGGGGGAATGCGCAGGTTCACCACGTTGAGGCGGAAGTAGAGGTCTTCGCGGAACTCGTTGCGCTCGACGAGCTTGGCCAGGTCGCGCAGCGTGGCCGAGAGGATGCGCACGTCGACCTTCTCGGCGCGCGACTCGCCCACCGGGCGCACTTCGCCTTCCTGCAGCACGCGCAGGAGCTTGACCTGCATCGGCAAGGGGAGCTCGCCCACCTCGTCGAGGAAGAGCGTGCCGCCGTCGGCCTCGCTCACCAGGCCGCGCCGCGCGGTGCGGGCGTCGGTGAAGGCGCCCTTGGCGTGGCCGAAGAGCTCGCTCTCGATGAGCCCGGACGGAATGGCGCCGCAGTTCACCACCACGAAGGGCATCGCGGCGCGCGGCGACAGCTCGTGGAGCGCCCGGGCGACGAGTTCCTTGCCGGTGCCCGACTCGCCGGTGATGAGCACCGTGGTGCTCGCCGGGGCCAGCTTCTGGATCTGCTTCTGCAGCGACTGCATCGCCTCGCTCTCGCCGAGCAGGCGACCGAGCGGCCCCCCGCCGCGCTGCTCCTTGAGGCGGCGGTTCTCGCGCAGCAGGCGCAGCCGCTCCTCGGCCTTCCTGAGCAGCAGCAGCACCTCTTCGGGCTTGAACGGCTTCTGCAGGAAGTCGAACGCGCCGGCGCTCACCGCCTCGAGCGCCTGTTCCTGCGAGCCGTAGGCGCTCATCACCAGCACCGTGGTCTCCGGCCAGTGGGTCTGCGCCGCCTTGAGCAGGGTGAGCCCGTCGACCTTGGGCATGCGCACGTCGGAGATGACGACGTCGTACTGGCGCGAGGTGAGCTCGCGCAGCGCCTCTTCGCCGTCGGCGACCGCGCGCACCTCGTAGCCCTTGTCGGACAGGACCAGGGTGAGCACGTGGCGAATGGCCGCTTCGTCGTCGACGACCAGCACGGTGCGGAAGGTGGCCACGGTTCAACAGGTTATCGCACGGAACGCGCCCGCCCGGCCGAGCGTCTACAGTCCCCTCACCCGCCAGGAGGCCTTTCATGAGAGCCGTCGCCGCTGCCGTGCTCCTCGTCTCCACCTTCGCCTTCGCGCAGACCGCGAACGGTACGAAGGCCCCGCCGAAGGAGCGCACCACCCACGTCGACTTCGAGACCGACGATCTCATCGACGGCGTGCGCGCCGGCCCGCTCGGCGGAGTCATCGATTCCCGCCGCCCGACCACCTTCTCCAACCTCATCAAGGTGCGGCAGGACTTCAGCGACAAGCTCCTCGAGTCCGTGCACGCGCTCTGACCGGGGCCCCGTCATCCGTCTCCGCTGCCCCCTGAACGAACGCGAACCCGAGCCCGGTTGGCGAAGTACCCCGCACGTCACGAGGTCCTGGAGCCGCCCGCGCAAGAGGCTCACCTTCGAAGACCCTGCGTTCCGGGTCGCGCCAGGACGGGTTCGGGTTCGCGTTCGTTCACGGGGCTTCGGGTTGGCCGGATTTCGGCGGAGACGGAGCGACGGGGCTGCGGGAACGACCGCCACTCACACCGTCGCCAGGGTGATGGTGAAACACGCCCCACCTTCCGGGTGATTCCTCACCTCCAGGCCGCCTCCCATCGCGGTGAGAAGATGGCGCGACACGGCGAGCCCGAGCCCGGTGCCCTGCCCTGCCGGCTTGGTGGTGAAGAACGGCTCGAAGAGCTTGGGCAGCACGTCGGCGGGAACTCCCGGGCCGCTGTCGCGCAGCTCGAGCGCCGCCTTCCCGTCGCGCACCTCGGCACGCAGCCACAGCCGCCCGCTGCCGTTCATCGCCTGCGCCGCGTTGCGCACCAGGTTGATGAGCACCTGGGACAGCGGCCCCACCTCCGCGAGCACCACCAGGCCCGCCGGCACCTCGACCGTGCGCTCGACGCCGCGCAGCTCGGGGCTCGCCCCCAGGAGCCGCAGCACGTCGTCGACCACCCGCGCCAGCTCCACCGGCGCCGGCTTGCCGCGCGACGGCCGGCCCAGCTCGAGGAGCGAGCGCACGATGCCGTCGATGCGCTCGACCTGCACCACCGAGAGGTCGACCAGCTCCTTCGCCTCCGGGTTCACCTTGCCCTTGAGGATCGACAGGTAGCCGAGCAGCCCGGCCAGAGGGTTTCCCACCTCGTGGGCCACGCCCGCCGCGAGCTTGCCCACCGACGCCAGCCGGTCCGACGACACGAGCTCGGTCTGCGCCCGCAGGAGCTGGGCGTTCGCGCTGCGCAGCTCGGTGAGCTGGGCTTCCCGCTGCGCGCGCTCGGCGGCGAGCGCGGTGGTGGCATCCTTCAGCGTGCGCGAGATGCGCGAGACCAGCGGGCCCGAGGGCGCGTCGCCGAAGCCGAGCTGCGGCCGCGCGAGCTGCCCGATGAGCTCGTCGAGCGCCGCCAGCGGGCGACCCACGGTGAAGAACAGCACCAGGAAGACGAGCGCCGTCGCCCCCAGCACGTCGACCGTGAGGATGACCGGCATCGCCCGCGTCACCCGCAGCACCGCCTCGCCGCGCACCGGGTCCACGCGCGCCACCTCGACCAGCGTGCGCACCGCGGGCTGCAGCGACAGCCAGGACAGCCCGGTCGCCGCCGCGCCCAGCATCACCGCGATGGAGAGCAGCCGTGCGCGCACCCGAGGCTCCTTTCGCGGCGGGCCCACACCACGGCTCCGGGTTGTAGCCCGGCACCGCGCCGGCGCCAGTCCTCCGGCGGGACACCCGACTGTGGTACTCGCACGCCACCCCATGCCCACCCGCCTCTCGCCCGCCGTGCTGCGCGCGCTCGAGTGGCTGCTGGTGCTGGGCTGCGTCGCCCTGGGGACCTGGGTGCGCGTCTGGGTGCCGCTCCACCAGCCCAACTTCCAGCGCGAGCGCCCCGAAGGCATGTTCCGCAGCGACCCGGGCCTCCTCTTCTACTTCGTCGAGCGGTTCGTCGAGTCCCACGGGCTGCCCCCCGCCGACCTGCGCGCCGACCCCCGCGTCGAGCACCCGCGCGAGGTCGACCTCCTCACCCTGGACACCGTCGGCCAGGAGTTCCTCATCGCCTGGACGCGACCGCTCACCGAGGGCGCGCTGCCGCTCCATCTCCACGCGCTGGGGGTGATGGCGCTCGTCGCCTCGCTGTCGGTGGTGGGCGTCTTCCTGCTCACCCGCGAGCTCACCCGCTCGCCGTGGTGGGCCGCCGCCGCCGCGCTCCTCTTCACCTTCATTCCCGGCAACTACCGCACGCTCGGCCTCATCCTCATGCGCGAGGACCTGAGCCTCCCGCTCTTCGCGCTCCACCTCGCCTTCTTCGCCCGCGCGGCGCGGACGCAGGCGCTGCGCGACGTGGTGGTCTGCGGCCTCGCCGCCGTCGCCTCGCTTGCCACCTGGCACGGCATCCACTTCGTCTTCACCATGGAAGCGGCCTGCCTCGCCGCGTGGTTCCTGCGCACCGGCGAGACGCCCTTCGCGGCCCGGCGCGCCTGGGTCGCGCTCGCGCTGGTGGTGGTGGGCGCGGTGGTGGTGCCGGTGCTCGCGCACACCAGCTTCGCCCTGTCCTGGCCCTGTGCGCTCCCGGCCGGCCTGGTGGTCGCCGCCCAGGTGGCCCAGCGCGCTCCGGGCCGCGCCTGGCCGCCGCGGCTCGCGGCGTTCGCGACCTGGGCCGCGCTGGGCGCGCTGCACAAGGCGATGACCTTCCTCGCGGGCGGCGACGACTACCGCCACGTCTGGCAGCTGCTCGCCGCCAAGGTGGCCACGCTCGGCGTCCGCCCCGCCGACCCGGACGCCCTGCCCTTCGACGTGCGGCTGATGTGGCAAGGCCCCTTCGAGACCCTCACCGCCACCGGCGCGCGCACGCTGCTCGGCGCCGTGCTCGTGCCGCTCGCCGCGCTGCTGGTGCTGGGCGCCGTGGGCTGGGTCCGCCGCCGCGGCAGCGTGCCGGTGCTGGTACTGCTCGCCTTCACCGGCGCGGCGCTCCTCGGCGCCTGGCTCATCGTGCGCGTCGAGGCGATGGTGGCGCTGCTGTTGCCCGCGACCCTCGCCGTCGCGGGCGCCTCGTGGGCCCGGGCGCGCTGGGCGGCGGCGGGCTACGGCGCGCTGCTCGCCTGGCAGCTCGTCACCTTCGTCACCTTCGTGCGGCACTGTGACATCACCTGGCTGCAGCCGCCGCACGTGCGGGCCGAGTACCAGCGGCTCCTCGCCGCGCTGCCCGGCCTGGTGCCCCCGGGCGAGGCCATCGCCTCCGACCCGGTCGACTCCACCACCCTGCTCGCGCACACCCGGCACCCCATCGTGCTCCAGCCCAAGTGGGAGCAGTACGAGAGCCGCGAGCCCATCGCCGACTTCCTCCAGGGCTTCTTCCAGGAGAGCCCGGAGCGCTTCCGCGCGTTGCTGCTCGAGAAGTACCGCACCCGCTACCTCCTCATCGACCGGCGCATTCTCTGGGTGAACTTCCGCTACGCCGGTGGACTGCCCGAGACGCAGCCCAGCCCCAACCCCGGCACCAGCGCCGAGGTGTTCATGAGCGAGGACCAGGCCACGCTGGAACAGGTGCCCGGCTACCGGCTGCTCTACCGCTCGCGAGATTCGAACGGGCAGCCCGCCCACGGCGAGGCCGACCTGCTGCGGCTCTACGAGCTCTCGCCCGAGCCCGTGCCACCGCCGGAGCGCAGCGGCCCCTAGAAGCCCATCACGGTGCGCACCGGCCCCACGGGGAGCAGGTCCACCATCACCGGGCCGAGCAACAGCCACTCCAGCGCCGCCGCCGCGAGCCAGGGACCGAACGGCAGGTTGGTCGCCTCCGGCGTCCACTCCACTTCCTCACCGCCTTCGTCCACCGGGTCGTCGGGGATGTTCTGGAGCAGCACCGAGTACGGCACGAGGAGCAGGCGACGGCCGAAGGACAGACCGGGCGCGAGGAAGGCCCAGCTCATCTTGGGCGGCGCAGGCTCGGGCGGCGGCGGGGCCTGCGGGTCGGCGCTGGCCTCGGGCGCCGTGGGCCCCGCCCGGCCGGTGAGCCACAGCCGCGCGAGACCGAAGAGCGCGCCCTGGAGCGACGAGAGGAAGACGACCGCCAGGAGCGCCCGCCAGGACAGGAAGGCGCCGATGAGCGCCATGAGGAACTTGTCGCCCGCGCCCAGCGCTTCCTTGCGGAAGGCGAGCCACCCGAAGAACTCCAGCGCGCGGAACACCAGGTAGCCCAGCACCGCGCCCTTGAGGCCCCCGAGCACCGGCGAGAGCCCCAGGGGAATGCGCACCAGCAGGCCGAACGCGATGCCCGGCAAGGTGAGCTCGAAGGGGAGGATCCACCGCTCGGCGTCTATGAAGGTGAGCGGGATGAGGAAGGTCAGCAGCACCAGGGCCAGCACCAGCGGCCAGTCCCACCCGAAGCGCGCCCACGCGGCGAGGAACAGCAGCCCGGTGAGAAGCTCCACCAGCAGGTAGCGCGGCGAGATGGGCGTGCCACAGCCACGGCACTTCCCCCGCAGCACCAGCCACGACACCACGGGCACGTTGTCGTACCAGGCGATGGGCTGCTCGCACTTCGGGCAGCGCGAGCGCGGGGAAACGACGCTCAGCCCTTCGGGCACCCGGGCGATGACCACGTTGAGGAAGCTGCCGATGGAGAGCCCGGCGAAGAAGAGGAAGCCGACGAAGACCGGTTCCAGGGGCGCGGGCACGACACCTTTCTAGCCGTTGGCGGGGGCGCCGCCACTCTTCCAAGCGCTCAGGGCGAGCGCAGCAGGGCTTCCGACGGCGGCGGCGGCAGCTGGTTCGCTCCGAGCGCCGCGAGCCATTCCGCTTTCCCTGCCGCGCCGTCTTCGAGGGCGGCGATGACCTCGCGCGCCCCGGAGAGCTGCCCGCGGCGCACGAGGATCTCCGCGCGCAGGAACGGCGGCCCACTGCCCGAGAGCCGCTCCAGCGGCTGAACGGGGAACGGGTGGCCCGGGAAGGCGCCGAAGGCCGCGGCGAGCGATGCACGGGCCTCGTCGTCGCGGCCGGCGAGCGCCAGCGCGCGCGCCTCCCAGTACCGGGCGAGAGCGAAGTCGGGCACCGCGTCGCGCAACACCCGCGTGGACCCCAGCGCCCGTGCGTGGTCGCCCACCAGCACCTCCCACTCCGCGAGCGCCAGCGACGCCGACAGCCGGTCGTGCAGGCGCTCGAGCTCGGCCCGGAAGGGCGACGGCGCGGTGCCGGCGGCCTCGCCGCTCGCCACGCGCGCGGCCAGCGCGGGGAGCGTGCCCGGCTGGGCCTCGCTCGCCGCGGCGATGAGCGGCGCGGCGCGGGCCGCGTCACCTGCGGCGAGGAAGCAGCGCGCCACCTCGAGGCTGGGCTCGAGCAGCTGGTCGTACGTCGCGAAGCTCACCCCACTCGCCGTGAGCGCGCGCGCCTCGCCCGCCATCGCCTCGCGCGCGCCGGCGCGCGCGCCCAGCGCCACCAGCACCAGCCGCTCGAGCGCGCCCGCGTCGCCGAAGCGCTCGGCGCTGACGGCGCCCGCGGTGCGCGCGAGTTCCGGGGCCTCGAAGTCGAGCCCGCGGGTGTTCACCTGCCGCAGCACCATCGGCTGTGACGCGAGCATCTCGCCGAGCGTCTTCGCCGCGTCGGCGAAGTGACCGGCGGCGAGCTCGCGCTGCAGCTGCGGCGCGCGCTGCGAGGACTCGAGGCCGCGGCGTGACCAGGTCGCCGCCGCCTGCACCGGGCCCGCCCCGAAGGCGAGCGCGCCGACGGCGGCCGCCACCGCGAGCGGACCTGCGAGCTGCCGGGGCGCACGGCGCGCCGCGAGCGCGAGGTGCACGAGGGCGGCGACCCCGAAGGCGAGCCCCGGCGCAGCGGCGATGCGGTAGCGCGAGGTGCCATAGAAGACGACGGTGACCGCGCAGATGGCCACCGCCAGCGCGGCGGCGCCCGCCACTGCGCGGCGGCGCCGTGCGTCGAACAGCGCGGCGAGGAGCCCCACGGTCCCCAGCGTGAAGAGCCAGCGGTCGCCGGGCAGCCAGAGTCCGTTCAGCCGGGCATCGAGCAGCCGGGCCTCGGTGGTGTCGTGGCCCGGAGGCCCGAGCGCGAACAGCACCGCCTTCCAGAACAGGTGGGCGAGCCAGCGCCCGGGGTAGGCCTGCGCGAGCCGCAGCACCTCCACGCCCCAGTACGCTTCCTGGGACACCGCGCCGTCGGCGCTCGCCGAGGCCGCCGCGAAGGTGCGGTAGAGCTCGTGCATCTCGTAGCGACCGTGCTGGCGCTCGAGCATCTTGAGCGCGAAGGGCGACTGCCCGCCGAAGGGCGTGAACTCCGGCCGGTGGCCCATGTGCAGCACGGCGCCCGGGCTCATCGGCGCGGCCCAGGCGCCCACCGCGGCGTGGGCGAGCAGCTGGCTCACGGCGACGAAGCCCAGCGCCACCACCACCAGCGCCCCCACCACCGCCTTGCGCGACCAGCCAGCGGCCCACGGCACCGCCGCCGCCACCACCAGCCCCACCGGGCGCAGGCACGCCGAGGCGAGCAGCGAGAGGAGCGCCGCGGCGCGGGAGCGGCGCGTGGGCTCGAGCGCGAGCCACCACAGCACCAGCGCGTGCAGCGCGCCGATGGCGAGGTCGGGCTCGAGCATCGCCTCGTAGGTCACCCAGCTCGAGGTGAGCCCGAGCGCGAGCGCGCCCGCGAGGCCGGCGGCGAGGCCCAGCGCGCGCTGGCAGGCGAGCCCCACCGCGAGCACCGCGGCCGCGCCGAGCATCACCTGGGCCCAGTGCACCGCCTGCGGCGAGAGCAGCGCGTGGAGCGCGAGGTACGCGGGGCTGAAGTCGCCGGCGCGCTGCGAGGCGGCGAAGCCCTGCTCCAGGGCCCTGGCCGCGTCGGGGTACTTGGTGAAGAGCCAGTCGGGGGCCAGCACCACGGAGAGCGCGGCGTGCGCGGCCGCGACGACGGCCACCGGCCAGCGCGGGCCCGTGGTTCCCATCGACTCCGAGATCGGCCGTGTCATCATGGCCCGGTGTCACCCGCTCCCATCGTCTCGAGGCGCGAGCTCGCGCTGACCTGGGCCTTCGCCTGCGCGGCGACGGTGCTGGCCTTCGTGCGGGCGGTGTTCTCGAACGACATCTTCATCGAGCGCGACATCCTGCGGGTCTACTACCCGGCGCACCAGTACTGGGCGCAGCGAATCGCCGGCCTGGAGTTTCCCCAGTGGTACCCGTTCGACGGCATGGGGCAACCGTTCGTCGGGGCGGTGGTGACCTCGCCCTTCCACCCGTTCAACCTGCTGTTCCTGGCGTTCGACTCCGGGGTGGCGCTCAAGGCGGCGATGCTCGCGAGCTACCCCGCGCTCTTCGTGGGCGTGTACCTGCTGGTGCGCAGCTTCGACGGCCGCCCGATGGCGGCGGCGCTGGGGGCGATGACCGCCGCGTTCAACGGCTACGCCATCGGCATCACCAACAACATGGCGTACCTGTGGTCGATGGCCGCGGTGCCGTGGGTGTGGCTGTACGCCTCGCGGCTGTTCCGGTCGCCGACCGCGGGCGGGGTGCTGGGCACGGCGGCGGCGCTGGCGCTGGTGCTCTTCGGGGGCGACAGCCAGAGCTTCGTGGTGGCGGGCGCGAGCGTGGTGGTCTGGTGGGTGGCCGCGCGCTGGGCGCTGGGCGCGAGAACGGGCTTCGGCTGGCTGGGCGCGGCGCTGGCGCTGGCGGCGGCGCTGGGCGCGGTGCAGCTGCTGCCGGCTTCCCAGGTCTTCCGCGATGCCGACCCGGGCGCGCAGTCCATCAACGACGCCATGCAGTGGTCGCTGCACCCGATTCGCCTGCTCGAGCTCGCC
The DNA here is from genome assembly GCA_019694595.1 of Myxococcaceae bacterium. Lineage (GTDB taxonomy): Bacteria > Myxococcota > Myxococcia > Myxococcales > Myxococcaceae > JAIBBQ01. The sequence goes on from JAIBBQ010000040.1 coordinate 19,961, forward strand.
TTCGGGCCCATCAACAGCTTCGACGCCGCCACGCCCGACGTGCTCAACCTCTACTACGGGCTCTTCGGGAACAACGGCACCCACTCGCTGTGGGTGAACTCGATTCACGTCGGCGCGGTGGCGCTCGCGCTCTGCGCGCTGGCGTGCTGGGAGCTGCGCAACCAGCGGCTGATGTTCGCGGGCATCCTCGGCGGGCTGTTCGTGTTCTCGCTGATGCTGGGCCGCTACGGGGTGCTCTACGGCGCGCTCTACCGGCTGGTGCCGCTGTGGCGGCCGTTCCGGTACCCCGAGAAGCTGACGCCCTTTCTGCTGTTGCTCGTCGCGCTCGGCGCGGCTGCGGGGCTCGAGCTGGTGCTGCGCCGGGAAGCGCTGCGCAGCCGGCTGCTGCGCCTGATGCTGGGGGCCGCGCTGCTGGTCGCCGTCGCCGGCGTCGTGGAACGAACCTGGTCGCCGTACAGCGTGCTCTTGCGCTGGCTGTGGATGGGCACGCCCAAGCCGACCACCCTCGCCACCACCAGCGAGCTCATGGTCGACGGCGCGCTGGCCACCGCCGGGCAGCTGCTCATCGCCTCGCTGGCGCTCTGGCGCGCGAGCACGGTGAAGCCCGTCGCCGGGCTGCTGGTGGCGCTGGTCTACGGCGGCCAGGTGCTGGCCAACGAGCACCTCTACTTGCTGGGCATCCCCGAGCTCATCCGCGAGCCGGGCGGCTTCATCAGCCTCATCGACCGGCGGGAACCGAACCGCGCGCTCGGCCAGTTCCGGGTGCTCAACATGTCGGGCTCGTTCTTCCTCGGGAAGCTCAACGAGGCGCGCCGGTCCGACGCGCTCTCGGTGGCCACCATCACCAAGCTCGACCCGGACACCCCTGGCATCTGGGGCCTGGAGGTGGCGAACGCGTACCTGCCGGCGACCTCGCGCCGCGTGCACGCGATGCTGGAGTCGACCGGGCTGCCCGTGCAGCGCACCACGTTCCTCTCGAACATCCGGTACATGACGGTGGAAGACCTGTGGTTCGCGGGCCGCCACGGCGCCGCCGCCGCAGTGGTGGGCGAAGACGGCACGCTGGGCGTGCTGCTGCTCAACAACCCCTACGCCAAGTCACGCGCGTGGTTCTCCCAGCCGGTCTGCGAAGCGAACGCCAACGTGGTGGGCGCGGCGCTGCGCTACAGCTCGCATTCGCAGGAGCGCACGCCGGTGGAATGCGTGACCCCGCTGCAGGTGTCCGACGGCACCGGCACGGTGACGGTGCTCGAGTACCGCCCGGAGTCGGTGCTGCTCGAGGTCACCGCGACCAACACCGGCGTCGTGGTGCTCGCCGACCCGTACTACTCGGGCTGGTCGGCGACGGTCGACGGGGCGCCGGCCGACGTGCTCGCCGCGAACCTCGCCTTCCGCGCGGTGGCGGTGCCGGGCGGAAAGCACGAGGTGCACTTCACCTACCGCACCCCACTGCTCGCCGAGGGTGCGGCGACGAGCCTGCTGAGCCTGATCCTGGCGATCGCGCTCGTGCTGCGCGCGGCGCGCCGGCCGCCACCTGCGCTCGCGTCGGCGTGAGTGCTCGGAAGAACCACCTCGCCCCACACGCAGCACCGGGGCACTGCCGAAAATGGTCGGAGCGAGGTGACGAGGTTGAGCACGACTGACAAGTTTCGTCGGTCGGACTTTGCGACTAGGGTTCGCGAACCGCTGGGTTACGTGGCGGCTCGTGGCAAACACTCGAAGGCACGCGCGTTGCTTAGCGTGCAGGCAGTTCACCTCAAGGAGGCAGCACCCGCATGATTCGCAAACTCACGAAGCGCGGCTTCACGCTCATCGAGCTCATGATCGTCGTCGCCATCATCGGCATCCTCGCCGCGATCGCGATCCCCAACTTCATCCGCTTCCAGGCCCGTTCGAAGCAGAGCGAGGCGAAGAGCAACCTGAAGTCGTTCTTCACCGCCGAGCGCTCGTTCTTCCAGGAGAAGGACAAGTACTCCGAGCTCACCAAGGACGTCGGCTTCACCCCGGAGCGCGGTAACCGCTACTACTACGCGGTCAGCACCGCGACCATCGACCCCCGCACCGCGGTGACCACCGGCACGGCGACCAACTACACCGCCATCTCGGTCGACACGTTCAAGTACACCTCGGCCGTCTCCACCCCGACCATCGTCACCATCACCCCGTCGTTCGCGTCGACCGGTGGCACCAACCCGGGTAACCCGGGCCTCGCCGGCACCTGCCCGGACTGCAACATCTCCGCGTACGCGGCCGGCAACGTCGACAACGAGACCGGCGGCATCGACACCTGGTTCATCGCCACCAAGGACGCCACCATCACCGCCGTCTGCGGCAACTCCGACACCGCTGCGGTCGCCGGCACGCCGTTCAACGTCTACAACGACGTCAACTGCGGCGACTGAAGTCGCAGCCTCCGCTGTGAGAGGTCGACTCTTCGACCTCGGGTTTTTTCCCACCTCCGCGGCGACCTCATCGAGGCGCCGCGGAGGTGTGGTCTTTCAGGGGTAAGCGTCTGAGGGGTTGTGCAACACGATCGCGCGCCGTGAGGCGTTTTCCACGGAGGGCGCGTGACCCATTCGCAGCACGCCGAAGTTCACCGGCGCCACACCAGTTCCACTAGGGAGGTAGCACACATGATCCGTAAGCTGACCAAGCGTGGTTTCACTCTCATCGAGCTCATGATCGTCGTCGCCATCATCGGCATCCTCGCGGCGATCGCGATCCCCAACTTCATCCGCTTCCAGGCCCGTTCGAAGCAGAGCGAGGCGAAGAGCAACCTGAAGTCGTTCTTCACCGCCGAGCGCTCGTTCTTCCAGGAGAAGGACAAGTACTCCGAGCTCACCAAGGACGTCGGCTTCACCCCGGAGCGCGGTAACCGCTACTACTACGCGGTCAGCACCGCGACCATCGACCCCCGCACCGCGGTGACCACCGGCACGGCGACCAACTACACCGCCATCTCGGTCGACACGTTCAAGTACACCTCGGCCGTCTCCACCCCGACCATCGTCACCATCACCCCGTCGTTCGCGTCGACCGGTGGCACCAACCCGGGTAACCCGGGCCTCGCCGGCACCTGCCCGGACTGCAACATCTCCGCGTACGCGGCCGGCAACGTCGACAACGAGACCGGCGGCATCGACACCTGGTTCATCGCCACCAAGGACGCCACCATCACCGCCGTCTGCGGCAACTCCGACACCGCCGCGGTCGCCGGCACGCCGTTCAACACCTACAACGACGTCAACTGCGGCGACTGAGGTCGCCCGCTGCTCGCCTCTTCCGGGCGGCGCTCCTCACCGGGCGCCGCCCTTTTTCTTGGCCCTGCTCCAGAACCCGCGCCACACTCCGTCGCCGACCGTGCCGTGATGAAAGCCTGGATCGCGCTGCTCCTGAGCCTGGCCGCCGTCGTCGCGCTGAGCCGCCCGCCCGAGGCGAAGGCTGCCGGCGAGACGGAGCCCCCCCTGCTCCCTCGCCCGGAGGTGATGCAGGTGCTGGGGGCATTCGACCGCCCACTCTTCGCCGACTACTTCTGGCTGATGACGATCCAGCAGATCGGGCTGGCGCAGAAGGCGGGGGAGTACCGCGCGGTCGCCGACTACGCCCGCCTCGCGGTGGCGCTGGACCCCGACTTCCGCGAGGTCTACCGCGTGGCCGGGCTGTCGATTCCCTTCAACCTGGGCCGCGAGAAGTGGGTGAACACCGAGGAATCGACGGCCATCCTCGCCGAAGGGGTGGCGCGCTTTCCCGACGACCCCCGGCTGGGCATTCCGTACGCGTACAACCTAAGCTTCTTCCACCGGCAGTACGAGCGGGCGGGCGAGATCCTCGGCCGGCTCGCCAAGCGCCCGGGCGCGCCGCGCTACCTCGGGCAGCTCTCGGCGCGTCTGTACGCCATGGTGGGCCGCTTCGACGACGGGCTCGAGCTCACCCGCAGCCTCGCCGCCGAGGCGAGCGACCCCGAGTCGCGCGCGCTCTTCGAGGAGCGCGCCCGGGAGCTCGAGCAGGAGCGCCTGCTGCGGGAGATCGAGGTGGCGTGCAACCGGTTCGCCGAGCGCTCGGGCCGGCAGCCCGCGGCGATGCTCGAGCTGGTCGCGGCCGGCGACCTGCCCGGCCTGCCCATCGACCCGCTGGGCGGCGACCTCACGCTCGAGAACGAGTGCAAGGCGCGCAGCTCTTCCCGCTCGCGCCGCTTGAAGGTGTTCCTGCCCCATGTCGACGACTGAACGAGCCATGACCACCGCGGCGATCCAGACCATCGGGCTGTCGAAGACGTACACCCTGGGCTTCCTGATGAACCGGCGGGTCAAGGCGCTGCAGTCGCTCGACCTCACGGTGCAGCCGGGGCAGATCTACGGCGTGCTGGGCCCCAACGGCGCCGGCAAGTCGACCACGCTCAAGCTGCTGCTCGCCCTGGTGAAGCCCACCAGCGGGCGCGCGCTCATCTTCGGGCACCCCGCCGGGTCCAAGGCGGGGCGCGCGGAGGTGGGCTTTCTCCCCGAGAACCCGGCGCCCCACGACTACCTCACCGGCCGGGAATTCGTGCGCATGTGCGGCCAGCTGCGCGGCCTGTCGGGGGTGGAGCTCGACCGCGAGGTCGACCAGGCGCTGGCGCGGGTGGAGATGACCCGCACCGCGGGTCTGGCGATTCGCCGGTACTCCAAGGGCATGGTGCAGCGGGTGTCCCTGGCGCAGTCGCTGCTCGGCAAGCCGAGGCTGCTGATCCTCGACGAGCCGAGCTCGGGGCTCGACCCGGTGGGCCGGCGACAGTTCCGCGACCTGGTGCTGGAAGAGAAGGCGCGCGGCGCGACGGTGATGCTCTGCACCCACATCATTCCCGACGTGGAAGCCATCTGCGACCGGGTGGCGGTGCTCGTGGGGGGCCGGCTGGTGAAGGAAGGGCCGCTGAGCGAGCTGCTGGTGAGCGAGGCGGCGGAAGTCGAGCTCACGCTCGAAGGGGTCGACGCCGAGGCGGTGCGCGCGGCGTGCCCGGCGCAGGCCCACCTGACGACCGCGGCGGGGCGCGTGCTGGTGCGCACCAGCGCCGAGTCGGGCACCGCGCTGGTGGGCGCCATGCTCCAGCGCGGCGGGCGGCTGGTCAGCTACACGCCGGTGAAGCACTCGCTGGAGCAGCTGTTCCTGTCCACGCTCGAGAGCGAGCGCGGCGCGGTGGGAGGAGACCTCACGTGATCGGTCAGCTGGCGGCCATCGCCTGGAACGGGTTCCGCGAAGCCCGGCGCAACCGGGTGACCATCGTGGTGGCGATCTTCGCGGTGGTGCTGATGCTCGCGACCGCGCTCATCACCGAGCTCACGGTGACCACCTTCCGCCGGGTGGTGATCGACTTCGGCCTCGGCTCGATGACGCTGCTGCTGGTGGTGCTGGCGGTCTTCCTCTCGACCGGCCAGCTCTCGAAGGAGATCGACCGCCGCACCATCTTCCTGCTGGTCACCAAGCCCATCGGCCGCGGCACCTTCGTGGTGGGCCGGCTGCTCGGCACCATCCTCACCGTGTCGGTGCTGCAGGCGGCGATGGGCGCGCTCTTCTTCATCGAGCTCGGCCTGGTGGGCGAGAGCGTGGGTGCGGCGCAGGTGCAGGCGGTGGCGATGCTCACGTTCGAGCTCATGATCCTCGCCAGCATCGGCACGCTGATGGCGACCTTCGCCGAGACGCTCACCTCGGTGATGGTGACCGGCAGCGTCTTCCTCGCCGGGCACCTCTCGTCCGACCTGTACCTGATGGCCAGCAAGGCGAAGGCGCCGGCCATCAAGCTCGCGGGCCAGGTGGCGTACTGGCTGATTCCCAACCTCTCGCGGGTGAGCTTCCGCAGCCAGGCCACCTACGACCAGGTCTCATCGGGGGAAACCCTGCTCTCGGCCGCGGGCTACGCCCTGGTGTGGGTCGCGTTTTCCACGTGTGCGGCAGTCATCGTCTTCCAGCGGCGCGACTTCAAGTAGCCCAAGGAAGGTGACAGCACGCGTCGGCGCATCGACAATTCCCGTCAACACCCGGCGGGCGTGTGGCGGCGACCGAGGAAGTTCAAGGTGCTCCGCACGCGTTCGCGCAGGCCGACGGGGGGCAAGGGTCTTGCAACGCCAGGGGTCACGATGCGCACCAGAGGAGCACGCCGAATGCGTTCGATGGTCAGGGGTTTCACGCTGATCGAATTGATGATCGTGGTGGCGATCATCGGAATTCTCGCCGCCATCGCGATTCCCAACTTCATCAGGTTCCAGGCGCGCTCGAAGCAGAGCGAGGCCAAGAGCAACCTGAAGTCGTTCTTCACCTCGGAGCGCGCGTTCTTCCAGGAGCGCGACAAGTACAACGAGATCGTGAAGGAAGTCGGCTTCTGGCCGGAGCGCGGCAACCGCTACTACTACGTCGTCAACAGCTCGACGATCGACGCGCGCACCGCGGTCACCTCGGGCACCGCGACCAACTACACCGGCTACTCGGTGGACACGTTCAAGTACTCGTCGGCGGTGTCCACCCCGACCATCTCCACCGTCACCCCGTCCTTCACCTCGACGGGCGGCACCAACCCAGGCAACCCCGGCCTCGCCGGCACCTGCCCCGACTGCAACATCTCGGCGTACGCGGCGGGCAACGTGGACAACGAGACGGCGGGCATCGACACGTGGTTCGTCGCCACCAAGGACGCCACCATCACCGCCAACTGCGGCAACTCGGACACCGCGGCGGTCGCCGGCCAGCCGTTCAACACCTACAACGACGTGAACTGCGGCGACTGAAGGCGCGCAGGCCTTCAGGAGTCGTTGGCGTCGCCCAGGCCGTGCTTCGCCAGGCGGTAGCGGAACGAGCGGAACGACAGCCCGAGCAGCTCGGCGGCGCGGGTCTTCACCCCCACCGCCTGCACCAGTGCCTGCTTCAAGTAGCGCCGCTCGGCGTCGTCGAGGAAGCGTTCCAGCGAGAAGCCGGAGTTGAGCGAGACCGAGCCGTCGATGGGGTCCGGCTCCCCGCGCAGCGAGTTGGGGAGCGATGACGGCTCGAGGTGGTCGGACACCGACAGCGTGGCGGCGCGCTCGATGATGTTCTGCAGCTGCCGCACGTTGCCGGGGAAGTGGTAGCGCTGCAGCAAGGCGAGCGTCTCGGGGTCGAGCCGCAGGCCCGGGCGCCCCAGCTGGTCGGCGCACTGGGCGAGGAAGTGCTGCGCCAGCCCGGGAATGTCCTCGGCGCGCTCGCGCAGCGGCGGCACGTCGATGGTGATGACGTTGAGGCGGTAGAGCAGGTCTTCGCGGAACTTGCCCGAGCGCACCTCGGTCTCGAGCCGCTTGTTGGTGGCGGCGAGCACGCGCGCCTCGACCGGCTGCTCCTGGGTGGCCCCCACCGGCCGCACCATGCGCTCCTGGAGCACGCGCAGCAGCTTCACCTGGATGGCGGGGCTCACCTCGCCGATCTCGTCGAGGAAGACCGTGCCCGCTCCGGCGGCGGCGAACAGCCCGTCGCGCTGGCTGACCGCGCCGGTGAAGGCGCCCTTCACGTGACCGAAGAGCTCGCTCTCGAGCACCCCCTCGGCGAGCGCGGAGCAGTTGACCGCGAGGAACGGCTGCGACGCCCGCTCGCTGCGCTGGTGAATGGTGCGGGCGACGAGTTCCTTGCCGGTGCCCGACTCGCCCTGGATGAGCACGGTCGCCCGCGGCGAGGCCGCCACCCGGTCGACCAGGGTCCACACCTGCTCCATCGCCTTGCTGGTGCCGAGCACCAGCCGCCGGTCGGCGATGCCCTTGCGCAGCGCCTGGTTCTCCTGGCGAATGGCGCGCTTCTCGAGCGCGCGTTCCACCAGCAGCCTGATGTCGTCGTTGTCGAACGGCTTGGTGATGTAGTCGTAGGCGCCTTCGCGAATGCACTCGATGGCGGTGGCCGGGGTGCCGAAGGCGGTGATGATCAGCACTTCGGGGGGGAACGGGCGCGCCCGCGCCGCCTTCAGCACCTGCACCCCGGAATCGTGCCCCAGCTTGAGGTCGGTGATGACCAGGTCGGGCTCGTGGGCCTCGAGGAGCCTCAACCCTTCGGACAGGTTCTTCCCCGTGGCGACCCGGTACCCCGCGCGCTCGAGCAAGAGCTGCAGGTATTCCCGCATCGACAGCTCGTCGTCGACCACCAGCACGCGCATGCCGTCGTTCTTCATGCCGCGGCGATGGTAGCTGGACTGCGGGGCAGCATCACCACGAACTCGGTGCCGCGCTCGGGGCTCGAGCTGACGAGGATCTCGCCTCCGTGGGCGCGCACGATGGAGTGCGCGGTGGACAGCCCGAGCCCGGTGCCGCCTTCGTGGGTGGTGAAGAACGGCTCGAAGAGGCGCTGCAGGTCGGCGGGGGGAATCTTGCCGGCCGAGTCCCACACGTGCAGCTCGCCGTGCGACGGGGCGGCTGCCGCCCACGCCTTCACCCGCCCGCCGGGCCGGGCCGCCTGGAGCGCGTTGCGCAGCAAGTTGAGCAGCACCTGCCGCAGGAGCGCCGCGTCGCCCACGCCGTCGACGTGCGCCAGCGGCGACTCCAGGCTCACCCCCTGCGCGAGCGGGTCGACCCGCAGGAGCTCGGCCGTCTCGTGGACCAGTGCGCCCAGGTCGAGGTTCTTGAGCACCGGCGGTGGCGGCCGCGCGAAGCGCAGGAAGTCGTCGACCAGCTTGGCGAGCCGGTCGGACTCCCGCAGGAGGATGCCCGACAGCCGTACCCCGCTGCTGGAAGCCGACACCTCGTCGGCGAGGAGCTGGGCCGCGCCGCGCATCGACGCCAGCGGGTTGCGGATCTCGTGGGCCAGCTGGGCCGACAGCGTGCCCAGCGAGGCGAGGTGGTCGCTCTTCTGCAGCAGCGACTCCGCGCGCCGCAGCTCGGTGAGGTCCTGGAAGACGACCAGGGTGCTCTCCACCGGCGCGGCCAGGTGGGTCACCGCGAGCCCCAGCACCCGCTGCCCCTGGGGCGTGGGCACGGTGAGCTCGGCGCGGCGCGCCTCGGCGCTCAGCCGCGACAGGCCGGGGAACAGCGCCGACACCGCCGGTGGCTGGACGCCGTCGGGCAGGCCGAGAATGGCGCGCGCCGCCGGGTTCATGAACGTCACCGTGCCGTCGGCGTTGAAGGTGAGCAGCCCCGACGGCATGGCGGACACGATCTCGTTCTGCAGCCCCACCAGCTTCTGGATCTGCGCTTCCTGCTGGCGCACCTGGCCGCCCGCCGCCGCCACCTGGCGGGCGAGCTGCCCGGCGAGCACCGCCACGAAGAGCTGCGCGGCCGCGTTGCTCGCCAGCACGAAGAAGAAGCGGGCCGGGGTGAGCGTCTGTGCCCCCGACGGAGGCGCCAGCACCCCCACCTGCACCAGGAGCCCCAGCGACGCGAAGGCCACCACCGAGATGGCGGCGAACCACAGCGCCCCGCGCTGGCCGACCACCGTGGCCGCGGCGATGACCGCCACCGAGTAGGTGAAGGTGAAGGGCGACTCCAGCGCCCCGGTGAGGAAGATGAGCCCCGAGGCCACCACCACGTCGCCCAGGAGCTGCCCGTAAGCGGCCAGCGGCGAGGCCCGGTTGCCCCGCAGGGAGAGCGCGTAGAGCACGGTGAGGGCGAAGACGCCGCCGATGACCGCGAAGGTGGCGGTGTCGGCCGACGTCAGCTCGGCGACGGGCCCCGACAGCCGCCGGGCCCCGATGAACAGCAACAGCACCACGGTGACCACGGTCCGGAAGACCGTGAGCCACACCAGCCGGAGCTTGAGCGCCTCGCCCTTGAGCGTGGGCAGCGCGTCGCTACTTGATGGCACCAGCGATGGAGAAGATCGGCAGGTACATGGCGATGAGGAAGCCGCCGACCACGCCGCCGAGGAACACCATCAGGAGCGGCTCGATCATCGCGGTGAGGCCGTTGACGCCCGCGTCGACCTCGTCGTCGTAGAAGTCGGCGATCTTGCCCAGCATCTGGTCCATCGCGCCGGTGGCCTCGCCGACGCCGATCATCTGCACCACCATCGAGGGGAACACCTTGGTCTCCGCCAGCGGGCCGGCGATGTTCTTGCCTTCGGAGATCTTGGTCTTCACGTACTGGATGCCCTTCTCAACGGAGCGGTTGCCGGCCGTCTTCGCCGTCACCTCCAGCGCGTCGAGAATGGGCACGCCCGAGCTGATCATGGTGCCCAGGGTGCGGGTGAAGCGGGCCACCGCGATCTTGCGCACCAGGTCGCCGAACAGCGGCGCCCGCAGCACGCCGGCGTCGAAGAGCTCGCGCCCCTTCGGGTTCCGGTAGAAGGCCGTGAAGGCGATGATGAAGAGGATGATGCCGCCGATGAGGTAGCCGATGTAGCTCTGCAGCCACTCGGACATGTCGACCACGAACTGGGTCGGCGCGGGCAGCGCGGACCCGAAGTCCGAGAACATCTTCGCGAACACCGGCGTCACCTTGAGCAGCAGCAGCGCGGTCACGCCGACGGCGACGCTGATCACGATCGCCGGGTACACCATGGCGCCCTTGACCTTGCGCTTCAGCTTCTCGCTCTTCTCGCGGTACATCGCGAGGCGGTTCAAGATCGTGTCGAGGATACCGCCGACTTCGCCGGCCGCGCAGAGCTGGATGAAGAGCTCGTCGAAGACCTTGGGGTGCTCCTTGAGGCCGTCGCTGAAGGTCGAGCCGCCTTCCACCTTGTTCTTGATCTGGAAGATGACCTTGCGGAACGCGCCGTTCTCGGTCTGCGACCCCAGGATTTCCAGGCACTGCACCAGCGGCAGACCGGCGTCGATCATCGTCGCGAACTGACGCGTGAAGATGAGGATGTCCTTGCCGGTGACCCCGCCCATGCCGGGGATCGCCAGCTCGGAGTCCAGCAGGCCCTTGCGCTTGACCTTGGTGGGGTTGAGGCCGAGCGACTTGAGGCGCGCGTCGACCGACGCCTGGTCGGGCGCCTCCATCTCGCCCTTCTTGAGCTCGCCCGCCTTGTTGCGCGCTTCCCAGAGGTAGATCGAGCCGGCCTTCTTGGCCGCCTTCGGCGCATTCGCCTTGCGCGCCGCTGCCGGGGCCTGCGTCACCGTGGTGGTGGCTTCCGCCATCGCGTCACTCCTTGAAAAGCCGTGGGCGCGCGCCTTCAGGCGTCGCACCGGAACCGGGCGCCGATACTACCCCCGTCTGCGAACTTTCCTAATCCGTGGGCACGGAGCCCACCTGCGCCTACCTGCCCGGCGGCTTCACGTTCATGCCCGGCGGCGGCTGGGCGATGGTGCCCGACGCCAGGATGTTGCGCAGCTCGTCGGGGTCGGACGAGCGGGCGAAGCCTTCGTCCTGGGAGATGAGCTTCTTCTGCATCAGGTAGCCCAGCGCCTGGTTGAAGGTCTGCATGCCGAACTTCGCCTGACCGACCTGCATCGACGAGTAGATCTGGTGCACCTTGTCTTCGCGGATCAGGTTGCGAATTGCAGGGTTGGGCACCATCACCTCGAGCGCCAGCACGCGGCCGGCGCCGTTCGACCGGGCGATCAGCGCCTGCGACATGATGCCTTCGACGACGAACGACAGCTGCGCGCGCACCTGCGGCTGCTGGTACGGCGGGAACACGTCGAGGATGCGGTTGATGGTCTGCACCGCGCTGTTGGTGTGCAGGGTCGCGAAGGCGATGTGACCGGTCTCGGCGATCACCAGCGCCGCCTCGATGGTCTCGAGGTCGCGCATCTCGCCGACCAGCACCACGTCGGGGTCCTGCCGCAAGATGTACTTGAGCGCGGTCTTGAAGCTGCGGGTGTCGGCGCCCACCTCGCGCTGGTTCACCAGGCAGTTCTTGTGCGGGTGGAGGTACTCGATCGGGTCCTCGATCGTCATGATGTGCTCGTGACGCTCGGTGTTGATCTTGTCGATGATCGACGCCAGCGTCGTCGACTTGCCCGACCCGGTGGGCCCGGTCACCAGGATGAGGCCGCGCGGCTTCTTCGACAGCTCGGTCACCACCGGCGGCAGACCCAGTTCCTGGAAGGTGAGGATCTTGAACGGAATGGTGCGGAAGGCGCCCGCCACCGCGCCGCGCTGCATGAAGGCGTTGGCGCGGAAGCGCGAGAGCCCCTTCACGCCGAACGAGAGGTCGAGCTCGTTCTCTTCTTCGAACTTGTGCTTCTGCGCGTCGGTGAGAATCGAATAGCAGAGCTGCTTGGTCTCGACCGGCGTCAACGGCGCCGTCTTCAGCGGCACCAGCTCGCCGTCGATGCGCAGCTGGGGCGGGCTGCCGGTGGTGATGTGCAGGTCGCTGGCACCCTTCTCGACCATCGCCTTGAGCAGCTGGTGCAGGTTGGCCACGGTTGGCTCTTCCTTTCGAAACGAAGGTTCGTGCGCCGCAGCGGCGCGAAAGGGACTTCTAGAAGCGGTCGGGGGCGGTGTTGCCCACGGCCTCCTCGATGGTCGACGTGCCGGCGATGACCTTGTTGATCGCCGACATGCGCAGGGTCTGCATGCCGAGGCGAATCGCTTCCTGCTTGAGCTCGGCGGCCGACGCGCCGTTGATCACGAGTTCCTTGAGGCCGTCCCAGAAGGGCATCACCTCGTACACGGCGACGCGGCCGCGGTAGCCGCGGTCGTTGCACTCCTTGCAGCCGCCCTTCTCGTAGAGCGTGAAGGTGCCCAGCTTGTCGGGCGGCACGCCGGCGTCGATGAGCGCCTTCTCTTCCGGGTTGCTCACCGGCTTCTTGCACGCGTTGCACAGGCGGCGGCAGAGGCGCTGGGCGAGGATCAGGTTGAGCGAGGCGGTCACCAGGAACGGCTCGATGCCCATGTTGAGCAGGCGGCTGACGGTGCCCGGGGCGTCGTTGGTGTGCAGCGTCGAGAGCACCATGTGGCCGGTGAGCGCCGCCTTGACCCCGATCTCCGCGGTCTCGAAGTCGCGGATCTCGCCGATCATGATGGTGTCGGGGTCCTGCCGCAGGAAGCTGCGCAGCGCCGAGGCGAAGTTGAGCCCGATGTCCTCGTGCATCTGCACCTGGTTGATGCCGGCGAAGTTGAATTCGACCGGGTCTTCCGCGGTGCAGAGGTTGGAACCGACGTCGTTGAGCGCGGACAGCGCCGAGTAGAGCGTGGTGGTCTTGCCCGAGCCGGTGGGGCCGGTCACCAGCACCATGCCGTACGGGCGGTCGATGGCTTCCTTGAACCACTTGAGCGGCTCGGGCTCGAAGCCGAGCTTGGTCATGTCGAGCTGCAGGTTCGACTTGTCGAGGAGCCGCAGCACCACCTTCTCGCCGAACAGCGTCGGGCAGACGCTGACGCGGAAGTCCATTTCCTTGCCGCCCGACAGCTTGATCTTGATGCGGCCGTCTTGCGGCAGCCGGCGCTCGGAGATGTCGAGCGACGCCATGATCTTGAGGCGCGAGATGATCGCGTTGCGCAGCTTCATCGGCGGGCGCATCACCTCGTACATCACGCCGTCGATGCGGAAGCGGACCCGGAAGTCCTTCTCGTACGGCTCGACGTGAATGTCGCTGGCGCCCTTGCCGATGGCGTCCTTGAGGATGAGGTTCACCAGCTTGACCACCGGCGCGTCGTCGGCGGCCTTGGCCATCTCCTCGATGTTCTGGTCTTCCTCGGCGCTGGCGACTTCCACGTCGTCGGCCACCTCGCCGACCAGGTCCTCGAGCGACGGGCCCTTCTCGGCGTAGTACCGCTCGATCGCCTCGCGGATCGCCGGCTCGCTGGAGACCACCGACTCGATGTTGTACCCGGTGAGGAACTTGAGGTCGTCGACCGCGTAGATGTTCGACGGGTCGGCCATGGCCACGATCAGCGACGGGCCGGCGCGGTTGACCGGGAGCACCAGGTGCTTGAGCGCCACGTCCTTCGGCACCAGCTTGATGATCTCCGGGTCGATGTCGAAGTCCTTCAGGTTGATCGCCGGGACCCCGTACTGCTTCGACAGGAAGTCGGTGAGCTTGGTCTCCTCGATGGCGCCGCTCTTGATGAGCGCGGTGCCGATGCGAGTGCCGCTCTTCTGCTGCTCTTCCTGCGCCTTGCGGAGCTGCTGGACCGAGATCAGGTTTTCACGAACGAGGAGCTCACCGAGGCGGCCGGACATGTCTTGACGACTCCCTTTCAGGGCAAAGCAGACGGGCGATTAAACCCTCATTGCGCCGTGCGCGCCACGGCTTCGCGCGCCCGTTCCAGATCTCGAGCAATCTGCTGGGCGAGTTCCTGCGCCGACGCGAAGCGCTGCTCCGCGCGCAGCCGGTCGAGGAACTGCACCCGCAAGGTGGCCTTGTAGAGGTCGCCCGAGAAGTCGAACAGGTGCGCCTCGATGGTGACCGCCCCGCCCCCGAAGGTCGGCTTCACCCCGATGTTCGCCGCGCCGCCCCGCCACGGCCCCGCCCCACCCACCTGTACCCGCACCGCGTACACGCCGGGAGCCGGCCGCAGCTCGTTGGGGGTGTCGACGTTGGCGGTGGGAAACCCGATGGTGCGCCCGCGGCCCTGCCCCGAGACCACCACCCCGTCGAGGTCGAAGGGGCGGCCGAGCAGCTGCGCCGCCTGGGCCACCCGGCCTTCGAGCACGAACTGGCGCACCCGGGTCGAGCTCACCGGGATGCCGTCGAGCGTCACCGGGTCGACCACGTGCACCCGCGCCCCGCGGCCCTGCGCGGCCTTGATCAGCATCGGCAGCGTGCCCGAGCGCTGGGCGCCGTAGGTGAAGTCCTGCCCCACCACCACGTGGCCCACGCCGAGCGCGTCGAAGAGGTCGGACTCGAAGCGCGCCGCCGAGGTGCGCGCGTACTCGAGCGAGAAGGGCTGCACCACCGCCTGGGTGACGCCGGCCTGGGCGAGCAGCTCGAGCTTGCGCGCGCGGGTGGTGATGAGCCGCGGGGCGAGCTCGGGCTGGAGCACCTTGCCCGGGTGAGGGTCGAAGGTGAGCACCGCCGCCGCCGCCTGGGCGCGCGCGCGGGCGATGAGCGCCTGGTGGCCCTTGTGGACGCCGTCGAAGTTTCCCAGGGCGACCGCCAGGCCCTTCAAGGCCCCGGCGCGGGCCGCGTCGTCGATGGAAGCATGGAGCTGCATCAGGGCGGGCGAGGTTACCCCCAAGCGCGCACTTCTCCACTAGGCTCGTGCGTCCGCGAAAGGACGGCGAATGGCGATCGAGGGCTTGGGGGACCGCAGCGTCGCGCAGGTGCAGCAGGAAGTGGCGCAGGGCGCGAAGTTCGTGATGTTCAAGTACTGCATCTCGGTGCTGGTGATGACGTTCCAGCGCAGCTCGGCGGTGATGTACGTGGCCCCCGGCGAGAGCGTGTTCATGAAGGGCCTGCCGTACACCCTGCTCTCGTTCTTCCTCGGCTGGTGGGGTTTCCCGTTCGGCCTCATCTTCACCCCGGTGTGCATCATCACCAACCTGGTGGGCGGCAAGGACGTGACCAAGGAAATCATGGCCGCGATCGCCGCCGACGCCTCGCCGTCGCCGTACGACCCGTCGATGGCCACCGTGCGCCCTCCGGAAGCCGCGGCGGCCCCGGGCACGCCCCCGCCGACCGGCTGGGTCGGGCGCTGAAGCGACGGAAAAAACGATTCTGCGCGCGGTGCGCGCAAAGCGCTGTAAGCGGCTGACCGTCATGTCCCGAGTTCCCCTGCGGCCCGAGGTGGCCGGCGAAGCCTTTCTCGCGCTGTCGGCGCCCCCCGACTGGAAGACCGTCTTCCACGGCAGCGAGGGGCCGCTCGAGCTGGAGATCGGCTGCGGCGCGGGAGGCTTCGCGCTGGAGTACGCGGCCCGGCACCCGCAGGTGCGCTTCGTGGCCTTCGAGTGGCGCAAGAAGTTCGCCCGCGAGGTGGCCTTTCGCAGGGACAAGCGCGCCCTGAAGAACCTGGTGGTCATCGAAGGCGACGCCAAGCACTGCGTGCCCAAGCTGTTCGCCAAGGGCTCGCTGAGCGCGGTGCACCTGCAGTTCCCCGACCCGTGGTGGAAGCGGGCGCACCAGAAGCGGGCGATCCTGGTGCCGGACTTCACCCCGGTGCTCTTCGGGTTGCTCAAGCCGGGGGGCGTCTTCGACCTGCGGACCGACGTGGAAGACCGCGCCCAGGCGATGCTCCACGAGCTCGAGGCCGCCGGCTTTCACAACCCGCTGGGTCCGGGTGTGTTTCACCCGTACGATCCCGACGACGTGCCTTCCACCCGAGAGCGGCGCTACCTGGTCACCGGCCAGCCAGTGTTCCGCGCCCGCCTGACCCGCCCCTGACCGCCGGCCCCCACCGGCCTCCTTTCCCCTCCTCGAATGCCCCCTCGCCGAACCAGGACGCTGGAGAACGCCCGCCGGGTGACCGCGCCGGTGAAGCCCGCCGCCACGGTGCTGCTCGCCGACGACGACGCGGCGATGCTCAAGCGCATCCGCGAGCACCTGGCGCCGGCGCGCTACCAGTTCCTCGAGGCGTCCGACGGGGCGGCCGCGCTCTCGCTCCTGCGCGAGCACCGGCCCGACCTGCTCCTGATGGACGTGGAGATGCCGGGCCTGGGCGGCGTCGAGGTCTGTCGCATCGTGAAGGCCAACCAGACCGAGACCGGGTTCGGCTTCGTGCCGGTGATCCTGATGACCGCGCGGCGGGGCGGCAAGGTCGAAGGCCTCGAGCTCGGCGCCGACGACTACCTGGTGAAGCCGTTCGACCTGCTCGAGCTGTCGGCCCGGGTGAAGTCGATGCTGCGGCTCAAGGCCCTGCAGGACGCGCTGGTGGAACAGAACCGCGCGCTCGACCTCGCCAACAAGGAACTCGAGCAGAAGCGCGAAGAACTGCTGCGGCTCTCGCGTACCGACGGGCTCACCGGCCTCTACAACCGCCGCCACTTCAACGAGCGGCTGGAAGCCGAGCTCGCGCGGGCCGCGCGCTACCACGCCGCGCTGTCCTGCGTGATGGTGGACATCGACCACTTCAAGAAGGTCAACGACACCTACGGCCACCTCTTCGGCGACGTGGTCATCAAGGAAGTCGCCCAGGTGCTCAAGAAGGCGCTGCGCGACGTCGACGTGCTCGCCCGCTACGGCGGCGAGGAACTGGTCGCGCTGCTGCCCGAGACCGGCCCCGTCGACGCGCGGCGCGCCGCCGAGCGGGTGCGCGCGGGGGTGGCCGGGCTCGAGCTCACCTGCGAACTCAAGGGCAAGAACGTGCCGGTGCGGTGCACCGCGAGCCTGGGGGTGGCCACCTGGCCGTCGCCCACGCTCGCCTCGCCCCAGGCGCTCCTGGGCGCCGCCGACGCCAGCCTCTACCGGGCCAAGCAGGGCGGGCGGAACCGGGTGGAACAGCACCAGGATTGATCGCCATGACCCGGGTCCTTATGAAGGAACACATGCGGCTTTCCCTGCTCGCCGCGGTGGCGCTGGCCTTCAGCTGCGCGGCCCCGCGCACCGATTCCCCCGAGCTCGCCTACCTCGCCTTCGCCAACGCGGCGCGGCGCGGGGAAATCAAGGTCGCCGCCAGCCACCTCTCGTCGCGCACCCAGGCGGCGCTCGAGGCCCGCCTCAAGGGGCTCGCGCTCGCGCTGCCCGACGCGGGCATCAAGGAAGAGGCGTTCATGGCGCTGTCCAGCGGGGTCCGGGCCCAGCCAGTGGCCGGCCTGCGCGTGGTGCGTCAGGATGCCACCCAGGCGGTGCTCGCGGTGAAGGTGGGCGAGCGCACGGAGAACCCGGCCGAGCAGGTGGAGGTGGAGGTCACGATGGTGAAGGAAGGTTCGCGCTGGCTGCTCGAGGTGCCCGAACTTCTCGATGGGGGCATGCCGTGAAGGACAAGAAGACGTCGCCCCTGGTCGAGGTGGTGCGCAAGCAGGCCGGGCTCGCCGCGGCCACCCC
>JAIBBQ010000266.1 GCA_019694595.1 Myxococcaceae bacterium
CGGAGGCGGTGGGAACGGCCTCGGCGCCGCCCAGCCTGGCCGAGCAGCGGCTCTCCGGAGGCACGCGCTTCTACGGCACGGTGAGCGACGCCCACGGCGCGCCGCCGGTGCACGACGGGGCACCCTGCGAGCTCGGCGCGGTGCCGGTGGTGGGCGGCGCCGGTGAATGCCGCATCTTCCTGGAATGCGGCGGCTACGTGCTCCACGGGCAGCCGATTCGCCACACCGTGCCGTGCTCCATCACCAACGGGCAGGTCGACGGGCTGCGCGACCCGCTCACCAGCGCGCGCGACGTCGACGCCGCGGTGGAGCTCGTGCCGGGGCGCGGCGTCATCGAGGTGCGCGACGAATCTCCGGGCGAATACGGCCGGTACACGATGCGCATCACCATCGACTCCGTCGAGCCCGGCCGCCACTAGGTCAGGGCGTGGCTGCGGGCCGAGGCGCAGAGCGCGCCCAACGGCTGCGGTCGATCTGCCAGACTCCCGCGCCCCATGCGTCTCCTGCGAGCGGTGTCCCTGGTCCTGTTGGCGGTCGGCTGCACTTCTCCTTCCACCCAGCCGCCCGAGCTGCAGCGACTCACCTTCCCTGCCGCGGTGGGCGCCGATGGCGCCATCCTGTCCGGGGCGGCGGGGACCGAGGTCGAAGGCGTCGAGCTCACCATTCCCAGGGGGGCGCTCTCGACCACCGTCACCATCGACGCCCGCGTCATCGCCGAGGAGCCGGTGCTCAGTGCGCTGGGCGCCGCCGTCGGCCCCACGGTGCTCATCACGCCCGATGGGCAGTCACTCGCCCAGGCGGCCACGCTCTCGCTGCCGCTCTTCCCGTCGAAGGTCGCCGACCTCGAGCAGACGCCGGCCGACTGCCGAGGCTGGCTGCGCCTCGGCGACGCCTGGTCCCAGGTCCCGCGGACCGGCGGCGACGACACCCACGTGGCCGTCGAGCTGGCGGCGCTGGGGGCCGGCGCGGCGGGCGCACTGCTCAAGGCGCCGGCGACCAGCGTTCCCGCCGGGCCTCCGTGCGTCGACCCGTCGGGCTTCTGCGTCACCGCGCTCACCGAGGGGCTCAAGGAGACCAGCTCGCGCTACTCGACCATCACCCCCAGCGGGAAGCTCTACGCCTGGAGGGCCCGCACCACCGCCACCGGCACCGCCGGCGTGGTGACGGAGTACGACGTCGCCAAGGGCGCGCTCAGCCGCATCTCTCCCGAGCTGGAGCTCCCCACCACCACCCTCGCCGGCCCGGTGCTCAGCGACGCGGCCCAGCGGGTGGCCGTCGCGGCCGACGACACGGTGTGGGTGCCGCTGCCCGGGGGCGTCGCGCAGCTGAGCTTCACCAGCAAGGGCGCTTTCTTCGCCGAGACCGCGAAGGACACCCGCACCGCGGCGGTGGTGTTCACCGGCGACGGCGTGCGGCACCGCGTCCGCCTCACCGCCAACAAGGCCGGCACGGTGCCCGCCGCGCTGTCGGTGAGCAGCGCGACGGGTGCGGCCGAGCCGGCGCCGACGGAGTTCGACGGGGCCACCGGGGCCTGGCAGTCGGACCACCTCCCGGTGTTCGGGCTCAAGAGCACGCTCGCCTACGCGTTTCCCATGGGGAAGAACCGGCTCGGGCAGCTGACGCCGCCCAAGACCGTGGCCGACTTGCCCGTGCCGGCCGAGCTCACCTCGGCGGAGCGCGCGGGCAACCCGCCCGACGAGTTCGCCTTGAGCGCCGACGGCGAGCTGATGGCCGTGTCGTTGACCAAGCCCGATGCCGCCGGGCGCTCGCTGTGGATCCAGTCGCGCGACGGCTCGGTGTCCCGTGGCATCGCCGGCCTGGGCAACCTGAACGCGCTGGAGTTCACCCGCGACGGCATCCTCTGGGCAGCGCCGGCGGGCGCCGCGCTCGTCTTTCGCATCGACCCGGTGAAGGGCACGGTGGTGAAGGTCCCCCTCACCGACGCCGCCTTCGGGACCGCCGAGTACAAGTCGAAGCTCCCGGTCGCGCTGCGGAGCTTCTCGTTCTCGTCCACCCGCCATGCGCTCTTCGTCATCACCGGGGACCTGGTGCGCGGCGTGGTGCGCGTCGAGCCGTCGTCCGGGGTGCCGATGACCACCGACGGCGGGATGGACGCGGGCGTGGATGCGGGGCTCGACGCGGGCGTGGATGCGGGGTTCGACGCGGGCGTGGATGCGGGAGTCGACGCGGGGGTCGATGCCGGCGTCGACGCAGGGCCGGTGCCGTGCACTCCGGGCTCGTGCCTCAACGGAGGCACCTGCCCCGCCACCGGCGTGTGTCAGTGCCCGGCCTTCACCACCGGAGAGCGCTGCGAGCGCGACCTCGACGAGTGCGCCGCGTTCCCCTCGCCCTGCGGCTCCGGTTCGGCGTGCACCGACCTCGACGGCGGCTTCAGCTGCAGCTGCCTCCCCGGGCTCACCTCGGCGAGCTCCGACGGCCGCAACTGCGCGACGGCGGGCTCGGCCATCGAGATCGCGATCATCGACGACGAGTCCATCCAGCGGCTGTGGGGCGAGCAGGCCGAAGCCAAGATCGAGGCGGTGTTCCTGCAGACGGCGGCGCTCTACGACGCCACCAACTTCACGCCGCGCATCAAGCTCACCCTGGAGGCGTTGGCGCCGCTCTCTCCCGCGCCGTCGGCCATCACCTACCGCGCCTGCAACACCCCGGATCCAGCGAGGCCTGCGTGCACCGGCTGCTGGTTGGGGACCCCGCCGATGGACTGCTCGGCGCCCCTGTCCACCCGCGCCGACGAGGTCGACCAGGTGAAGCTCCTCGAGACCTTCCTGTCGTACGTGCAAGCCAAGCGCGCCGCACCGGTTCGCTTCGACGACACGCTGCTCCTCACCACCCGCGACTTCGCCTCCAGCGGGCTCGAGCTGGCGTACGTCAGCTCCACCTGCAGCGCCCTGGGCGGAGGTGTCGTCCAGGTGCTCCCCACCTCGAGTCCCCAGTTCAACGCAACGCTGCTGGCGCACGCGCTGGGCCACACCCTCGGCATGCCGCACGACTCGGTCAGCGGCTTCGTGATGTCCCCCACCTTCGGGGGCCAGCCGGCGACCACCTACTCGGCGGGCAGCATCGCTTCCGCCAACGCCTTCCAGTCGATGCCGGGTGGCGGGTGTCTGCTGGACGGCGGCGCGCATGCGTGGGCCACCACCCGGTGCGGCGACGGCCGGGTCGACCCGGGGGAACAGTGCGACCCCGGCATGGCCGCCGACAGCTGCTGCACCGCGGGGTGCCAGCTGGCCGTCGGGTGTGCGTGCGCCAACTCGCAGCCGTGCTGCCTCAATGGAGCGGTGGTCGATGCCGGCGTGGCGTGTCGCGCGAGCGATGGGACCTGTGACCAGGTCGACCGCTGCGACGGCGTCTCCACCGCCTGTCCCGACCGGCTCGCCGCGCCAGGCGTCGCGTGTGGCGACGGGGGCACCTGCCTGCGCGGAGGCTGCTTCGCGCGCGACGCGCTGTGCATCAGCCTGGGCGCCGTCGGCCAGTGCCGCGCGCCGCTGTCCACCGCGTGCACCACGCTCGCCTGCGACCTGGGCGGCGGCTGCGGAAACTTCCAGGTGGCCCCCGACGGGGTGAGCTGCGGAGCGAGCAGCCAGTGCTCGGCCGGCGCCTGTCAGGCCTCGAGCGTGCTCGTCGACTGGCGCTGGAGCGTGGGGGCCTTCGGCCCGTGCACCAGCGGCGTCAAGCGCCGCACCGTGACGTGCGTGGCGGTGACGGGCGCGAGTGGCCCCGATGCCCTGTGCCCGCAGCCCAAGCCGGTGAGCGCGGTGAACTGCCCCTGACGGCGGACGGCGGCGCGGATCAGCCCGGTGTGGCGCGGAGCACGCACACCACCACCGCGTAGTGCAGCGAGGCGCCCACCAGCGTCATCGCGTGGAAGAACTCGTGGTAGCCGAAGACGCCGGGCTTCAGGTTCGGCCGCTTCGCCGCGTAGGCCAGCGCGCCCAGCGAGTACGCCACGCCGCCGCCGAGGATGAGGCAGAACACCGGGAGCCCCACCGCGCGGCGCACGTCGCCGAAGTACGGCACCATCAGCCAGCCCGCGGTGAGCGCCAGCGCGGCCGTCACCGCCTTGGGCCGCTTCGGCCAGAAGAGCGACACCGCGACGCCGAGCGCCGCCGCGCTCCAGATGAGCACCAGCAGCCGTTCGCCCACCTCCGCCGGCAGGCCGAGCAGCGCCACCGGGGTGTAGGTGCCGGCGATGAGCACGAAGATGGACGCGTGGTCGGCCCGGCGCATCCACAGCCGGGGGCCGGGCGCCCAGTTGATGCGGTGGTAGGTCGCGCTGACGGTGAAGAGTGTCACCAGGCTCACCGCGAAGACCGCCGAGCCGAAGGCCGCCCGCGGCGTCGGGGACAGGGCGACCAGCACCACGCCGGCGCCCACCGCGCAGCCGATGGCCCACTGGTGCAGCACGCCGCGCAGGCGTGGCTTGTCGGGCACCGCGTCGAGGGTCGTCGTGCCCATGCCCGCCGCCTACGTGGTTCCGGGCCGCTCGGCCACCGCCATCAGCGGGCGTCGAGCAGCGCGCAGCGGCAGGCGGTGCCGCGTTTCGCAGCATCGCGGGACGCGTCGGCCGAGAAGTCCCGCGTCGCTCCGGCGGGCACCGTGGTGTCGGCGCTGTCCCGGTGCAGGTAGGGCTTGGCGGCGAGCACCTTCTTGCCCTTCGCGTCCATCACCGCACACGCGATGGACACCTCGGTCAGCGTCACCGCCAGGGTGTTGGTGAAGCGGCCGGTGAAGGTGACGTCGCCCAGCTTGTCGCGGTCGCAGCGCAGCAGCTCGAGCGTCCCGAAGGGGGACGCCTTGGGTGGCACGCACTCCAGCGGCTCGGTGGCCACCACGTAGCGCTCTTCCTTCACGAAGGTGCGGACGAGCCATTCCTGCTGCGGGGAGGGGCCGTCGCCGGCATCCGGCGCGCTGCCGGCGTCAGGCGGCGTGCCCGCATCCGCGCTCTGGGCCTGCGCCGCCGCCGCGGCGAGGGCGAGCGTCAGCAGCAGCGTGCGCGGGCTCACTTCGCGCCGGCGTCGCTGGCCGCCGAAGGCACCACGCCCGCCGGAATCACGGGGGCCACCGGCGCGGCGCCGGCGGCCTTGAGGCGCTCCGCCTTGCGCCGCTGCGATTCCTTCTCCACCGCCTTGAAGGTCTCGGGCACCGCCTGCGAGTTGCCCATGTTGGCGGCGAAGCTGGGCACCCAGCCGCCGGGGTCGACCGCGAACTTGTAGACCGCGTGGCTCTTGGAGCCGTCGCCCTTGGGGGTCACCACCCAGCTGCCGTCGTCGACCTGCACCCGCACCAGGCTGCGGCGCTCGGGAATCTTGTTGGGCACCGCGGTCCAGTGGTTCCTGAAGTTGCCGGAGCCGTCGGGCTTCACGCCTTCGTCGAGCCACACCCGCACCACGTAGTCGCGCGAGGTCACCACCGGGAGGTCGAGCTCCGTGTACACGTACACGCTGCCGTCGGGCTCCTTGGTGCCGATTTCCCGCGAGTCCTTCAGGTTGGGCATGAAGGTCTTGAAGCGCCCGGGCGTCATCAGCGTCTGCTGGATGTCCTGCACCGGGGCGTCGATGTCGCCTTCCGCCCACACTTCCTTGATGGAGGTGCCTTCGCGAGCGCGGTTCTTCACCGTGATGGGGCCGGAGAGCACCGTCTCCCACTCGGCCTCACCCGCCAGCGCGGACAGGCTCGACAGCATGGCGGCCACCACCAGTCCCTTCATGGCGTTCGAGTGTAGCCGCATGGAGGTTGAACGCGGGGGGCGGCCTTCAATTCAACGGCTCGCCGGGGCGACGCTCGAACCTCGCGAGGAGACTGGAGACGTCGTCGGTCACCAGGCGCAGGCGCTTGCCCACGTCGAGCTCCTCGAGGAGCTGGTAGCGCCGCTGCAGGTCGGTCACCACTGCGCTCGCCACCACGTCGGCGAAGGCCCCGCCGTGCACCCGGCCGGACACCTTGTTGAGCTGTCCGCCCACCTCGTCGGGCAGGCGCGTCACCAGCTCGACCAGCGCCTGGCGCAGCGCCGATTCTTCCGGGCCGTCGTACGGCGCGTCGGGCAGCCACTGCGCCTGCACCTCGCGGTACAGCCGTGCCGAGTCGGGTGGCAGTTCCTTGATGACCCGGGCCCGCGCCACGCCTTCCAGCACCAGCTGCACGCGGCCGTCGCCCTGGCGCTCGCTCAGCATGATGCGGCCCACGCACACCATGGGGCGCAGCTCGGGAGCGCCGTGGTAGTGCGGCTCCCAGCCCGGCTCCAGGCTCGCCATGGCGAAGATCTGATCCGCCGCCAGGCAGTGCTCCACCATCTGCAGGTAGCGCGGCTCGAAGATGTTGAGCGGCAGCCCGACGCCGGGGAAGAGCACCACCGACGGCAGCGGGAACACCTTGAGGCGCGCGACGGCCTGCTCGGCCGCTTCCAGCACCTGCGTGCGGTTGGGCACGGCCATGCGCGTGGGCCCTCAGGCGCTCCCTGCGGGCGCGGCCGGCGACGCCTTGCGGCTGCGCAGCCAGGAGATGATGCCCGGCAGAATCGAGAGGAAGACGATGACGATGATGACCTTCTCGATGTGCTTGTCGATGCCCGGGATGATGTTGCCCAGCAGGTAGCCGAGCAGGGTCATCGAGAGCACCCACGCCGCGCCGCCGATGACGTTGAAGCTCGCGAAGCGCGCGTACGGCATCTTCGCCACGCCGGCCACCACCGGGACGAAGGTGCGCACCACCGGCATGAAGCGGGCGATGATGATCGCCTTGCCTCCGTGCTTCTCGTAGAACATCTGCGCCGCCTTCAGGTGGCCCGGCTTGAAGAAGCGCGACTCGGGCTTGTTGAAGAGCATGGGCCCCGAGCGGCTGCCGATGACGTAGCTCAGCGCGTCGCCGATGATGGCCATCGGGATGAGCAAGAGGTTCAGGTACAGGATGTTGAGGTCGCCCTTCGCGGCGTAGAGCCCCGCGGTCACCAGGAGCGAGTCGCCCGGGAGGAAGAACACCAGGGCCCCCGTCTCCAGGAAGATGATGAGCGCGAGGCCGGGGTAGCCGCCCCAGGTGATGAGGTCGCCCGGGTTGCGGATCAGGTCAATCAGCTTGTGGAAGAGCTCCATGTCGGGCGCGGCCGTAGCACGAAGCCGATTCGCGCGGCGAGGGTATGGTGCCGCCCCATGCGCGGCTGGGTGACGGCGGTGGTCCTCTGGGCAGGCAACGCCCTGGCGCACGTGGTGCCCTTCGACTTCGTCGCCCCCAGCGGCGTGGGACAGGCCACCCAGGGCGGGAAGACCACCCTGCAGTGGGTCGACGGCATGGACCCGCAAGGCCTCGCCGCCTTCCAGCTCTTCGCTTCGCGCGGCGGCCTTCCCCCCGACGCGCCGCCCGCGCGCGACTTGACGCTCTCCGACGCCGGCCTGCCGGTGAACGAGCCGTCGAACGTCTTCGAGTGGGTGACGAGCGGCCTCGCGCCCGGCTGCGCGCAGCCTTTCGCGGTGATGCAGGACACCATCGAAGGCGAGACGGTGCGCCCGAGCCGCGGCGTGCTGCGGATCCGCCCCGAAGACGGCGGCAACGAGCCGCCCGCGCTCTGGGTGGTGACGCCGCCCGACGAGCCGCCCGCGGCCGACGGCACGCTCCAGGTGCGGGTCAAGGTGGTGGACCCCGACGACGTGGGCGCGGTGACGCTCTCGTGGACGCGCGGCGACGCCGGGGGCTTCCTCGCGGGCCCGCTGCCGGTGCCCGATGGCGGGGGACTCCTGAGCTACCCGCTGCGGCGCGGCGAGCTGCCGCCCGGCGCCGCGTTCCTGCGCGCCGAGGTGGTGGGCTTCGACGGCCAGCGCTGCGCGGTGTGGTGGCCCGGCGTGCTCCAGGGACCGGACGACGCCGGCCCCGCAG
>JAIBBQ010000267.1 GCA_019694595.1 Myxococcaceae bacterium
CCGCCCGTCTCGCTGCCCCGGTGGTTGGCCTCACCGGCTTCGCCGCGGCCCCGGCCCCCCAGGCCAACGCCGCCGCCAACGCCGCGATGAACCCGCCCCAGGGCACTCCGCTGGCGGGCGCGATGAACTTCGCCGCCACCGCCGCGGTGGGCGCCGCCGCTGCCCCGGCCGGCGACCCGCGCAAGGTGAACGTGCTCAGCAGCCGCGCGGAGTTCAACGCGCGCTCCAGCGCCGGCGAGGGCGCGGGCGCGGCCGGCATGTCGGAGGTGAAGTTCCTCTACGACCGCCAGGAGGGGAAGACGTACTTCCTGCCCAAGGAGTACCAGTACCACTACTTCTTCGCCCGCGACGTGCTGGGCGTGCGCGACTCGCTCGAGGAGTTCAACCGCAAGGCGTACCGCGACCCCGCGCGCCGCTTCGTGCCCGGCACCATCACCGCGTACGACAACTACGTGGGCGACGCCGGCAAGAAGGGCGTCTACGGCATCAGCTTCTGGTCCACCGACGTGGTGCACGCGCCGCTCATCACCGACACCTTCGGTGCCATCACCAAGGCGCTGCCCTTCGCCAAGGGCGCGCTCGTCTACCACCCGGGCGGGCAGACGCAGGAGAACCTGCTCACCGAGAAGAACGGCGCCGACGCCAAGGCGCTGGCGAAGGCCAAGGTCCCGGTGCTGTCCAACACCGAGCTCGCCAAGGGCTACGACTTCACCGCGCTCAACCCCGGCGTCTCCTTCGGCGAACTCAAGGTGGTGCACGGCACCGGCGACGGCGGCGAGGTGACCCGCCGCCACATCGCCATCTACGCCGACGACGTGCCGCCGACCTTGCCGCCCACCGCCGGCGTGCTGACGCCCAAGCCGCAGACCTACCTCTCGCACGATGCGCTCAAGGCGCGGCAGGACCACACCCCGTACGCCTACGCGCGCGACGTGCTCAACGACCCCAAGGTGCAGCAGCTCGAAGGCAAGCTGGTGCGGCTGGAGATCACCCCCAACGGCTACTCGCTGCGGCAGGCCACCAAGGCCGAGGCCGACGCGTACCTGGAGTCGCTGCGGCCCGACCACGACCAGACGCTGCACTCGAACCTCACGCCCAAGACGCCGAAGTCCATCGACGCCATCAAGTTCGGCGAGGCGAGCACCTACGGCTCCAAGTCGGTGAACGTGGGCGTGCTGCACCGGCTGCTCCAGAGCGGCGCGCTCAACCGCGGGCGCCAGGCCGACGAGCCCGAGGTGTCGACGCCGGAAGGCTGGGGCATCCCGGCGAGCTTCTACGCGGACTTCATGAAGACCGCGAAGTACGACGCTGCCCAGACCTTCGCGCAGCGGCTCGACGCGATGCTGAAGGACCCCAACTTCAAGGACCCCAAGAAGCGCGCGGCGATGCTCACCGACATGCAGCAGCACGTCGAGGACGCGGAGATGCCGAAGACGCTCCACACCAAGCTCGAGAAGCTCAAGGCCGACTTCCACGCCAAGCTGCCCAACGAGAACATGCGGCTGCGCTCGAGCAGCAACAGCGAGGACCTCGAAGGCTTCAACGGCGCGGGGCTCTTCGAGTCGTACACCTACCGCTTCGACGACACCCGGCCGTCGCGCTCGCTCGACAAGCGGCTGCAGCGGGTCTTCGCCAGCGTCTTCAACGAGCGCGCGATGGCGGAGTTCGACTTCTACCGGGTGGACCCCAAGTCGGTGAACATGGCCGAGCTGGTGATGCCCAACGAGGACGGGGAAATCGCCAACGGCGTGGTGCGCTGGGGCGGCGCGATTCCCGGCTGGGACACCATGACGCTCAACGCGCAGGTGGGCGAGAACCTGGTCACCAACCCGCAGGCCGGCGCCACGCCCGATTCCATCGTGGTGGGCAACTACGGCTTCAACGGCGAAGCGGAGATCCAGTACGAGCAGCGCACCAACCAGCCGCTCCCGCCAGGGCGCACCGCGGTGCTGAAGGACGGGGAAATTCGCGCGCTCTTCCGCGCGATGAAGGTCATCCAGACCGAGTTCAAGAAGCTGTACCACAAGGAAAACGACCCCAACTTCGCCATCGAGTGCGAGTTCAAGATCACCAGCGACGGCAAGCTGAGCATCAAGCAGGCGCGCCCCTGGGTGGGCTGAGCCGCGGCCTTCAGTTCGGGCGCTGCGTCGGCGGCGCCCCGCCGAAGCCGTAGATCCACGCCACCGCCGTCGCCAGCGCAGGGAACACCACCAGCAGGTTGAGCACCACGAAGACCGCGTCGTTGGTGGCGTTGCCGGTGAAGTCGACCCCCGACACCTTGAGGAAGCCCTTCACGAAGGTGACGAACCAGTTGGCGAAGCAGGGCACCGTCACCCCGAGCGCCAGCCGCGCTTGCCCGGCGGGGCCGTAGCGCAGCATGGGCAGCGTCACCGCCACCGCCACCATCCACAGCGCGCCGAGGATGGCGCCGATGTGCGCGGCCACCATGGCGTGCACGTCGGCCGGCAGCTTGCCGGTCATCGCCGCCGCGAGGGGAATGCCGGTGAGGAGCGCGAGCAGCATCAGCACGGCGCCGTTGCGGGCGAGCGTGCGGGCGTGGGGCGAGGCGTCGTTCACGCCGGCGAGTGTAGGCACACCGCTGTCCGCGGGGGCGCACGAACGCACCCCTCGAGGAGTGCTACAAGACCGGCATCGCGCCGCGCCCGGGCGGTGCGCGTCTGGTCGCCCACGTGCCGCGAACGCGCCTCCTCGCCTTGCTCTGCCTGGTGCCCGCCTGCCGCGGCACCGACGGCCTCGACCCCGAGGTGCTGGGCTTCAAGACCTCGCCCCCCACCGTGGTCTACGGCCGGGTGCTGGAAGGCACCACCAAGGCGCTGCCGGTGAGCATCACCTCGGTCACTCGCGCCGACCAGGAGCTCACCCTCACCGCGTCCGACCCCTTCACGGTGCAGGCCACCGTCAGCGTGCCGGGCGGCGCCACGGTGGAGGTGCCGGTCACCTTCCACGCCGGGCGCACGGTGACCGAAGGGCTCTTGCGCGTGCGTGGCCCCAACGGCGAGGCGCTGGTGCCGCTCGCCGCCACCGGGGTGCACCCGCTCGACTGCACGCCGTCGAAGAAGTGCGTCACCTCGCAGTACTCGCTCGAGCTCGACCGCTGCGTGGAGTCGAACGAGCCCGACGGCACCATGTGCGAGCCCGACAGCATCTGCCTCGAGAAGGGCACCTGCCGCGCGGGCGCGTGCGAAGGCGTGCCGCGCGCCTGCGACGACAAGGACGCGTGCACCGACGACGGCTGCTCGCCCGACGTCGGCTGCGTGCACACCGCCAAGGTCTGCCCCACGCCCGCCAACCCGTGCCACGCCGCGTCCTGCAGCGCCGCCACCGGCTGCGGCGAGATGAACGCGCCCGACGACACCACCTGCGGCTCCGTCGACTGCGTCACCGCCCACCTCTGCGTCAGCGGCGGCTGCGGCGCGTACGCCGCGCCCGAAGGCTTCGTCTGCGCGCCGGCCACGCCGTGCCGCGGCGAGTCGCACTGCCACGACCAGAAGTGCGTGCCGCCCGACGCGGGGCTCCTCGCGCCCAAGGAAGTGGTGCCGCTCACCGAGGTGCCGGTGGGGCCGATGTTCGCGGAGCAGGGCAACGTGTACTTCACGGTGTGCGCACCGGAGCTGCTCGTGCCCGCGCCGGGCGATGCCGGGCCGGCCGACGCGGGCGACGGTGGCGCCGCCGACGCCGGTGACGACGCGGGCCTGCCCGATGCCGGCGCCGCCGACGGGGGAATGCCGCGCGACGCCGGCTGCGCGCTCGTCTCGTACACCTTCAACGGCATCGACCGCTGGCGCGCCGAGCTCGGCCAAGACGGCGGCGCGCTGGTGCACGTCACCGCCGAGGGCGTCGCGGTGCTGCGCGGCGGGGTGCTCGAGCTGCGCAGCCGCACCACCGGCGCGCTCCGCCTCGCCACCGCGCTCGCGCCGCTCTCGCCCCGCGCCATCGCCGCCCAGGGCCGCGCGCTCTTCTTCCTCGCCCGCACCGACGCCGGGCTCGCGCTCGCCCGTCTGGAAGATGCGGGCACCACGCTGGTGCCGCTCCCCTTCACCGCCCAGGCGCTGGCGCTCGACGAGGCCGGGGCGCCCTGGTTCCTCGACGGCGATGGACGCGCGCTCCTCGCGCCGGTCCCCGACGGCGGCGTGCGGGTGGTGGCGCTCGACGCCGGGGCGCAGGACCTCTGCGTCGCCGAGGGCGCGGCGGTCGCGGGCCCCGAGCACGTGCTGCTCACCGACGGCGGGCTGGTGCACCTGGCCTTCGACGCGGGCGAGCGCGGCCTCGAGCCTGCGCTGGCCGGCGGCGGCACCGGCGTCGCCTTCTTCCGCCAGTGCCCGGAGCCGCTCTCGAGCTGCCAGGTCGCCGACGAGGCGCTCTGGGTGCACGCCTTCTCGCTCGACGACGGCCACGTGCTGTGGCGCGCCGCGGTGGCGCCCCGGGCCGAGCAGGCGAGGGTGGTGGACGCGGAGCTCCTGGTGCAGGGCGCGGGCAGCCTGCTCGCGGTGAGCAACCAGCGCGACGACGCCGGCGCGCACGCGTACCTCGACGCCTACGCGCGCGGGCAGCAGGTGCTGCGCGGCGAGCTCCTCGCCGACCCCGAGCTGCTCGCCGCGGTGGCGGTGCCCGGCCGGCTGGTGGCCACGGTGCGCCACGACGCCGCGCTGGCGCTGGAGACCTTCGAGCTGCGCCCGCTGGAGCCCGCCGGCAGCGCGTGGCCGCGGGCGCAGGGCGTGGGCGGCTCGCGCGCGGCGCGCTGAAGGCGTGGCGGGCGCAGCGCGCGCGGTTATGTTCCGCGCCGCTTTCCGCCGCAGTCCACCCGCTTCCGAAAGAGGACCACCATGCTCACCGCCCTCGCGCTCGCCCTGCCGCTGCTCACCGGCGACGTCGCCCCCCCGAAGCCTGCGCCCGCGCCCGACAAGGCCGACGCCAAGAAGGCCGAGCCCGCGAAGCCCCCGGCCGAGGTGAAGCCGGCGCCGGTGATGACGGTGAAGGAAGGCCTCGCCACCCCGGAATCGGTGCTCTACGACGCCGAGGCCGACGTCTACCTGGTGTCGAACATCAACGGCACCCCGCTGGCCAAGGACAACAACGGCTACATCTCGGTGCTCTCGCCCGACGGCGCGGTGGTGAACGCCAAGCTGGTGGAAGGCGGCCAGAAGGGCGTCACGCTCAACGCGCCCAAGGGCCTCGCGCTGGCCGGCGGCGTCCTCTACGTCGCGGACATCGACACCGTGCGCATGTTCGACCGCGCCACCGGCGCGCCCAAGGGCGAGGTGAAGCTGCCCGGCGCGACCTTCGCCAACGATGTGTTCGCGGGTGAAGGCGGCAAGGTCTACGTGACCGACTCCGGCCTCAAGCAGGGCGCGAAGGACTTCGAGCCCACCGGCACCGACGCGCTCTACGTCATCGAGAAGGGCAAGGCGAAGGCGCTGGTGAAGGGCAAGGACCTCGGCAAGCCGAACGGCGTGGTGGAGTCGGGCGGCGCGCTCTACCTGGTCAACTTCGGCAACGAGGAGCTGTGGGCGCTCGACGCCAAGGGCAAGAAGAAGGGCGCGGTCACCAAGCTGCCGCAGGGCGGCCTCGACGGCGTGGTGGTGCTGCCGGGCGGTGACTTCCTGGTCTCCAGCTGGGCGGCCTCGGCCGTCTTCCAGGGCAAGCCGGGCGGCGAGTTCAAGCCGGTGGTGAGCGACGTCGCCGCGCCGGCGGACATCGGCTACGACTCCAAGCGCAACCGGCTGCTGGTGCCGCGCTTCATGGCGAGCGCCGTCGAAGCCTGGCAGCTCAAGTAAGTCACTTCTTGAGCTTGGGGACGGGGATCCGCTTCGGCACCTTCACCGAGACGTCGAGCAGCTTCCCGCCCCGCAGCACCGTGTATTCCACCTGGTCGCCTTCCTTGAGGGTGTCCAGGTACTGGCCGATGGCCTTGAGGTCCCCGGCATCGTGGCCGTGGACCTTGACGATGACGTCGCCGCCCAGGCGCACCTCGGAGCCGCCGATGGTGGCGTCGACCTGACCGCCGACGAGGCCCGCCTCGTCGGCCGCCGACTTGGGCCGCACCACCTCGATGAGCATCACCTCGGGGTACGGCCAGTTGAAGAGCTTGGTCACCGGCGGCGGCAGGTGGCGCAGCGAGACGCCGAGGTAGGGCAGCGGGTGCTCGAAGAGCCGCTCGCGCACCACGTTCGACGGCACCGCGAAGCCCAGCCCCTGCGAGCCGCCCGAGGTGGAGGCGATGTAGCTCGCGATGCCCACCACCTCGCCCTTGGCGTTGAAGAGCGCGCCGCCGGAGTTGCCGGTGTTGAGCGCCGCGTCGGTCTGGATGACGTTGCCCGGCATCAACCCCTGGTGGGGCCCGTGGCGCACGCTGGAGACGACGCCCGCGGTGAGGCTGTGGCCCAGGCCCAGCGGCGCGCCGATGGCGAAGACGCTCTGCCCGGGCTTCACCGAGTCCGAGTTGCCCAGGGTGGCCACCACCACGCCCTTGGGCATCGACCACACCTTGAGCAGGGCCACGTCCTCGGTGCGCGAGAGGGTGACGATGTCCGCGGGCTCGGTGGTGCCGTCCTGGAAGTCGACCCACACGCCTTCGGAGCCGTCGACCACGTGCGCCGCGGTGGCGATGAAGCCGCCGTCGTGCAGCACCACGCCCGCGCCCATGCCCACGCCCACCTGCAGCCGGTAGCCGGAGCTCGTCTCGTCGAGGCGTTTGAGGCCCACCCGCACCGTCACCACCGAGGGGTCGACCTTCTCGAAGAGCGCCTCCAGCCCGGCGGGGGTGGTGGTGGGCGCGGCGGCGAGCAGCAAGCTGATGGCGAGCATGAGACTTCATAGGCCGGGGCCACGAGGTTTGGCTTTGGAAGCCCGGGGCAAATGCGCCATGTCTCGCCCGTGGACCTCGCGCGCCCCTCGTCGCTCCGGCTGCTCGCCCTGGGTCTGTGCCTCGCTGGCTGCGCCACCACGTCCACCGCGGGTGACCGCGGGGCGGTGGAGGCCGAGGTGCAGGACCGCCTCAAGCTCAAGGGGCTCACGCTGCCCGACCCCAGCGATTCGACCGAGCTGCCCCCGGAGCTGGAGCCGCTGCTCGCCCAGCCGCTGACGCCCGACGCCGCGGCGCGGGTGGCGCTGCTCGCGAATCGCTCGGCGCGCGCGGCGCTGGCGGAGCTGGGCATCGCGCGCGGCGCCTTCGTGCAGGCGGGCGTGCTGCCCAACCCCCACGCCGAGCTCGACCTGCGCGCCCCCGGCGGGCCGCAGCCGGCCCAGCTCGACCTCGGGCTCGACCTCGAGCTCACCGCGATGGTGCTGGCGCCGCTCAAGCAGGGCGTCGCCGAGTCGCAGCTCGAGGCTGCCAAGTGGCAGGCCGCGGGCAAGCTGCTCGAGCTGGGGTACGTCGCGCGCCTCAAGTGCCTCGCGCTGCAGGGGGCGCTGGCGCGCGAGGTGCTGCGGCGCCAGGCGCTCGCCGCGCTGGAAGCCAGCGTGGCCGCCGCCGAGGAGCTGCACCGGGTGGGCAACCTGCCGCCGCGCGAGCTGTCGACCCAGCGGGCCGCGGTGGAGCTGGCGAAGCTGCAGCAGCTCGAGGCGAAGCAGGCGGTCGCCGAGGCGCGGGAAGCCTTCATCCGCGCGCTGGGGTTGCCCGCGGGGAAGAGCCGCTTCGAGGTGGCCGCGCTGCCCGAGCGCCTGCCACCGCCGCTGCCCGCGGAGGCCGCCGAGGGCGCCGCGGTGGCGCAGAGCCTCGAGCTCAAGGCAGGGCTCGAGCTGGCGGAGTCGGCTTCCCGCGCGCTCACCCTGGCGCAGACG
>JAIBBQ010000268.1 GCA_019694595.1 Myxococcaceae bacterium
CGCGCGGGTCGACGTGCTGGTGAAGGACCTCACGCTGACCCAGGCGCAGGGCGTGCCGACGGCGCCTCCGGCCAAGGGCTGCGGCTGCGCCGCGGGCGCCGACGGCGTGCTGCCGTTGCTGGGCGTGCTGCTCGCGGGCCTGAGCCGTCGCCGGCGCCGCGCGCAGTAATTTCAGTGGCCCACGCCAGGTGCGGTATACGAGCAGGCGATGCGTTCAACCCTCATCGCGCTGCTCGCCGCCCTGGCGTCGGGCTGCTTCTACCCCGCCGATCGCGGCCGTCTGCTCGAGGACCGCATCGACAAGCTCGCCACGCGCAACGAGCGGCTCGAGGCCCAGCTGAAGGACAGCCAGGACCGCATGGCGGTGACGCTGCAGCAGGTCCAGGCCGCGCTCGAAGGCCTCGACAAGGCGAGCCGCCGCACCGACGCGGACATCGGCGTGCAGCTGCAGAAGACGCTGGAAGACGTGGCCGCGCTGCGCGGGACGCTCGAGGAGTACCAGCACCGCATCTCCGAGCTCGAAGGCGCGCTCAAGAAGACCAACGACTCGATGGAAGCGCGCATCGACGACAAGGCCGCCGCCGCCAAGAAGACGTCGGAAGAGCTCAAGCGCCCCGACGACCCCAAGGAGTACCTGGCGCTCGCCGCCGAGAAGGCCAAGTCCGACGGCGCGCTGGGCAAGCGGCTCTACGACGAGCTGCTCAAGAAGTGGCCCAAGGCCCCCGAGGCGGGCGAGGCGCACTTCGGCCTCGGCGAGCTGCACTACGCCGACGACAAGTGCCGCGAGGCCATCTACGAGTACGGCAAGGTCATCCAGGAGTTCGCCAAGGCGAAGTCCACCCCCGACGCGTACCTGCGCTCGAGCGACTGCTTCCTCAAGCTCAAGATGTACGACGAGGCGAAGCTGACGCTCGACGAGCTCGCCCGGCAGTTCCCCAAGTCGGACGCCGCGAAGCAGGTGAAGGGGAAGCTGGTCGAGGTGGCCAAGGCCAAGACCGCGAAGGGCCCCAAGAAGTGAGCAAGGTCTTCGCGCTCGGGCTCTCGCTCCTCGCAGCGCAGGCGCTGGGCGCCGAGAAGCGGCTCACGCTCATCATCACGGGAGACATGGGGGGCGAGATCGCCCCCTGTGGTTGAGCCCTCAACCCGACGGGCGGTCTGCCTCGTCGCAAGACTGTGCTGTCCTCGCTGGGCAGCGGCCCGACGCTCCAGCTGGAGGCGGGCAACGCGCTGTTCCGCGGCATGGGCGAGCAGGACGCGCCGGCCAAGGCGCGCGCTTCCTTCATCCTCGAGGCGCTCACCGCGCTGGGGGTGAAGGCGCTCGCGCCCGGCGTGCGCGATCTCGGCGCGGGCACCGCGTTCCTGAAGGCCGAGGCGGCGCGGGTGGGGCTGCCCATCGTCTCCGCCAACCTGCGCGATTCCGGCAAGCAGCCGTTTCCGTCGTCGGTGGTGCTCAACGCCGGCGGCCTCAAGGTGGGCGTGGTGGGGCTCTCGCCGGTCGGCCCGGTGGGCGGCGTGCCCGGCGTCGAGGGCCTCCCCATCGTCGGCCTCGCGCGCACCGAACTCAAGGCGCTCAAGGGCAAGGCCGACCTGCTGGTGGTGCTGGCGGCGGTCCCCCACGGTGACGCGCTGGAGCTCTCGCAGCAGCTCAAGGGCGAGGCGGACTTCGTGCTCCAGTCGGGCGGCGACGGCCGCGGCTTCCCGCCCCCCGAGGTGCTGGGCGCGGTGGTGGTGAACGGCGGCGTGCGCGGGCAAGGCCTGGGCCTGCTCGAGCTGGTCATCAACGGCGGCGGCCCGTGGGTCGACCTGAGCGAGGTGAAGCGCGACCAGGAGCTGCTCAAGAGCCTGGAAGAGCGCCTCAAGGACGTGGCGGGGCGGCGCAAGGCGGCCACCGACAAGGCCGTGAAGGACCAGCTCGCCACCGTGGAGAAGGACTTCACCGCGCGGCGCGACGAGCTGAAGAAGAAGGCGCTCGCGGTGGGCAAGGGCGGGCGCACCTTCGACCTCACCTGGAAGATGCTCGACAAGACGGTGGCCGACGAGCCGGAGCTCAAGGCCCAGGTCCTGGTGCACGAGCCCTCGTACAAGGGGCAGCACTGACGCCGTCGGGGTGGTGGTGAAAGGTGGGCCTGGCGCTCGGGGTCCCCTCGATGCCCGCGCGGAGCGGGCGCGCTAGCATGATGAGCCGTGCGGAAGCTCTCCCTCGGCGCGACGCTGCTGGCCTTCGCGGCGTGCACCGGTGAGGTCATCGCACCGCCTCCGCTGCCCCCGGTGGAGACCGGGACCGGAGGCGGCGCGCCCACCGAGCAGACCTGCACGCCCGGGCCGACCGGGGTGAGCCCCATGGTGCGCCTGAGCCGCGAGCAGGTGGACCACGCGGCGACCGACCTGCTGCAGGCGGCCTTCGTGCCGTCGAGCGCGCTGACCGCCGACGAGAAGGTGGGGCCCTTCGCCGCCAACACCTCGGTGCAGATGACGCGCAGCCTCGCCGAGCAGTACCAGTTCGTCGCCGAGAAGCTGGGCGCGGAGCTCGAGCCCAGGGCGCTCGCCGTCGCGCCGTGCGCCGACCAGACCAACGGCGCCAGCGCCTGCGCGAAGGCCTTCGTCACCCGCTTCGGCGCGCTCGCGTTCCGCCGGCCGCTGGAGGCCGACGAGGTCACCGCCTACGTGGGCCTCTTCGACAAGGTGAAGGCGGCCAGCACCTACGCCCTGGGCATCCGCTCGATGGTGGAGGCGCTGCTGCAGTCGCCCAGCTTCCTGTACCGCGTGGAGCTGCCGCCCACCCCGGAGACCACGGAGGCCTGGGCAGTCGACCAGTACGCGCTCGCCACCCGCCTGGCGTACCTGCTGTGGAACAGCGCGCCCGACCAGGCGCTGCTCGACGCCGCGGGGCGGGGCGCGCTCGGAACCGACGAAGGACTCTCGACGCAGCTCGAGCGCATGCTCGCGGACCCCAGGCGCCAGCGTGCGGTGACCGGCTTCGCCACCGCCTGGGCCGAGCTCGAGCCGTTGTCGACCGCGGCCACCAGCCCGGAGCGGCTCGCGGGCCTCGACCCCGCGCTGGTGCCGCAGATGGAAGACGAGACGGTGCGTTTCCTGTCCGCTGCGCTCGACGACGAGCGCCCGCCGATGGAGGCGCTCTTCACCGCGCAGTGGACGGTGGCCAGCCCCGCGCTCGCCAAGGCGCTCTACGGGGTCACCGCCGCGCCCGACGCGAAGGGGCGGCTGACGCTCGCGGGGACGGATCGCGCCGGAGTGCTCACCCAGGCGGGCGTGCTCTTCTCGCACTCGCACGCCCAGCAGACCTCGCCGGTGCTGCGCGGCAAGTGGGTGCGCAAGGTCCTCTTCTGCCAGGAGGTGCCCGACCCTCCCGCCAACGTGAACGCCACGCCGCCCGACCCGGTGCCGGGGCAGACCACCCGCGAGCGCTTCAGCGCCCACCGCACCGACCCGTCGTGCAGCGGCTGCCACCGGCTGATGGACGACATCGGCTTCTCGCTCGAAGGCTTCGACCAGCACGGCGTGGCGCGCACCATGGAAGGCACCGCGCCGGTCGACGTGCGCGGCAGCCTCATCGGCACCGACGTCGACGGCGCCTACCTCGGGGCGGCAGGTCTGGGGACCAAGCTCGCGGCGAGCTCCAGCGCGCGGCTGTGCTTCGCCAAGCAGTGGTTCCGCTCGGGCCTGAGCCGCCCGGAAGCCGCCAGCGAGACTTGCCTGGTGAAGGCGATGAGCAAGGCGCTGGAGAACCCCAAGGGCTACCGCGCGCTGCTCGACACCCTGGTGCACAGCCAGGCCTTCAAGGAGCGCAAGGCGCCATGATCTCCCGCCGCGATCTCCTGTCCCTCGCCGGCTCCGCCTCGGTGGCCGCCGCGCTGCGCTCGCTCGAGGCCTTCGGGCAGACGGCGGCGCCCATCAAGCGCGTGGTGCTCTTCTTCACCCCGCACGGCACCGTGTGGGACCAGTGGCGGCCGACCGGCACCAGCACCGCCTTCACGCTGCCGTACATCCTCGAGCCGCTCAAAGGCTTCCAGCAGAAGCTGGTGGTGGTCGACGGCATGGGCATTCGCGCCGGCGGTCCGGGCGCGCCGCACACCCGAGGGCCCGCGGTGCTCTTCACCGGCTCCGGGCTCGCCGACGACAAGACCTTCGCCCGGTCCGACTGCTCGGGCGGCTGCAACTTCGGGTGGAACACCTCGAACTCCGTCGACCAGGAGATCGCCAAGCGCCTGGGCAACGTGACGCCGTACAAGTCGCTCGAGTTCGGCGTGCAGTCGGGCGGCGGCTTCCCCGGGGCGTACATCAGCTACGCGGCGCCCGCGCAGCCGCTGCCGCCCAAGCAGGACCCGTACGTGGCCTTCCAGCAGCTCTTCGGGCCGCTGCTCGAGCCGGCGGCGCAGCGCGCGCGCGAGCTCACCCGCCGAACCGACGTGCTCGCGGTGGTGAAGGCCGACCTGGCGCGGCTCAAGCCCAAGGTGTCGAAGGCCGACGTGAGCCGGCTGGAGTCGCACACCCAGGCGATCTCCGAGCTGCAGCAGGCGCTCCAGAGCTCGGACCTGGGCTGCGTGCCGCCCACCGCGCCGGAGAACCGGGCGCAGAGCACGGCGGGCTACCGGGCCTGGGCCATCGACCGGCACAGCGAGCTCTTGGCGGCTTCGCTGGCGTGCGGGCTCACCCGGGTGGGGAGCCTGATGTTCCGGCCGGGCGAGAACGACGGCGGGCAGCAGGGCATCTACGACTTCCTCGGTCAGACGATGGAGCACCACCTGACCACCCACGACACCACCGCGCCCGCGCAGCAGCGGCTGGTGGAGATCTACCGCTGGTACGCCTCGCGCTTCGCGTACCTGCTGCAGCAGCTCGACAAGTTCCCGGAAGGCGACGGCACGGTGCTCGACCACACCCTGGTGGTGTGGGGCTCGGAGATCGGCACCGGCAACACCCACAGCATCGACAACATCCCCTTCGTGCTGGCGGGCGGCGGAAAGGCGGGCGTCAACACCGGGCGGTACTTCAAGTACTCGCCGGGCATCATCAACAGCCGCCTGCTGGTGAGCCTCTGCCACTTCATGGGCTTCACCGACGTGAACACCTTCGGTCTGCTCGACAACGGCACCGGGCCGATGCCGGGGCTCCTCAACGGCGCCTGAGCCGGGCGCGCCCGGCCTCCGTCTTCCTCAAGCGTGGTGAGACGTGGTCCCCACCGGGCTCCCGGCGGCGATGGGTCGCGTCCGGCGGCGCCCTTGTGGCGCAGGCGAGGCTTGGGCGTCTCAGCGCGCGGCCCTGCGATATGACCCGGCCGCGAAACCAAACGAGGTGGGGCGTGTTGGAGCTGCGTTGCGCGCAGAAGCAAGGAGCCAGCGGACATGGTGGTGTCGAGGATGGGAATGGTCGCGCTCGCCTGGACGGGGCTGGCGCTGGGCTGTGGCCGCCCGGTCGAGCTGCCCGGGCCCGATGGCGGCTCCAAGGTCCCGAAGGATGGCGGCATGGACGCAGGCGTGGATGCCGGCACGGACGCCGGGTCGATGCCCGAGGCCTGCGCCGCGCCAGGCGCGGTGTGCGACGGCCGGACCGGACTCTGCAGCACGCTCCCGGCCTGTTCCTCGGCGAAGCCGTGCACGGATCTCACCGGCCGGACGGTGACCACGGCCTTCACCGCGCCGCGCTGCCGCACCCTCGCTCCCGGGCGCCCGAGCTTCAACGACTCGCCCCCCAGGACGTGGTCGGACTCGGTGACGGGGGAAGACCGAGCCGCCTGCGTCTTCCGTCCTCCGGGGGCGGGCCTGCGACCGCTGGTCCTCTACTTCCACGGGTGGTCCGGCACCGCCGACGTCATCTACAACAGCACGTTGCTGCGTCAGAAGGCCGCCACCTTCCCCATGAACGGCGACGGCGGGGTGAACGGCTTCGTGCTCGCCTCCGACCAGGGCCGCAACCTGCTGATGCCGGTCGGCGAGGTGGCGAGCCAGACCGGAGGCGGCACGGCGCACGACGCCTACTTCCGCTCGACGGGCGCGCTCTCCACCAACCCCGACTTCCGGAACGCCGACCGGTTGATCGACGAGCTGGTCGCGGCCGGCGGCATCGACCCTGGCCGCATCTACGTGATGGGGTGGTCGAACGGCGCGTTCTTCGCGCAGCTCTACGCCTTCTCGCGCCACGTCATCGCCACGCCCGGCGGCAACCGGGTCGCGGCCGCGGCCGTCTACTCGGGAGGCGACCCGTTCGCGGGGATCGGCGTGGACGACGGCACCCGGTGCGCCTTCAAGAGCGTGCCCATGTTGCAGCTCCCGGTCTTCTTCGTGCACCGCGACTGTGACTCGGCCACCTGCGACGAGGCCCAGCGGGTGGCGCTCGGCCGCCCGGTCTCCAACAACGCCACCGCCTGGATGGCGCGGCTCACGGGTGAGCTGGGCGACGGCGACGTCACCCACGTGATGCTCGACGCGGCCGCTCAGCCGCGCACGAGCTGTGCGCCGACGTCGTCGTGCACGTCCGATCTCGCGGGGAGCAATCACCTGAACTGGCCCGACGGCGTGGGCGACGGCAGCGGGCGGGACTGGGAACCCGCGATGCTCGAGTTCCTCCGCGCACGCCACCTGTGAGCCGGCCGGTCGGGGGCCGTGGCACGAGATGGGCCGGGGAGAGCGGTACGCGGGCGCCTGTGCTAGCCCGCGCGCCGTGACGCCCGAAGTCGCTCCCACGTCCCGCGAGGTGTGCTGGCGCTGCCACCGGCCGAAGGTCGTGTGCTGGTGCTCCGACGTGGTGACCGTGCAGAGCCCGACGCGGGTGGTCTTCATCCAGCACCCGAGGGAAGCGCGGGTGCCGGTGTCGACCTGCCGCATGGCGCACCGCTCGCTGCCGGGCTCCGAGCTCTTCATCACGCTCAACCCCGAAGGCTCGGAGCGGCTGCAGGCGCTGGCGAGCGAGCCGGGGGCGGCGGTGCTCTTTCCGTCGGACGAGGCGGTCGACGCTCGGGAGCTGAAGACCCCGCCCACCACCCTCTTCGTGGTCGACGGCACCTGGGACAACGCGAAGAAGCTGCTCTTCCGCTCGCCGCTCTTCGCCGCCATGCCCAAGGTGCGGCTGCAGCCGTCGAAGCCGGGCAACTACCGCATCCGCAAGGAGCCCAAGGCGCACTGCCTGTCGACCATCGAGGCGGTGGTCGAGGTGCTGGAGACGTGCGAGCGCGCGCCGGGCCGCTACGCGC
The DNA here is from genome assembly GCA_019694595.1 of Myxococcaceae bacterium. GTDB lineage: Bacteria > Myxococcota > Myxococcia > Myxococcales > Myxococcaceae > JAIBBQ01. Next base: position 7,208 of record JAIBBQ010000268.1, read on the forward strand.
CGATGCTCAAGGCCTTCGACGCCATGGTCGACCGGCAGCTCGAGTACATCGCGCGGCAGCAGGGGCCCTCGCGGCACCGGCACGACCGCCGCGACGACGGGCTCTCGAGCGCGGAAGGCCGGGTGAAGGACGCGGCCCAGCGGCTGGTGCTGGTGGCGACCGAGTCGAACGCCTGGCCGCGGGGGCAGGGGCCCGAAGGCCACGCGGAGCTCATTCACCTGCTGGGCGCCCGGGGGCAGGAGACGTTCGAGGCCTGCCTGGTGCCGCAGCGCGCGCTGTCTCCGTCGGCGGTGCGTCACCTCGGGGTGGCGCCGGAGCGCTTCCTCGAAGGTGAGGCGCGGGAAACGGGCCTCGCGCGGTGGCGGGCGTTCGCTGAAGGCGGCGTGCTGACCTGCTGGGGCCGCCACACCACCGACCTGCTGGGGGCCGCGGGGCTCCCGGTGGAGCCCGTGGAGGACCTGAAGGCCGTGGTCTCGCGGGTCTGGCCGGGCCGCCCGGGCGGCGTGGAGGACTGCGCGGTGGCCCTGGGGGCCCGCCTCGATTCGCCCAGCCGGGCCGGGCGGAGGCTGCAGGCCCTGGAGGTGGTGGCCGCCGCCGTCATCGATGGCCGCCTGCGTCGCCGGGCGCGTGAATGGGCGCAGGCCTCGCAGGG
>JAIBBQ010000269.1 GCA_019694595.1 Myxococcaceae bacterium
GCCTTAACGCAGCAGCCTGCCGCCGTTGGCCGCGCCGCGGGCGACTCCCGCGCTTCCGGCGTCACGATCCGGGCTGCCGCCTGCGGTGTCGGCGCCCCGGCCTCCTTCGAAGCGCGGCCTGTCGCCGGTCACCGACCCGCTCCAGCCCGCGGTGCCGTCGGCGGTCGCCGCCGAGCGGACCGATCCGTCGGGCAAGCCCCTGGAGCCCGAGGAAGAGCGGACCTCGCCGTCGAACCCCGTGCTGCCCGGGGCCAAGGCGCTGCTCGCCCAGGCTGCCGCGTCCGCGAGCCGGGCCGGGGGCGAGACCACCGGGCCGGTGCAGGTCCCCTGGGACGTGTCGCTGGGGTCGGGCTTCGAGCCCGCCACCGGGTCGATGCCGGTCGCCGCTCCCCAGCCCGAGCCCGAGGCCCCGCCGACCACCGAGGAACCGCCGCCGCCCGACGAGCGGACCCACGTGGTGAACGTCGAGTCGCTCCGGCCGAGCCCGAAGAAGAAGGCGGCCAAGCAGAAGGCTTCCGCGGCGAAGGCCCGAACCGACGCCGCCAGCGAGGTCACCTCGCCCGGCACCCCGTTGCCGCCCGGGCTCAGGCTGCCGCCGCGGCGCACGCTGCTGTTCGCCGGCGGGGCGCTGGCGCTGGTGCTCCTGGTCGGTGGCGCGATCGCCGCGATGAGCCCGAGCGCGCCGAGGAACTCGGCGGTGATCGTCCGCTGCGTCCCCGCGGTCGAAGCGCAGATCACCGTGGCGGGCCGGCTGCTCACTCCCGGCGTGGCCACCCAGCTGCCCCCCGGGGACTACGATCTGGTGGCGCTCGCCCCGGGGTTCAAGACCCACACCCAGCGCATCTCGGTGATCGCCGGCGAGCAGGTGACCCAGGTGACCGTGCTGCTCGAGGCGCTGCCGTCCGCCGGAGGGGCTGCCGTGGCCCGGCCGGCCGTCGACGCGGGAGCTGGCAGCGTGGCGGTCGCCGAGCAGTTCTCCGCCCGCTTCACCGGAACCCCGGGGGCCGAGGTGCTGGTCGACGGCGTGCTGGTGGGGACCTTGCCGGGAGCGCGCGCCGAGCAGCTCACGGTGGGGCGCACGTACGCCTGGCTGGTGCGCAAGGCCGGCTTCACGCCGGCGAGCGGCACGCTGAGCGCAGCCGCGCCGGAAGAGAAGTCGGTCGTCGCCGAGCTGAAGCCTGCCGGGGCCGTCGCGGTCCGCCCGCAGAACCCGGGGCCCACCCAGCCCCAGGGCACGGGCTTCCTGGTGTGCACCTCGGTTCCCCCTGGGGCCCAGGTGATCGTCGATGGCAAGGGCACCGGCCGCAAGACGCCGATCCTTCCCGACGCCCCGCTGGAGCTGGGCGCCGGCAAGCACGCCGTGGTGCTGGAGCTGAACGGTACCCGCAGCCCGGCGCGCAACGTCACGGTGGAACCGCAGAAGATGGTCAAGCTCTTCAACGTCAAGGTCGAGGACACCGAGATCCTCGAGACCCCCGACCTCGACACCCCCTGACCCACCTGCCCGTTCGGGCGATTCCTCGTTCGCCCGCGCTCCGTAGCCTTCACGGAACGAAAGCGAGGCAGGGCACATGGGAATCGATCTTCGGCAGCTGTCGCAGGCGCTGGCAGACGTGGTCGCGCGCGCGGGGCGCAGCGTGGTGCGGGTGGAAGGCGGCCGCCGCCGGGCGGGCAGCGGCGTCGTGCTGTCACCGCAGCGGGTGATCACCGCGGCCCACGTGCTGCGCGGCGACCAGGTGAGCGTGGGCCTCGAAGGCGAGGTCCGATCCGCCAAGGTGAAGGGGGTCGACCCCACCACCGATCTCGCGCTGCTGGAAGTCGACGGGGCGCCGCTCACCCCTGCCACCTTCTCCGACGGGGCCGCGCTGACGGTCGGGCAGCTCGCGCTCCAGCTCGGGCGCCCCGGAGAGACGGTGCGGGCGACCAGCGGCATCATCAGCGTGCGCGGCCGGCAGAAGGTCCGCCTCGCCCAGGGCGGCGAGCTCGACTTCTGGCTGGAAGCCGATGCCCCGCATCAGCCCGGTTTCTCGGGTGGCGCGCTGCTCGACGCGGGCGGAGAGGTGGTCGGCCTGGTGACCACCGCGCTGGTGCGCGGGACCAGCGTCGCCATTCCCACCGTGACGCTGCAGCGGGTGGCCGCGCAGCTCGAGGCGCACGGCAAGCCGCGCCAGAGCTGGCTGGGGGCCACGCTGCAGCCGCTCACGTTGCCGGGCGACGTGCAGGCGTCCACCGGCGAGGAGCTGGGGCTCCTGGTCGCGGCGGTGGCGCCGGGCGGCCCGGCCGAGCAGAGCGGCCTGCGCTACGGCGACACGGTGCTGCACCTGGGCGACGACACGGTGAAGACGCTCGACGATCTCTACGCGTACCTGCGCGCCGATCACGTCGGGCAGACGGTGCCGGTGACCCTGTACCGCCAGGGCAGGGTGGAGAAGGTCCAGGTCACCCTGGGGGCGAGGCCGTGAGCCCGCTGGCGCTGTTCTCCGACGAGCTGGAGCAGCTCGTGGCGCGGGCCGCCCCCGCGGTGATCGCCGTCACCCACCGCAAGGGCAACGGCACTGGCCTGGTCTTCACCCACGACGGCTACGCGCTCACCAACGCTCACGTGGTGCAGGGCCAGGGGCGGGTGGAAGTGCGCTTCCACGACGGCGAGGAGGTGCCGGCCGAGGTGGTGGGCTTGGACGCTCCGACCGACCTCGCGGTGCTGCGCACCGGCAAGGCGAACGCCAGCACGCTGCCGCTGTCCGACGGGGTGCGGGTGGGGCAGGTGGTGGTGGCCATGGGGCACCCGTTCGGCTTCGAGCGCTCGGTGACGCTGGGCGTGGTGAGCGCGGTGGAGCGGGCGCTGCCCGGCCGCGAAGGGCGGGCGCTGTCGGGGCTCATCCAGACCGACGCGGCGATCAACCCCGGCAACTCCGGGGGCCCGCTGCTCGACGTCCGCGGGCAGATGGTGGGCGTGAACACCGCGATGCTGCCCTGGGCGCAGGGGATCGGCTTCGCGGTGCCGTCGAGCACCGCGTCGTGGGTGGCGAGCCTCCTGCTCAAGTACGGCGAAGTGCGCCGCCGGTACCTGGGCATCGCCGCCCGCAACGAGGCGCTCAAGGCGCCGCTGGCGGAGACCGTCGGCCAGGCGAAGGCGATCCGCGTGCTGGAGATCTCCCGGGGCAGCCCGGCGGCGAGCGGCGGCCTCGAGACCGACGACCTGGTGCTCCAGGTGAACGGGCACGCGGTGGCCACGGTGGAAGAGCTGCAGCGGCAGATGGCGCTGGAGCTGAGCCCCCAGGTCGAGCTGACCATCTGGCACAAGGGCGGCAAGGCGCAGCGCCTGGTGCACCCCGCGGTGCGCGCGGTGGCCTGAGGCGTTCGGGGCGCTGCACTTTTCGGGGGGCCCCGGCGCGGTTGGGCCCTATGAAGCGCGGCGATGATGATCCTCGCGCTGGTGCTGGCAGCGAAGGCGGCGGCGGGCGAGCCCGGAGAGCCGGGCGAGCACCCGCGGCACGCCCCCAAGGTGCGCGTCGCGCCCCCCGACCGCGTCTACGTGGGCGCCTACCTCAACGACGTCTCGGACTTCGATCTCAAGGCCGGCCGCTTCAAGGCCGACGTGCGGGTGTGGGTGAAGTGGCTGGGGGCCGAGACCTCGCCTCCGCTCGAGTTCCTCAACGGAGAGATCGACAGCAAGGAAGAGCTGGGTACCGAGTCCGACGGCCGGTGGCACAGCACCCAGTGGCGGGTGCAAGGCACCTTCCGGGGCGACTTTCCGGTGCAGGACTTCCCGTTCGATCAGCAGCGGCTGCCCATCGTCTTCGGGCTGCGCCGCAGCGCGGGCGAGCTGGTGCCAGATCTCGCGGCGAGCGGCATGCGCCCGAGCTTCTCGATCACCGGGTGGCTCTACGAGCCCCACTTCGGCGCGCGGGTGGAAGAGCTGCGCTACCAGAGCGACCTGGGCTCGGTGGGCCAGGAAGGGCAAGACGCGGTGCTTCGCTCGGTGAGCTTCCAGGTGGAGCTCGCCCGGCCGCTGCCGCCGTACGTGATCAAGTTCGTGCTGCCGCTGTCGATCATCCTCGGCATGGCGATCCTCGCGCTGTTCCTGCCCATCAGCCGCATCGACGTGCGCTCGGGCATCGGAGTGACCGCGCTGCTGTCCTGCATCGCCTTCCACTTCACCCAGGCCGACCGGCTGCCCGACGTGTCCTACCTGGTGGCGGCCGACAAGCTGTTCCTGGGCGCGTACGTGCTCGTGGGGTCCACCCTGGTGACGTCGGTGCTGGTGAGCAACCTCGAGGCCCGCTCGCCCCGTGCAGCCGGGTGGCTCGACCGCCTGGCGTACGTGCTGCTTCCGCTGATCGCCTTCGTGGGCGTCACCCGCGTGCTGCACCGCGAGCCGCCGCCGCTCCCGCCCATGGTGCGCCCGGCCGCGCCCGCGCCCAAAGGCAGCGTGCTGCGGCTCGGGGTCGCCTCGCTGCCCAGCGCGAGCGGGGCTGGCCTGGGCTCCCTGGTGCGCCGGCCGCTGGTGTCCACCGCCGACGGCGGCCTCAGCTCCACCGCGCTGGTGCTCGCCCCCAGCTTGACCAACGATCGCGTGCAGCTGCTGCCCAGCGGCGGCATGGCCGTGCGGTGGGAACTCGCCACCGGGCTGTCGTGGAGCGACGGCGCCAAGGTCACCTCGGACGATCTCCGCGAGAGCTTCGCCGCCGTCGAGGACCCGGCCCGCACCGCGCTGCGCGCCGAAGACCCCCACACGCTGGAGGCCGAGTACGAGGACCGGCGCAGCGACGTGCTCACGCCGCCCATGATCTACCCGGCGGCCTTCGTGCAGGGCCACGCCGACGCCGGCCGGGAAGGCCTGGGCCGGGTGGCGCTGGAGCAGGGCGCGCCGAGCCTGGGGCCGTACCGCTTCGAGTCGGTGGTCCCCGAGACGCGCGCGGTGCTCAAGCGCAACCCGTACTTCGTCGGCACGCCGCCGGCCTTCGAGACCGTGGAGGTGATCGCCTACGACGGCGGAGTGGCGCTCGCCGAGGCCCTGCTCAGCGGAGAGGTCGACGTGGTCCCGTCGCTGCCGCAGGCGGGCGCCGAGCGGCTGGGGCGCGACGCCGGGGTGGCCTTCGCCCGGCTCGCGGGTGACCTCTTCTTCATGCTGCAGCCCGATCTCACCGTGAAGCCCTTCGACGACGAGCGGGTGCGCCACGCGATCTTGCAGGGCATCGACCGCCGCGCGCTGGTCGACGCGCTGGAGCCGCTCGACGTGCTGGTGGCCCACGGGCTCTCTCCCGAGCTGCCCAGGGCCGACCTCGACGCCTACGAGCCCGACGAAGCGCGGCGGACGCTCAAGGCGCTCGGGGCCACCAAGGTGCCGGTGAAGCTCATTCACGTGAAGTCCCGCGCAGGCACGCCCACGGCGACCGTGGTGCAGCGGCTCACCACGATGCTCGAGGCGCTGGGCTTCAAGGTGATCGACGACGAGCGCGCCGACGTGCAGGCGCTGGTCGCCCAGCGCGGCCACGGTGGCCTGCTGCTCACCGCGAGAGACCCCGAGCAGCCGCTGCGCTTCTTCAACCTGCCGTTCGCCAAGGGCCGCTTCGAGACCCGCGCCGACGTGCCCGGCGCCTGGGAGAAGCCGGAACGCGAGCTCTACGAGCGCTACGAGGACACGCTCTACGAGGAGCGCCGCCGCGCGCTGCTGGAGCGGCTCCAGGAGCACTGGGCGCGCAGGCTGCCGGTGGTGCCGCTGGTGGTGGTGGGGCGGCTGGCCGCGGCGCGCGCCGACCTGAAGGGCTTCGGCTACGGCTCCGGCAACTCGGTGCTGTCGACGGTGGAGCGGTGGCGGCTGCCCGACGCGGGCGTCAGGTGACGGTGTCGTCCGGCTTGCCGGGCTGCGCGGGCGTGAGGTGGCGCGACTGCGGCGTGGCCTCGAGGCCCTTGGCGGCGACGTAGATGATGTTCCGCGAGCCCTTCTTGCCGCGGTACATGGCGCGATCGGCGTTGTCGAGGAGCGTGGCCTTGTCCTGCGCGTGCTCGGGGTAGCTCGCCACGCCGATGCTGGTGGTGATCTGCAGGCTGTAGCCTTCGCGGGCGAGGAACTTGTGGGTCTCGATCGACCGGCGAATGCGCTCGCCGACCTTGAGCGCCCCGCCCGAGTCGGTGCCGCGCAGGTAGATGACGTACTCGTCGCCGCCGTAACGGGTGACCACGTCGCCGTCGCGCACGCAGCCCTTGAGCACCCGCGCCACCTCGACCAGCAGCTTGCTGCCCACCACGTGGCCGTGGGTGTCGTTGACGCTCTTGAAGTAGTCGAGGTCCAGGAACAGCAGCGAGAACGGCTTGCCCGGCTGGCTGCCGGCCGGCTGGGCGCGCAGCTCCTTGTCGAGCAGGAGCTGCAGGTAGCGGCTGTTGAAGAGGTGGGTGAGGTCGTCGAGGTACGCGAGGTCTTCCACCTCGGCGAACTTGCCCAGGGTGCGCAGCGCCAGCCCGAGGTGGCGGGCGAGGAACGCCGCGGCCTCGAGCCCCTGGTCGGAGATCTCCGCGGAGTAGAAGAGGGCGACCGCGCCCCGCACCACGTCGCCGTCGTGGGCCGGCATCAGGTAGGCCGTCTCCAGGCCCTTGGGCAGGGTGAGCGCGAGCTCCTGGCCCTTGGGGTCGACGCCGTGCCGCAGCGCCGCCTCGACCTGCTCCGACAGCGCTTCCGCCTGGTCCTCGGCGAGACCGTGCTGCCCGAGGATCTCCCAGCCCTTCTCGCCCGGCAGCGCGAACAGCGCCGCGGCGGCGTGACAGGCGCTCTCGAAGGCCGCGGGCGCGAGCTCGGCCAGGCGGGCCCGGTCGAGGGTGGTGGCGAGCCGCTGGCCGGTCTCCAGCAGCGAGACGTGGCGGCGCAGCGCCTCGTTCTCGCGCAGCACCGAGCGGGTGGCGATGGCCCTCGCCACCGCGGACGCCAGCACCTCGGGGTTCACCGGCTTGACCAGGTAGTCGGCGGCGCCGTTCTTGATGGCTCGCACCGCGGCCTCGACCTGGTCGAGCGCGGTGATGATCACCACTTCGGTTTCCGGCCACTGGGCCTTGGTGCGCTGCAGCAGCACCATGCCGTCGCTCTCGGGGAGGATGAGGTCGGCGACCAGCACGTCGAAGGGCTGTTTCTCGAGCTCGACGAGGGCGGCGGCGGAAGTGGCGACCGCGGTCACCTGGTGGCCAGCACCGGTGAGGAAGTCGCCGTACAGCGCCCTCGCCACCTTCTCGTCGTCGACCAGCAGCACCTGCGCCATCGGGGGCAGGGAGTTGAGCCCAGGCAGGAGCAAAAAGCCACGCCAGCGTTTTCTTGAGCACGCCCTTTCGCAGTGCGTACACTCACCGGACCCATGCCGAAATCAGTGCTCGTCGCAGACGACTCGAACACCATCCGCAAGGTGATCGGGATGATCTTCGCCACCGAAGACTTCACGGTGACGATGGTGGACAACGGCCTCGACGCGGTGAACAAGGCCCGGGAGCTGCGGCCTGACATCGTGCTCGCGGACTGCATGATGCCGGGCAAGAACGGCTACGAGGTCGCCGAGGCGATCAAGGCCGACCCCGCGCTCCAGGCCACGCCGGTGATGCTGCTGGCGGGCACCTTCGAGCCCTTCGACGAGAACCGCGCCCGCGCTTCGCGCGCCGACGCGCACATCGTGAAGCCGTTCGACAGCACGTCCTTCCTCGACAAGGTGAAGACGCTCGTCGGCATGCCCACGGGCGGCGGCATGACGGTGCCCACCTACCAGCCGGTCTCCAGCGGCTCTCCGGCCCCTGCCGCGGCCGCCGCGCCGGTGGCCGCGCCGCGCCCGCTGCCCGGGCCCGCCGGGGTCCCCACCGCG
>JAIBBQ010000270.1 GCA_019694595.1 Myxococcaceae bacterium
GCCCGCCAGCGGGTGCCCGCGCAGGAGTTCCACCGCCACCGCGGCCAGCGCGTACACGTCGCTGCGTGGACCGGGGCGCCCACCGCTCGCGAGCTTCGGCGCCAGTGCTCCGGCGCTGCCGCGGCTGCTGCCTTCGAGCCCCGCGTCGAGCAGCGTCGGCTGGCCCGCGGCATTCACCAGCACGTGGCGCAGCTCGAGCCCGGCCTCGCGGTGCTCGGTCGCGTGCAGCACCGCGAACGCCTCGCACAGCGTGCCCACGAGCTCCGCCACTGCCGGCGGGCTGAGCGCCCCGCCGCTGGCGTGGAGGTGCTCGGCGAGCGTGACGCCGGCGATGAGCGGCATCACCAGGAAGGGGTTGGGCTCCGCGGTGCCCGCCGCGAGCACCGGCACCACCGCCGGGTGCTCCACCGAGGCGAGCTTCTGCGCGCGGCGCTCGAAGCGGGCCACCGCCTCGGGGGAGCGCGCACTCGCCTCGTCGAGCACCTTCACCGCCACCGGGCGGTCGAGCGCGGTGTCGTGGGCGCGCCACACGGTCGACGAGCGGCCCACCGCGATGGGCTCCACCAGCCGGTAGCGGCCTTCGAGCAGGGCGGCGCGCACGCGCGTGCCCAGCTGGGTCTGCACCGCGCCGGCGCCGGTGCCTCGGCTCAGCTCGTCGCCGGACAGGTACCGGCCGCAGCGGTCGCACCCCACCGCCCCGACCACCAGCGGCGCGCCGCAGTGCTGGCAGGCTGCCAGGCTCACGGCCCGAGTGTCCCACGGCTCGGCGGATCCGGGCGAGCCTCGCCGTCGCTTAACGAGAACCCCGTGCACGGCGGCGAGGCCGGTGTGCGAGGCTCCCGGCATGCGGCCACTGCTCCTGGTCCTCCCCGTGCTCCTCGGTGGGTGCAGCAACGCCACGCTGTCCGACGTGCGGCCGGGCCTCGGAGGCGACGGCATCAGCTGCTGGGCGACGCTCAACTTCAAGTCGCGGCCCAAGAGCGGCGACCTGCGCGACGTGAAGGTCGTCTTCACCTCCATCGTGCTCGACGGCGAGAAGACGTTCGGGTGGGAAGAGCTCACCGCCAACGACTACCAATCGCACTTCGAGAAGAACTGGCTCAACGACCAGCAGGAAGTGCTCACGCTCGACCCGTCGACCACCGCCGAGAGCGACCCTCCGGTGGGCGGCACCATGAAGGTGAAGCTGTACATGCCGTCGAAGTCCGAGGTGCAGGCGGGCGGCTACACCGACGTCACGCTGCAGGTCGCGCTCTGGTGGGCCGGCGTCAAGCAGGACTCGGCGAGCCGGGGGCTGTTCCTCGCCTACCAGAAGAAGTGAGCCGGCCGCCCGCCGCCTTCAGGGCTCGCGCACCCGCTGCCCCTGGCGCGCCGCACCTTCACCTTCGGCGCCCACCGCGGAGATGGGGTCGAAGCGGCTCGCGGTGAGCATCGCCTCGGTGTCCTTCGCCGACTGCTGGATGGCGTCGACCCCGGTGAGCAGGTCGTCGAGCTGCTCGCCGAGCTGACTGGGGCTGGTCATGGTGAGCGCCTGGTCGCGCAGCAGCCGCACCGAGTTCTCGATGAGGTTCATCTGCCCGCGCGCCCGCGCGAGGAAGTTCTCGATGTCCTTGATGGTGAGCTGCCGCTTGCTCAGCACCTCGAGGTTCTTCTGCGCGATGTCCTTCACCGCCGGGTCGCTCGAGCGGTCGAGAATCGCCTTCTGCGACTCCATCTGGCGGTCGACTTCCTTGCGGTCGGTCGCGCCGAGGTAGGTCTCCGCCCGGTTGCACGCCGTGGCCAGCGTCACGAAGCTCGAGTGCAGCTGCGCCAGCTTGTCGAGCTCGCTCTGCAGCAAGATCGCCTGGAAGCTCGGGTTGTGCTGCATGTCGCGCTCGATTTCCCGCTTCAGCTCGTCGAGCGCCTTCGCCCGCTGCCAGTCGCGCTGCGGCAGCGACTCGATGAGCTTGTTCACCCGTTCCCGGTCCGCCTTGTCGCGCGCCTCGCGCTCGGCCTGGTCCACCGCGCGCTTGAACGGCCGCAGGTCGGGCCCCAGGAGCAGCCACAGCGCTTCCACGCCCGCCGCCGCCGCGCCGATGAACCAGTCGCCGGTGGCCATGGCCGCCACCGCGGCGCCCCCGAGCAACGACAGGTTGTAGACGTTGAGGAACGCCGCCTTCAGGTAGTTCGGCGCGCCCCCGGCAGGCATCTAGAGGCCCACCCGCACGTTCCCCTGCACCTTGAGCGACTGGAGCAGGTCGAGCACGTGGTTCTCGAGCCGCTTGAACTCGCTGCTCTGCTTGAGCGCCGGGTCGCGCGACTCGAAGTACGGCACCTCGATGCGGTGCAGCACCTTGGCCGGCCGGTGGCTGAGCACGAAGATCACGTCGGCCAGGAACACCGCCTCGGTGATGTCGTGGGTGACGAACAGCACCGTGTTGTCCTGCTTCTTGAGCACGTCGAGGATCAGCGCCTGCATCCCCCACCGGGTCTGCGGGTCGAGCGCACCGAACGGCTCGTCCATCAGCACCAGCTTGGGCTGGTTGATGACCGTGCGGGCGATCGCCACCCGCTGCTTCATGCCGCCCGACAGCTGCTTGGGCAGCGCCTCGGCGAAGTCCTTGAGGCCCACCTGCTCGATGATCTTGAGCGCCTTCTCCTTGCGCTCGGCAGCCGGCACGCCCTGCAGCTCGAGCCCGTACTCCACGTTCTTGCGCACCGTGCGCCAGGCGAAGCTGGTGTAGCTCTGGAACACCATGCCCCGGTCGCGGCCGGTGCCCGGCGGCAGGGCCTGCCCGTCGATGAGGATCTCGCCCGAGTCCGGCGTGAGCAGCCCGGCGATCGACTTGAGAATGGTGCTCTTGCCGCAGCCCGACGGGCCGAGGAACACCGCCAGCTCGCCCACGCCCGGCTTGTTGGCGATGGTCAGGTTGGCGTCGTCCACCGCCTGCACGCGGTTGCCCGCCCGGTCGGTGTAGCTGATGTAGAGGTGCTTGAGCTCGAGCTTGGGCGCGGTCCCCGCCGCCATGCCGGCGGCGCTGGTCGAGGCCGCCGGTGCTGCAGGAATCGCGGGCGTCGCAGGCGCGTCAGGCATTGGACTCTCTCCACCCGAAGAGCAGCCGGTTCACTCCGTCGATGACCTTGTCGGTCACCAGACCCACCACGCCCACCACCAGGATGCCGGCGAAGATCCACGCCGGCTTCGCCTTCTGCTCCGCCTCGTGGAGGATGAAGCCGATGCCGGTCTTCGAGTTCACCAGCTCCGCGAGGATGATGTAGGTCCACGCGATCGCGTTCACCGTGCGGAAGCTGTCGAAGATCTGCGGCAGCGCCGCGGGGATCAGCACCGTGCGCACCACCTGCGCCCGGCTCGCCCCCAGCGTCTGCGCCGTCTGCACCAGCTCTTCCGGCACCGCGCGAATGGCGTCGACCACCGCCGGCAGCAGGTACACCACGGTGCCCAGGAAGAGGAACGCCACCTTCTGCTCTTCCTCGATGCCCAGCCAGAAGATGAGCAGCGGAATGAAGGCGGTGATGGGCAGGTAGCGCATCGGCGCCACCAGCGGGTTGAAGAACCGGTTCACCACCTCGAAGGCGCCCATGGCGATGCCCAGCGGCAGCGCCACGATCACCGAGAGCACGAAGGCCAGGCCGATGCGCTTGGCGCTCGCCCCCACCGAGCCCGCGAGGTCGAAGTCGAACCACAGCTTGCCCAGCGCCTGCAGCACCTCGTGCGGCGCCGGCAGGAAGAAGTGCGAGACCAGCGGCACCGGCTCGCCGTCGGGCCCCGCCTTGGTCACGTACGCGCAGACGCTCCAGGCCGCGAAGAGCAGCCCGACCGCCAGGCCGCTCGCCAGCCGGCCCGTCGAGGCGGGGAGGCTGCCCCGCACCGCCCACAGCGACGGCTTGGCCCTGGCCTTAGTTGGCATTCAGGACGACCTTGATGTCCGTGCGCCGGTTGAGCGCGCGGCCATCTTCGGTCTCGTTGGAGGCGATGGGCTTGTCCGACCCCTGGCCCTTCACCACGAAGCGCTCCGGGGGCAGGTTGAAGTTCTTCACCAGGTACGCCTTCACCGCCTCGGCGCGCTTCTGCGACAGCGTGCGGTTGGCGCCCGCCTGGCCGCGCGAGTCGGTGTTGCCTTCGACGTCGAGGAACGTGTTGCCGAAGGCGAGCATCGTCTCGCCGAGCGAGTCGAGCGTGAAGTAGCTGCCCGGCATGATCTCGTCGGACCCGGTGGTGAAGTGGATCGACAGGCTCTTGTTCACGATCGCCCGGTCGGACACCTTGGGCTTGTCCTTGAACGCGAAGCTCTCTTCCACCTTCTGCGTCTTGTACTGATCCGCCAGCGCCGCCACGAAGCGGGAATCGTTCCAGTCCTTGGCGTCGACCACCACGTTCACCACGCCCTTCTTGCGCCAGATGACGAAGGCGCCGCTGAAGAGCCCCTGGAAGTACGGCTTCGGGCCCGACAGCCCGAAGAAGAGCGCGTTGTCCGCGAAGCCGGTGAGCTTGAGGCCCGACAGCATGCCGGACACGTCGTCGCCCGAGAGCTTGAGCGCGTCGCCGATGAGCTTGTTGGTGCCCTGCGGGTCTTCCTTCATCACGCTGATGCCGTCGAACCAGCCGTTGACGAAGTCGCGCAGCGCGCCCGGCGCCTGGTCGACGAGCTGCTGCCGCGCCACCAGGGTGTCGGCGATGACGTTGGTCGCCGCGGTGGTCGACACCAGCACGTGCGCCTCACCTTCGCGCGCCGCCACCGCCGCCGACAGGTCGGGCTCCCAGGTCACCGCCGCGTCCACCTGCTTGGCCTTGAACGCCGCCGCCGCCTTGGGCGCCTCGTCGAAGTACACCAGGTTCTTCTCGATGCCGGCCCGGTCTTCGGGCGTCAGGCCCGACTGCGAGAGCAGGAACAGCAGGAGCCAGTGCGACGGGGTGAACTTGGTGGTGGCGATCTTCTTGCCCTTGAGGTCTTCCACCGACTTGATGGTCTTCAGGGACACGATGCCGTCGCCGCCGCGGCTCCAGTCTTCCTGGATGATGGCCTTGGCCGCGATCTTCTGTTCGGCCAGCACGCTCGCTTCACGCGCGTAGGAATCGACCGTGTCCCACATCAGGTCGATGTCGCCCTTGATGAAGGCCGCCAGCTTGGCGCTGGGGTCTTCCAGCAGCACGAAGCGCACGTCGAGCCCGTACTTCTTCTTGTAGAGGCTCGAGGCGCTGCCCACGTCCATGCCGCCGTTGGCCACGATGCCCGGCGCGTGCCCCGCCCAGGTGTTGATGCCCACCACCAGCGGGCGGTTGAGCTTGCCGTCGCCCACCGCGCCGCCGTTGCCCGGGTTCATCGCCACCGGGTTGTCGCGCGGGTGGTCCGGCTCCTTGGGCATGAAGTTGAAGTCGTCCTTGGTGACCTCGGTGCCGCCGCCGCCGCCGGCCCCCGGCGTCGAGGCGCCCGACCAGGCGCGCAGCTGATCACCGAAGCGCTTGTAGGCGACGAAGCCGCCGACACCGACGATGACCAGCACCAGGAACAGCTTTCCGAACGGGGTGAGCTTCATGACGCTCCTTGCGTGTGAGTCGACGCGCGCCTGAAAGAGGCCGGCGCGCTACGGGGTGGGGCCCGCCGCGGGGGGGCGGGCGAAGAAGTCGAGCACCTTCTGGACCTGCGCCTTGCGCGCCGCCGCCGACTGGCCGAGCGCGCCCAGGCCCTGCGTGCGCTTGAGGATGTCGCCCTTCAAGCCCGCGATCTTCTCTTCGAGCGCCTTGATCTGCGCTTCGGCGTCGGTGACGGCCTTGGCGGTCGCCGACTCGTTCACCTTCACGTAGGTGTCGAGCGCGCGCTTCTGGTTGCTCGCCGCCTGCACGATCTTCTCGATCTCGAAGCCGAACGCCTTGAGCGAGGCCTCGACGATCTGCTTCTTGGTCTCGTGGGGCGTGCTCTCGGGGAGGCTCTTGAGCAGCTCCTCGGCCTTCTTCACCCGGTCGAGCTCCGCCCCGTCCATGCCGGCGCTGCGGAACACCGCATCGAAGTCCACCGGCTTGTCGGCCGCGGCCTGCGCCAGCGGCTCGAGCTTCAGGTTGGGCGGCGGGCCTTCCGCGGGCGCCGCGGGCCGGGCACCGGGCTTGGCGCCCCCCGACTGCGCGGCGAGCTCGGCCACCAGGTCGGCGGGGCTCTTCTCGGTGGCGTCCCCTTCGCCTTCGGCGCCTTCCGCCTTCTCGACGAACAACCCGAGGAACTTTGAGCCCAGGCCCTTCTGCTCGCTCATGAGCGCGAACTTGTAGCAGACGGCGTTCACCGCTTCGGCGAAATCTGGTAGCTCCTCGGCATGCCCAAATTCGAGGTCCACATCCCGGGAGCCGACTCCGGCGGCATGGCGATGACGCTCAAGGTCAGCGCCGAGAACTGGATGTCCGCGCTCAAGGCCGGCATGGCCAAGCTCGGGGAGCAAGGCTCCTCGGTGCAGAACGTGATGGTGGACATCCAGGAAGACAACAGCATCCACGTGACCGAGTCGCGCTCGGGCCGCGTCTTCCGGATCCGCGAGCTCAGCGCCGAGGAAGCCGCCAAGGCTCCGGTGAAGAAGGGTTCGATCATCAAGAACCCGCCGCCCGGCGACAGCAACAAGACCGTGCTCAACATGCCGGCCCCCGACCTCAGCTCGGTGGCCGCCACGCTGCCGCCCGGCGCCGAGGCGCCCACCCTGCCGCCGCCGTCGAAGCACGACGAGCCGACCGCGCAGGGCACGGTCCCCGAGGAACTCAAGAAGCCGGGCAACGACTCGCGCCCGCGCATCGCGCAGCCGCTCAAGACCCAGCCGCCCAAGAAGCCCAACAACAAGAGCTCGCCGAAGATCGACCTCGAGCGGATCCGCATCGAGGAGCTGGAGCACCCCACCAAGCCCATCACCGCGCCCATCGGCCGCCCGAAGTCGAGCGCCGCGGTGCAGGCGGTCAGCCGCACCCAGGTCGAAGACGTGCTCGCCGAGATCTTCGAGCGCGTGCAGGAGCTGCCCACCAAGAAGTCGGCCGAAGAAGCCATGGCCTTCGTGCTCGACCTCGCGCTCGAGAAGGTGCCCGCCGACGCCGGCAGCGTGCTCAAGGCCGACACCGGCTCGGGCGACCTGAGCTTCGTCGAGGCGCGCGGGCCCCGCTCCAAGGAGCTCCTGTCGTCGAACCTCAAGATCCCCGCGGGCACCGGCTTCGCGGGCTTCTGCAGCGCCGAAGGCGTGTCGGTCGCCATCTCCGACGTGGAGAAGGACCCGCGCTACTACGCGGAGATCGCCGAGAAGCTGAACTACGAGACGCGCTCGCTCCTCTGCGCGCCGATGATGACCCACGGCCGCAGCTTCGGGTGCCTGCAGCTCATCAACCGCAAGGGCGGGCCGCAGTTCCTGGAGCACGAGGTCGGCCTGCTCAGCTACCTCGCGCACCAGGTCGCGCTCTTCCTCAACGAGCGCGGCTGACCGCGTTCCGCCTGCCTGGCGTCAGGGGCAGGTGAGGTCGCCGGCGATGGTCCCGGCGGTCGAGGTCGCCAGGTCCTTCGCGGGAATCGCCACCGCCTTGGCGTGCAGCTTGCCGCCCACCAGGTCCACCGTGATGGTGCCCGACTGGCCGACCTGCTCCACCTTGGTGCCGCCCGCCGGGTCGCTGCCGTAGCTCACCACCACGCCCCCGTCGGCCATCGGCCGCGCCGCGCGGCTGGTCGCCGGCTCCACGGTGTACGTGCCGGCGCCCGGTGCGCCCTTGAAGACGAACTGGAACCCGGTGCGGTTCGACGCCGAGCCCGCGATGATGTCGGTGCCGCACTGCACGCTGCCGGTGGTGGTGGTGCCGTCGAGCGACCAGGAGTTGCCGGCCA
>JAIBBQ010000041.1 GCA_019694595.1 Myxococcaceae bacterium
AGCGGGGCGGCGGCCACGATCGGCGGCCGCCGCGCAGGCGCCGCCGGCGCCGGGCTCAGCGAGGGGGGCGCGGCGGGCGAAGGACGGCCTGTGATGCGGGGAGCCACCGGTGCACCATCATCTGCAAGGCCGCGGCGGAATGCACGCCCGCCACCGCCACCAGGCACCCCAGCGCGACCAGGAGCCCCGTGCCCAGGCCCGTGGCGAGCAGCCACCACGGCGAGCGCGCCGCCTCGTCGACGAAGGTCAGGCCGCCGTCGAGCGGCAGCGAGAGCTGCCACGAGCCCATGCCGCACATGCGCCTCGAACGCGCCGGGGGCGCAGGGATTCCCCGCCTCAGCGAAAGCGCAGCGGCGCCGCCCGCGGCGCACCCACCGCCTGGCCGAGGCGGCTCAGCACCGCGCCGCGGAGCACCGCGAGCTCGACGCGCCCCTGGGCCTCGAACCCTTCGTACGGCGTCCACCCGCACCTGGAGTGCAGCGTGCGCGCGGTGAGCGTGTGCCGTCGCGTCAGGTCGACCAGCGCGAGGTCGGCGTGCGCGCCCACCTCGAGGCGACCCTTGTCGGCGAGGCCGAAGACGCGCGCCGGCGACCAGGCGAGCAGGTCGACCAGGCGCTCCAGCGTGAGCCGGCCCTGCGCGACGTGGGTCAGCATCACCGGCAGCAGCGTCTCCACGCCCGGCATGCCCGACGGACTCTCGGGGTAGCGCTTGGCCTTCTCCTCGAGCGTGTGGGGCGCGTGGTCGGTGCCCAGCACGGTGACGTGCCCGTCGCGCAGCGCAGCCCACAAGGCGTCGCGGTGGCGCGCCTCGCGCAGCGGCGGGTTCATCTGGGCGAGCGTCCCCAGCTGCGCGTAGCAGTCGGGTGCGGTGAGCGTGAGGTGCTGCGGCGTCACCTCGAAGGTGGCCACGTCCTTGGCGGCGATGAGCAGCGGCAGCTCGCCGGCGGTGGTGACGTGCAGCACGTGCACCCGGCGGCCGACCTTCTTCGCCAGCGCGAGCAGCCGCTCGGTGGACTGCACCGCGCAGGCTTCGTCGCGCCACACCGGGTGTTGCTGCACGTCGTGGCCGTCGGTGAGGTGCTTGCGCGCCTTGAGCCGGGCCTCGTCCTCGCTGTGGCAGGCGAGCGTGCGCCGGGTCGACCGCATCACCGTCTCCAGCGCCTCCGGGTCGTCGAGGAGCAGGGTGCCGGTGGAGCTGCCGAGGAAGCACTTCACCCCGCAGCAGCCTTCGGCCTGCTCGAGCGCGCCGAGCTGCGCGGCGTTCTCGCGCGTGGCGCCCAGGTAGAAGGCGAAGTCCACCCACGCGGTCGCCTTCGCCCGCTCGACCTTCCACGCCAGCGTCTCCGCGGTGGTGGTGGGAGGCGAGGTGTTGGGCATCTCGAAGATGGAGGTGACGCCGCCGCACGCCGCCGCCAGCGTGCCCGAGGCCAGGTCTTCCTTGTGGGTGTTGCCCGGCTCACGCAGGTGCACCTGGGAATCGATGGCGCCCGGCAGCACGTGCAGGCCGCCCGCGTCCACCACCTCGCGGGCGCTCTCGCCGCCGAGCGCGCCCACCGCGGCGATGCGTTCGCCGCTGATGCCCAGGTCGGCGCGGATCCGCCCCGCGGGAGTGACGAGCGTGCCGCCGCGGACGAGCAGGTCGAAGGCCATGGCCGCTTCATAGCGGGCCCGCGCTGTCCACGGGAGGCGACAGCTGTCGTCGCGCGGCGCCGCGCCCGGCCCGGCGAACCGGCGCCGTTGCAGGGGGCCACCGGGGCACGGGCCCTGCAGTGCTCGCGCGCGTGAAGCGCGTGCTCGCGAGCGCCCTGGTGCTGGTGGCCTGTGCCGCGGGAGCGGCCGACACCACCACGCGCCCCTTCCCCGGCGTCACCTGGCTCCACCACACCACGACGGCGCCGCTCGACGTGCACCTCGTCACCGTCGATCTCTGCGCCGCCGGCGTGTCCACCCGCGCCACCACGTCGGCGGAGCGCGGCAAGACGGTCTCGGCCTTCACCACCCAGGTCGGGGCCGAGGTGGGCATCAACGGCGACTTCTTCACCTTCTCCACCTACGCGCCCTCGGGGCTCGCCGCGGGCAACCGCACGCTCTGGGCCGACAGCCGGGACCAGGGCTTCGAGGCCAAGGTGGTGCTGGGGCAGAACCGCGCCGAGATTCTTCCCGCGACGACCCGCATCACCGCGCTCGCGCCGTGGATGGAACAGGTCGTCTCCAGCCGGCCGCAGATTCTCAAGGGCGGCGTCATCCAGGCCGGGTTCTCGACGCAGATCTGCGCCGGCAGCGTCACCGCGCAGGGCGACTGCACCCGCGACCCGCGCACCGCCATCGGCCTGTCGAAGGACCGCACCAAGCTCTCCCTCGCGGTGGTCGACGGCCGGCAGCCGGCCATCAGCGTGGGCATGACCACCCGCGAGCTCGCGCAGTTCCTGCTGAGCCACGGCGCCTCCGACGCGGTCAACATGGACAGCGGCGGCTCGTCAGAGCTCTGGCTCAAGGGCAAGGGCGTGCTCAACCACCCTTCGGATGGGGTCGAGCGCGTGGTCGCCAACCACCTCGCGGTCTTCGCCAAGGGCAGCGGCCTCGCGAAGCACTGTCCGCCACCGGCGAGCGACGGCGGATCCGTGGCCGATGCCGGCGCGCCGCACGACGGCGGCCTGGCCCACGATGCCGGCGCCCAGGTGGACGCGGGCGCTCCGGGCGATGCCGGCGCCGCGGCGGACGCCGGCGCGGCGCCGGATGCGGGCGGCGAGGAAGCGAGCGACGCCGGCCCATGGGGAGCACCCGACGCCGGGGAAGGAGCCGACGCCGGTCCGGCTGGGCCCTCGATGGCCCCGGTCGACGCTGCCCCGCCGACGGGAGGCTGCGCGCAGGGTGGCAGTCAGCTCGCGGTCGCGGCGCTGGCGGGCGTGGTGCTCGCGCTGCAGCGCCGCCGTCGCTCCGCCGCGCTCAGCGCGTGCCGTCGATGACGTCCAGCACCTGGCCGAAGTTGCTCAGCGCGTGCGTGGGCTTCTGCGGCTTCTCGCCGCTCTCGAAGACGGACGAGGCGTGGCGGCGGGTGATGGCCGCGGCGGAGATGATGTCCAGCCGCTCGCGGTACTCCAGGCTCACGTAGGTGCCGTATTCCGCCCAGCAGTCGATGGCGCCCACGGCCTGCGCCATGCCCACGTCCTTCTTGAGCGAGTCGCCCACGTAGACGACCTGCTGCGCCTCCACGCCGTAGGTGCGGCAGATCTGCAGGAAGCCCTTGGGGTTCGGCTTCTCCGCGTCGCGCGGCAGCTCGATGACCGGGCAGGCGGCGCGGTACTCGCCGCGCGCTTCCTTCTGCTGGATGTCGGGGGCCACCAGCTTCTCGCCTTCCGGCGTCGCGGGGAACGTGAAGCCCGGCAGCGTGTAGAGCGCGGTGAGGTGCTGGTCGAGCTCCATGCGCTTGGCGCGCTGCTCGGCGGGGTTCCGCGGCGCGTCGGTGAGCGCCACCACCGGCAGGCCCCGCTTCTTGAGCTCCACCAGCGTCTGCACCACCGTCTTGTACGGCTTGAGGTACTTCTTGCGCGCCTCCGCGAAGGCCATGCGCGCGGGCTCGATGACCAGCTTGTCGAAGCTGCCGAAGTCGGGGAACGCCTCGAAGATGGCCGATTCCTGCAGGGCGAACGGGTACTCGTTCGACTCGTGCTTCGAGTACACCGCCTTGAGCGCCTGCACGACCTTCACCCGCGGCCACTGCGTCGCCCGCTCGGTGGCCGACACCATCGCCTCCACCGCGGGAACGATGTAGTCGATCCACGAGTACAGCGTGTTGTCCATGTCGGTGACCACCAGCCGGACGTCGCTCTTGCCCATGGCCGCCTAAAACCACAGCGGCGCGCGCTTGGCGATGCCTCGTCGCGTGCCATACTCGAAGGCCACGATGTGGCAGCTCATCATCAACGGGCCCGGCTACTTCGACACCGTCTACGACCTGCGTGACGGCGTGGTGCACATCGGCCGCGCCGACGAGAACGACATCGTGCTGTCGGGCGACCTGGTGTCCCGCAAGCACGTGCGGCTGGAGGTCAACCAGGCCCACGTCGACGCCAAGGACCTCGGCAGCCGCAACGGGTGCCGCATCAACGGCGAGGCGCTCAAGGGTCACCGCGAGCTCAAGGCCGGCGACACCCTGCTCATCGGCGAGAACTCGCTCGCGCTGCGCTTCGGCACCGCGGTGGAAAGTGCCGCCACCGAGGTGGTCGACCTCGGCGCCGGCGGCGCGGTGAAGCGCTTCGGCAGCGGGCAGCTGCCGGGCGCGGTGCTGGTGGCACGCGACCTGCGCGACAGCGTGGTGATGCGGGTGCTCGACAACGTGGCCTTCAACCCGTCGTCGGCGCCCTGGGCCACCGAGGCCGACGTGCCCACGCCGCAGACCACCATCACGTCCGAGAACGACCTTCCCCCCGCCGACGGGCAGAGCCCCATCGCGTGGCAGTCGCTGGTGGTCCTCTACCGGGTGGCGGAACGGCTCGCCAACGCACCCACCCAGCAGAGCTTCCTCGACGACACCCTGAGCGCCCTGATGCGGCGGGTGGGCGCCGCGACCGGGGTGGTGCTCCTGCGCCACAGCTCCGGGCTCCTGGTGCCCGCGGCGGTGCAGCACTCGCGCGCGCTGGAGAAAGGCGAAGTGCCGGTGTCCGACGCCATCGTCGAGTCGGTGCTCGGCCAGGGCAAGGCGCTCGCGGTGGCCGACGTGCGCGACGACGCCCGCTTCTCGGAGCGCGAGTCGGTGGTGCTCTACGGGGTCGACCAGGTGCTCTGCGTGCCCATCGGCAAGGCCGCGCCCTTCAGCGGCGTGCTGTACCTGAACCGCGACGGGGTGGGGAAGGAGCCGCCCGAGCCGCTGCTCGACGTGTGCACCGCGGTGGCCCAGCTGATCCACTCCGGGGTGCAGAAGTTCGAAGGCCGGGCGGGCGGCCCGGGCGACGGGCGGCTCAAGGGGGCGCTGGAACGCTTTCACGCGCCGGAGATCGCCGAGCGCCGGGTCAAGGAACTCGGCGGCAAGGCGGGCCCGCTCACCTTCCTCGAAGAACGTACCGTCACCGTGCTCGTCGCCGACCTCGCCGGCTTCACTGCGCTCTCCGCCAAGCTCCCCCTGGACAAGACGGTCGGCCTGCTCGACGAGCTGTACCAGAAGGCCACCGCGACCTTGTTCAGCTTCGAAGGCACGGTGGACAAGTTCCTCGGCGACGGGGTGATGGCCATCTTCGGCGCGCCGTACGGCAAGGGCGACGACGCGCTGCGGGCGGTGCGCGCCGCGGTCTCCCTGCGCAGCGAGTGGACCAAGGCGATGGCCAAGCGCCCGCCGCGCGAGCGCTGCGAGCTCAAAGTGGGGCTCAACACCGGCAAGGCGCTGGTGGGCACCGTGGGCAACGACATGCGCATCGACTACGCCGCCATCGGCGAGCCGGTGAACCAGGCCGCGGCCCTCTGCGCCGCCGCCGCGCCCGGGCAGGTGGTCATCACCGGCAAGACGCTCGCGGCCATCGGCGCCCGCTTCGACGTGACCCCGCTCGGCGAGCGGGCGCTCGGCAAGAGCAAGGCGAAGGTGAGCACCTTCGAGGTGCTGGAAGAGGACGGCGGCACCGGCACCGTCTCGGGAGTGAAGTGAGCTTCTCGCTGGCGGTGCACGGCGGCGCCGGACCTCGCGCGCCCGACGACGACGGGCCTGGCGCCGTCGCGGGGTGCCTCGCCGCGATGCGCGCCGGCAAGGCGGTGCTCGCGGCGGGCGGCTCCGCGCTCGACGCGGTGGTGGAAGCGGTGCGCTGCCTCGAGGAAGACGAGCGCTTCAACGCGGGGAAGGGCGCCGCGCTCACGCGCGACGGTGAGGTGGCGCTCGACGCCAGCGTGATGAGCGGCGCGGGCCGCACCGCGGGCGGGGTGGCGCTGCTGCGCACCGTGCGCAACCCGGTGGTGTTCGCGCGGGCGGTGATGGAGCGCTCGCCCCACGTGCTGCTCGCCGGGGAAGGCGCCGAGGCCTTCGCCGTCGAGCTCGGGCTCGAGCGGGTGCCGACCGGCTGGCACGTGACCGACCGGGCGCGCGCGCAGCTCGAGCGGTGGAAGACGCAGGCCACGGCCGGCAGCGGCGGCACCGTGGGCGCGGTGGCGCGCGACGCGCGGGGCCACGTGGCGGCCGCCACCTCCACCGGAGGGACGACGGGCAAGTGGCGCGGGCGCATCGGCGACTCGCCGATTCCCGGGGCCGGCACCTGGGCCGACGACGCCACCGGCGCGGTGTCGTGCACCGGCGCCGGCGAACAGATCCTGCGGCTCGGCCTGGCGAAGACGGTGAGCGAGCTCCTGGCGTCGGGCCGGCCCGCGAAGACCGCGGCGCGCGCGGCGCTGCGTCAGCTCGACGCGCAGGGCGGCACCGCCGGCCTCATCGTGGTCGACCGGCGCGGTCGCCTGGGCCTGGTCTGCACCACCGAGCGCATGGCGTGTGCCTGGGTCGACTCGCGCGGCAACGAAGGCAGCCGCTTCGAGCGCTGAAGGTCTCCTGGCGGCGGTCAGACTCCGCGCACCACCGTGGGCACCAGCGCGATGCCGTACTTGCGCGCCAGCTCCGGCCGCTTGGCGACGTCGACCTTCACCACCGTCGCGCCCTGCGCCTCGAGCTTCGCCTCGGTCTCGTGGCAGTCGCTGCAGAGCGGGTGGGTGAAGAGCACCGTCACCGGCCCGGTGGGGCTCACGCCGAGGTCCTTGAGGTCCACCCGGTCGATGTCCTTGGCCTCGATGCCCTTGAGCTTGGCGATGACGCGGTAGAGCTCGCAGCCCACGCAGAGCCCGGTCACCGCCGCCAGCGAGGCGAGCGCCGCGACCAGGAGCCCGAGCCACCACCCGGCGCGCTCGAAGCCCGCCGCGTACAGCAGCGTCGCCGACCAGAGGCACACCGCGCCGATGATGTTCGCGAAGCGCGGGGCGCGCGCGTCCTCCAGCGGGCCTTCGCCCACCTTCGGCTGCACCACCACGAAGTAGAAGAGGCACGGCAGGCAGTACTGCCGCCCGAAGAGCAGCCCCACGGTGAGCTGCACCGCCAGCACGGTGAGCAGCCCCCACCAGCCCGTCACGGTGGCCACCACCGCGAGCAGCGCCACCACCGTCTGGTTGAAGCGCGGCGCCCGGGCGTCGATGACGGCCAGGTCGCGGAAGGGGTCGGCGGTGCGGAGGGCGATGGTCGAGGTGCTCATGCCCAGGATTCCTAGATCCCTCCAGTAGTCGATTCAACCCACTGGCTGAGTAGACTATTCAAGGTCTCTGAACTTGCTGGTGAAAATTTTCGGCCAGCAGGCGCTCATCGATGCCTCAACCCCCGGTAATCGCGAATTCTCTGACCCCTTGCGTCGTCGTGACGCATGCAGTTTGAGAGGCCTCTCTTCTCGTTCATCCCACGCAAGGAACCACCGCCATGAAGACCTTCGCCATCGCAGCCCTCCTCGGTTCGGCGCTCGTGTTCGCCGCCGCCCCCAAGCCTGCCGCGGCGCCCGCGGCGCCCGCGGCCCCCGCCTTCGTGCTCGGCGGCGACGCGGCGAAGGGTGAGACCACGTACAAGACGATGTGCGCGCCGTGCCACGGCGACAAGGGCAAGGGCGACGGCGCGGCCGCCGCGACGCTCAACCCCAAGCCGGCGGACTTCACCGACCCGGCCCGCGCCGCGTCCGCCACCGACGAGTACATCTACAAGATGGTGAAGGACGGCGGCGCCGCCAACGGCAAGTCGCCGCTGATGGTCGCCTGGGGCCCGGTGCTCGGCGACGACGCCAAGGTCCGCGACGTGGCGGCCTACGTGCGCTCGCTGTCGAAGTCGGCGGCGCCCGCGGCGCCCGCGGCCCCCGCGGCTCCCGCCAAGGGCGCGGCGCCGGCGAAGAAGCCGGCGAAGTGACCCGCGCGACGCGATAGAGGGGCTGCTCGATGGGCAAGCTCCTCGTCGCCGTCGCCGCGCTGGCAGTGCTCTCGCTCGCCGCGGTGGTGGCCCTGCGCCTGTCGGGGCGGGGCCCGGACCGCGCCGAGCGCTTCGCCGACCAGGGGGCGCGTCAGACGCTGGCGCCGCTGTGGCCCGCGCCCGACTTCGCCTTTCCCGACCAGCATGGCCGCACCGTCACCGCGGCGTCGCTGCGCGGCAAGGTCTGGGTGGCGGACTTCGTCTTCACCCGCTGCCGCACGCTGTGCCCGATGCTCACCGCGAAGTTCGTGCAGCTCCAGCGCCGGCTCGCGGGCGTCGACGTCGCCTTCGTGTCCTTCTCGGTCGATCCGGCGAACGACACCCCCGAGGTGCTCGCCGCCTACGCCCGGCAGTGGGCGAGCGACGAGCCGAGGTGGTCGCTCCTGGCCACCGGCGCGACGACCTTGCCGCCGCTGGTGAAGGGCTTCCGCGTCACCGCGGCGCCGTCGGAGGCGGGCGCGGTGGACCCCATCGTGCACTCCTCGGTGTTCGTGCTGGTCGACGGCCAGGGGCAGGTGCGCGGCGTGTTCGACAGCGAAGAGCGCGAGGACTTCGAGGCGCTCCAGCGCGGCGTGCGCGCGCTCGCCGCCCCTGCCGCGCCGGTCGAAGCGCCGGCGCTCGAGCCCGCGGCGCAGTACCACGCGCTCGGCTGCGCCAGCTGCCACGAGCGGCCCGAGCTCGCGCCGGCCCTCGACGGGCTCGCCGGCCAGCGGCGCACGCTGGACAACGGGCTGCTCGCGGTCGCCGACGCGGCGTACGTGCGCGAGGCCATCGTGGCGCCCGAGGCCCGGCGGGTGCGTGGCTACCCGCTGCGCATGCCGAGCTACGACGGGCTGCTCGCTCCCGCGGAGCTCGACGCCCTGGTGGCCTGGGTGCTGGCGCGGCCGAAGGCGGGGCAGGGCGCGGCCGAGGCGGGGCTGGCCGAAGACCCCATCTGCCACATGGCGGTGCGGGTGGTGGACGACACGCCCCGGGTGGTCTCCGACGGGGGGACCGAGTACTTCTGCTCATCGCTCTGTCGAGAGCGGTACCTCGCGCTGGCGGGCCTTTCCGCCGACGCCGGGCGCTGATCGGTCGGGCGCATCACCGCTGCTGCTGAAGGCGTTGAGCCCAGGGCATTCATCGCCTGCAATTCTCTTGGCTTGCCAGCAGTGGTGTGACAAGTCCTCGCGCCGCGCTGCGGGGCGTTTCTCACGCCATCTTGCAACGTCGTTGGAGCTCATTCGCATGCCTCGAACCTCGAACTTCGCGCCGTTGATCGTGACCGCGCTCGCCGGCCTGCTCGCGCAGGGCTGTGTGCGGCCCGACGGCGCTCACCCCACGCTGCCCGGCCAGGAGCTCTTCCGCGCCTGCGTGGCGTGCCACGGCACCGAAGGCCAGGGGACGCCGTCGGTCGCGGCGCCGCCCATCGCCGGTCTGCCCGCCTGGTACGTGGAAGCCCAGCTGGGCAAGTTCCGCTCCGGCCTGCGCGGCTACCACCCCGACGACGCCGAAGGCCTGCGCATGCGGCCGATGTCTCGCCAGATGATGGACGAGGCCGAGGTGAAGGCGGTCTCCGAGTACGTGTCGACGCTGGCGCTCAAGCCGCAGGCGCCCACGCTCACCGGCGGCGACGCCGAGAAGGGCAAGGCGGCGTACGGCACCTGCATGGCGTGCCACGGCGACAAGGGGCAGGGGAACCCGGCGCTCAAGGCGCCCCCCATCGCCGGCCAGGCCGACTGGTACCTGCTGGCCCAGCTGCAGAAGTTCAAGGGCGGCCTGCGCGGCACCAACCCGGCCGACGTCTCGGGCGGCCAGATGCGGCCGATGTCGCTCACGCTCGCCGACGAGCAGGCGATGAAGAACGTCATCGCGCACATCGGCACGCTCCCCCGCTGATCGAAAGCCCATCGACCATGTCCAACGCACCCGCACCGGCCGACGCTTCCGACTCGCTGGCCAGGACCATCTTCACCCTCACCGTGGTGGGCGCCATCGCCTTCTGCGGCGTGGTCATCGTCTTCGTCCTGAACTGAGGCCCACGTGATCGACCACTACGTCCCCGCCGCCTCGACCTTCGCGCCCCACATCGACGACCTGATCATCTTGATCGGCGCGGTGGTGGGCTTCTGGGGCCTGCTCGCCGAGGTGGTGTTCATCGGCCTCATCCTCAAGTTCAAGGCCGAGCCCGGGGTGAAGTCGAAGTACGTCTCGGGCGAGCTGCCCAAGGAGAAGCGGTGGGTGTCGATTCCCCACTACGCGACCCTGGCGTTCGACCTGCTCATCCTCGTGATGGCCTTGCGGGTGTGGCACGAAGTGAAGCTCGAGATGCCCAAGCCCGACGAGACGGTGCGGGTCATCGCCCAGCAGTGGGCGTGGACCTTCGTGCACCCCGGGGCCGACGGCATCCTCGACACCTCCGACGACATCACCACCATCGACGAGCTGCACGTGGTGAACGACAAGACGTACCAGTTCGAGCTCACCAGCCGTGACGTGCTGCACAGCTTCTCGGTGCCGGTCTTCCGCCTGAAGCAAGACGCGATTCCCGGCCGCATCATCAAGGGCTGGTTCAAGCCCACGATGACCGGGCAGTTCGACATCCAGTGCACGGAGATCTGCGGCATCGGCCACGGCCTGATGCCCGCGCGCATCGTCATCGAGACGGCGGACCAGCACGCGAACTGGGTGAAGGCCAACACGGCCCTCGCCGCGGTCGCGCCGGCTGCGCCCGCTCCCACCCCCACGCCCACCGGAGGCATGCCATGAGCGCCGCTGCCGCGACGCACGCCGAGGCGGGTCACCACGACCACGCCCACCACGAACCCGGCTTCATCGAGAAGTACCTGTGGTCGACCGACCACAAGATGATCGGCTTCCAGTACCTCTTCACCGGCATGCTGATGGCGCTGGTGGGCGGGTTCACCGTCTACGCCTTCCGCATGCAGCTCGCGTTTCCGGGCGTCGCGGTGCCGGGCTACGGCCGGGTGACGGCGAGCGACTACAACGCGCTCATCACCACCCACGGCTCGGTGATGATCTTCTGGGTGGCGATGCCGGTGCTGATCGCCGCGCTGGGCAACTACCTCATCCCGCTGATGATCGGCTGCGACGACATGGTGTTCCCGCGGCTGAACCGCCTCTCGTACCAGATCTTCCTGGTGAGCGCGGTCATCCTCATGGCGTCGTTCTTCGTGCAGGGCGGCGCCTTCGGCGGCGCGTGGACCGCGTACCCGCCGCTGTCGGCGAAGGCGGAATACAGCCTCACCGGCACGGGCTCCTCGATGTGGTTGCTCGCGGTGGCGCTGGAATTCGTCGCCTTCCTCCTCGGCGGCATCAACTTCGTCACCACGGTCATGAACTCCCGCGCGCCGGGCATGAAGATGTTCGACGTGCCGATGGTGGTGTGGATGATCATCATCGCCTCCATCCTCTTCATGGCGTCGGTGGGCCCGCTGGTCGCCGGCGCGGTGATGCTGCTGTTCGACCAGAACTTCCACACCGGCTTCTTCGACCCTGCCAAGGGCGGCGACCCGGTGCTGTGGCAGCACCTCTTCTGGTTCTTCGGTCACCCCGAGGTGTACGTGGTGCTGCTGCCGGCCATGGGCATCGTGGCGGAGATCATCACCGTCTTCTCGCGCAAGAAGCTCTTCGCGTACAAGACGGTGCTCTACACGGCGGTGGGCACGGGCGTGCTCTCGTTCTTCGTGTGGGCGCACCACCAGTTCGTCGCCGGCATCGACCCGCGCATGGCGAACGTGTTCTCGGTGACCACGCTGCTCATCTCCATTCCGGTCGCGGAGATGGTCTTCGTCTACATCGGCACGCTCTACGGCGGCTCGATTCGCCTGACCACGCCGATGCTGTGGGCGCTGGCCTTCATCGGCGAGTTCTTGATCGGCGGCGTCACCGGCATCTTCCTGGGCGCGGCCGGCGCGGACATCTACTTCCACGACACGTACTTCGTCATCGCGCACTTCCACTACACGTTCTTCCCCATCGCCTTCATCGCGGTGTTCGCCGCCATCACCTACTGGTTCCCCAAGATGTTCGGGCGAATGATGAACGAGACGTTCGGCAAGGTGCACTTCTGGGGCACCATCATTCCGTTCAACTTCATCTTCATTCCGCTGTTCGTGCTCGGCACGCGCGGCGACCACCGGCGCATCTACGACTACCGGCACTTCCCCGACCTGATGAAGGCGGGCATGCAGGACCTGCGCATCCTGGCGACCATCTCGCTGCTCACGCTGCTCGCGTTCCAGGTGGTGTTCCTGGTGAACTTCTTCGTCTCGCTGAAGAAGGGCCCCAAGGCGAGCAAGAACCCGTGGAACGCGAACACCCTGGAATGGGTCGCGCCCTCGCCCCCGCCGCACGGCAACTTCCCCGAAGGGCTGCCGAACGTGTACCGCGGGCCGTACGAGTACGGGCACCCTGACCGGGCCGAAGACTACTGGCCGCAGAACGTGGAAGGAGCGTAAGGCCCGTGCAACGTCCCATCGCGACCACCCGCAGCGCCACGGGCATTCCCACCGGCCGGCTCGCCGTGTGGTGGGTCATCGCCTCCGAAATCGTCATCTTCGGCGGCGTGCTCGGCTCCTACCTGATGCACCGCCTGGGTCACCCCGAGTGGTCGCACCAGTCGATTCACACCAACACCTGGGCCGGCGCCTTCAACACCTTCGTGCTGCTCACCTCGTCGCTCTGCGCGGTGCTCGCGCACCAGGCGGCGGAAGCGAAGGACGGCAAGAAGGCGGCCCGGTTCCTGATGTTCACCGTGCTGGGCGGCCTGGTGTTCCTCATCGTGAAGAGCTTCGAGTGGAGCCACGAGATCCACGAAGGCTTCACCCTGACTTCCAACACCTTCTGGTCGTTCTATTACACGGCCGCCGGCCTGCACGGGCTCCACGTCATCGCCGGCATGGTGATCATGCTGATCATCATGCCCGACGTGATGAAGAACAAGGAGCTCCAGCGGGTCGAGAACATCGGCATCTACTGGCACTTCGTGGACATCGTGTGGATCTTCCTCTTCCCGCTGCTCTACATCGCCAAGTGACCAACCATGGCTGACACTGCACACGCCGCTGCTCCTGCTCCTGGCGCCGCCCCCGCGGGGCACCACCACGGGCCGAGCTACGTGAAGATCTGGGCCATCTTGCTCGGGCTGCTCGTGGTCTCGGTCGCCGGTCCCTTCCTCGGCATCCGCGTGGTGACGCTCATCACCGCGTTCGGCATCGCGCTGGTGAAGGCGTACATCGTGGCCAAGTACTTCATGCACATCAACCTGGAGCGGAAGTTCGTCACCTACCTGCTGGTGACGATGATCGTGCTCATGGGCCTGATGGTGGGCGCCGTCTCGCCCGACGTGATGAAGCACGACGGCGCGCGCTGGGAAAACGTGGCCGCCAAGAAGGCGGTGGAGCGCGGCGAGGCCGCGGCCGCCGCCGGTGAAGGCCACCACGCCGAAGGCGGCGAGGCCGCGCCGCACGCCGCTCCCGCCGAGCACTGACGTGAGCACCGCGGCCACGCTCCAGGCGCAGCGCGAGGCCGTCCGCCGGCCGGTGGTCCCGTCGGCGGTGCTGGGCACGCTCATCTTCGTGGTCTCCGAGACCATGTTCTTCGTGGGCATGATCAGCGCCTTCACCATCAGCAAGGCGGGCGCGCTGCCCGGCACCTGGCCGGTGCCCGGTCAGCCGATGCTCCCGGCCGCGTCCACCGCGCTCAACACCGCGGCGCTGATGCTCTCGGGCGTGCTGCTGCTGGTGGGCCAGCGCCTGTGGGCGAAGCAGCACGCGCAGGCGAAGTTCGTGGTGCTGGCGGCCTGGGCCCTGGGCCTCGCCTTCGTCGCGCTCCAGGGCCGCGAGTGGGCGGCGCTGCTCTCGCAGGGCCTCACCATGGGCTCGAGCCGGCTGGGCGCGTTCTTCTACCTCATCGTCGGCACCCACGCGCTGCACGCCGTGGCGGCGCTGGTGTTCCTCGGTCTGGCGCTGGTGCAGCTGTTCCGCGGCACCCTGAAGGGCGGGCTGTTCTTCGGCGCGCAGACCTTCTGGTACTTCGTGGTGGTGCTCTGGCCCGTCATCTACGCGCGGGTGTACTTCTGAGCGCGCGCACGGCGAGGCTCCTGTCGCTCGCGTTCGCGCTCGTCGCGCTGCCTGCGCTCGCCTGCCCGGTGTGCGGCGTGGGCCAGGCGGACACCGAGTGGGCGTACATCGCGATGACCGCGGTGCTGTCGCTCCTGCCGCTGGGCATGATGGGGGGCGTGGCCTTCTGGCTGTACCGCCGCGCCCGCGCCCACGCGCTGGAGCTCGAGCCCCACAAGGGGCGGAGCGGCGGTTGAAGACGCTCAAGAACCCGTTCGTCCTCGCCTTCGTCTTCGGCCTCGTCTTCCTCACCGCGCTGCCCCTCATGCAGAAGCGGTTCCTCTCGGCGCCGAAGCCGCTCGGGCCGCTGGGGCCGTGGGTGCTCACGAGCCTCGACGGCGGCACCGAGGTGAAGAGCGAGGCGCTCGAAGGTCACGTGCTGCTCGCCACCTTCGCGCCCAGCCCCTGCCAGGCGACCTGCCGCGACCGCACCGCGGCGCTGGGGCGCGCGCTGGAGCACACCGACGACCTGGGCGACCGGGTGCACCTGCTCACCGTGGCGGCGCCCGGGGCCGAAGCCGAGCTGTGGGGCCGCGAAGGCCCCCGCTGGCACCTGGTGACCGGCACGCCGGAGGCACTCACGCCCCTGTTCGCCCACGTGCGCGACGCCTGGGCCGCCTTCGCCGGCACCGACGCCGGCACCACGGTGGACGAGCTGTCGGGCCTGCCCGCCTACGTGGTGGTGGACCCCAAGGGGCAGATCCGCGGCTTCTGGCGCGACGACGCCGCCGGCCGTGGAAACGCCATCAACGCCGCGCGGTTGCTCGCCCGGCACGACCTCTGAAGAGCGAGGGGCAAGTCCCTCGAATGGATCGAAGAACCCCTTCCCACACCCACCCGATTTCACTGTCGTTTCTTTGCTTGAGCATCGAGGGCGGTGCCAGTACACGCCCTCGTTCCGCGAGGTCTCACCGACATGGCTCAAATCTTCCCCAAGTGGTGGAACAAGACACCGGGTCTCGGCCTTCTGGGCACGCTGGCCGGCGGCGGTTTCGCCATCTTCGCGCTCTACTGGTGGGCGTCGCCCTGGAACACCGACGTCGGCTACAAGCCGAAGCAGCCGGTGCCGTACAGCCACAAGCTGCACGCCGGCGACCTGAAGCTCGACTGCCGCTACTGCCACGCGTACGTCGAGCGCGGCCCGCACGCCGGCGTGCCGCCGACGCAGGTGTGCATGAACTGCCACCGCCAGGTGAAGAAGGACTCGCCCAAGCTGCAGGCGGTGCGTGACAGCTGGCAGGACGGCAAGGGCGAGACGTCGGTCGCCTGGGTGCGCATCCACAAGACGCCCGACTTCGCGTACTTCAACCACTCGGCGCACATGGGCGTCGGCGTGGGCGAGAACCGCGCCGCCATCGGCTGCGAGACCTGCCACGGCCGCATCGACACCATGGAAGAGGTGAAGCAGGACCAGCCGCTGTCGATGGCCTGGTGCATCGACTGCCACAGCGACCCCGCGCCCAACCTGCGGCCGGTGGAGCAGCTGACCGCCATGGGCTGGAAGGGCGACCTCCAGTGGAACGAGAAGGCCGCGCACATCGCCACCACGCTGAATCCTCCCGGGGCGCTGCCACGCGCAGCGGTCGCCCGTGCCGACGGCACGATGGAGACCCACGCGACGGCCGGCTGCTCCGGCTGCCACCGCTAAGCCCAAACGACTGCGCTCCAAAGGACCTGGCCAATGAAGAAGGACCCGTACGCCCCGTACCGCGAGCAGATGGACGCTCCGCCCGAGCACTGGCGCTCGCTGGAGCACAAGGACGGCGCCGCCGAGGTGAAGGACACCCTCGACGTCGAGTTCCCCAACGGCGCCGCGCCGTCGGCGGGCTGGAGCCGCCGCGACGCGATGAAGCTCGCGGGCGCGGCCCTGAGCCTCTCGGCCTGCGACAAGCTGCCGGTGCGCCGCCCGGTGGAAGAGATTCTCCCGTTCGTGCGCATGCCCGAGCAGGTGATTCCCGGCGTGCGCATGTACTACGCGACCGCGATGCAGCGGTCCGAGGGCGCGCTCGGCCTCACGGTGGAAGCGAACCAGGGTCGCCCGACGAAGATCGAAGGCAACCCGAACCACCCGTCGTCGCTCGGCGCCTCCGACGTGTGGGCGCAGGCCGAAGTGCTGCGGCTGTACGACCCCGAGCGCGCGCGCACGCCCCTCAAGGCGGGCGCCCCGAGCACCTGGGCCGACTTCGACGCCGCGCTCAAGGAAGCGCTCGGCCGCACCGCCAACGGCAAGGGCCTCGCGGTCCTCGCCGAGGACGACCTGGGCCCCACCGGCGAGCGGCTGCTCAAGGCGCTCCTCGCCAAGGCGAGCGAAGCGAAGGTCTACCGGTTCGACCCGCTCGCGCCCGACCAGTCGAACCTGGGCGCGCAGCTCGCGTTCGGCCCCGGCGCGCGGGTGCACTTCGACCTCGAGCAGACCAAGGTCATCTTCTCGCTCGACTCCGACTTCCTCGTCTCCGGCCCCGACCACCTCAAGCTCGCGCGGCAGTTCGGCAAGTCGCGCGCGGTGCACACCGCGGAAGACGGCGAGTCGATGAAGCGGCTGTACGCGGTGGAAGCCGCGTTCACCGCCACCGGTTCCAACGCCGACCACCGCCTGCGGGTGGCGTCGTCGCAGGGCGCCGACGTGCTGCGCGCGCTCGCCCGGGCGCTGCAGGCCGCGGGCGTGGGCGTGGGCGACGTGGCGGAAGGCGCCGCGCTCCCCGAGGCGGCGGGCGGCTTCATCGCCGCGCTCGCCAAGGACCTCGCGGCCCACAAGGGTGCGGGCGTCATCCTCGTCGGCGAGCGGCAGCCGCCGGCGGTGCACGCGCTGGCCTACGCGCTCAACCAGGTGCTCGGCTCCGCGATGTCGGTCAGCGTCGGCGACGCGACGCCGCGCACCTCGATGCACGAGCAGCTCGCGGCGCTCACCAAGGCGCTCAACGACAACGCGGTCGACACGCTGGTGATGGTCGACGTGAACCCGGTCTTCACCGCGCCGGGGGCCCTGGGCTTCGGCGAGGCGCTCGCCAAGGCGAAGGCCTCGTTCCACTTCGGCGTGCTGCCGGAAGAGACCGGCAAGGCCGCGACCTGGCACGCGCCGCTGGCGCACTTCCTGGAATCGTGGGGCGACGCCCGCGCGTGGGACGGCACCGCGAGCCTGGTGCAGCCGCTCATTCTCCCCATCTTCGGGGCGCGGCCGCTCGCGAGCCTCCTGGCGCAGCTCGCCGGCGAGACCGAGCTGTCGGACCGCAAGCAGCTCGAGCTCACCTGGCGCGGCGCGGGCCAGAGCCTGAACGGCGAGAAGGCCTGGCGGCGCGCGCTGCACGACGGCGTGGTGGCGGGCAGCGCCCGCACGCCTGCCGCGGCGCAGGCGAAGACCGCGGACGTGCTCTCGGCCATCGCGGCGGAGAAGACGGTGACGCCCACCGCCGACAGCCTCGAGCTGGTGGCGATGCACGGCCACGCGAAGGACGGCCGGCTCACCAACGTGTCGTGGATCATGGAGCTCCCCGACACCATGTCGAAGCTGGTGTGGGACAACGCGGTGCTGATGGCGCCGGGCACCGCGAAGGCGCTGGGCATCGACAGCCAGGTGCGCCGCAACGGCTACACCGCCGACCTGGTGACGCTGACCGCGGGCGGGCGCAGCATCACCGCGCCGGTCTTCGTGCTCCCCGGGCTCTCGCCCACCACCCTGGTGATGAACCTCGGCTACGGCCGCACCATGGGCGAGGTGGCGAAGGGCGTGGGCGTCAACGTGGCCCCGCTGCTCGACAACGGCCTCAACGTGGTGTCGGGCGTCAAGGTGGCGAAGACGGGCGGCACGGTGGTGCTCTGCTCGACGCAGGACCACTTCAGCGTGCCGGGGAACCCGTTCAAGGAACTCACCTTCGCGCAGATGACCGCGCAGCCGAAGGACGCCAAGGAGCGCGCGCTCGGCCTCGGGGCCCGGCCGCTGTTCCGCACCGCGACCGCGGCGGAGTTCGCCAAGGACCCGCACTTCGCCGAGAAGGGCAACTCGCCCGAGGAGCTGGTGCAGCTCGGCACGCCCAAGAGCCGGCCCACGCAGCTCAAGCAGCCGGTCGACGACGTGGTCTACGAAGGCCAGCAGTGGGGCATGGTCATCGACCTGTCTTCCTGCATCGGCTGCAACATCTGCGCGGTGGCCTGCGTCGCCGAGAACAACATTCCGGTGGTGGGCCGCGAGCAGGTGCTGCTCGGCCGCGAGATGCACTGGATCCGCGTCGACCGCTACTTCACCGGCGACGTCGACACCCCGACCGCGGTGCACCAGCCGGTCGCCTGCCAGCACTGCGAGAACGCGCCCTGCGAGCCGGTGTGCCCGGTCGGCGCCACCACGCACGACGAGGAAGGCATCAACTCCATGGCGTACAACCGGTGCATCGGCACCCGGTACTGCGCCAACAACTGCCCGTTCAAGGTGCGCCGCTTCAACTACCTGGACTTCACGCACAGCGCGAACGTCTACGTGGAGCCGTACTGGCAGGAGCGGATGAAGACGCTCAAGCTGCAGCGCAACCCCGACGTCTCGGTGCGCTACCGCGGCGTGATGGAGAAGTGCACGTACTGCACCCAGCGCATCGAGGAAGCGAAGATCTCCGCCAAGCGCCGCGGGGAAGACCGCAAGAAGCTGCCCGACGGGGCCATCACCCCGGCGTGCGCTCAGGCGTGCCCGACCCAGGCCATCACCTTCGGCAACATCAACGACGAGGCGTCGAAGGTGCACGCGCTCAAGCAGTCGGAGCGCAACTACGAGCTCCTGCAGGAGCTCAACGTGCGGCCGCGCACCTCGTACCTGGCCCGAGTCCGCAACGAGAACGAGGAGCTCTCCTGATGGCCACCGCAACCGCGCAGACCCTGCCGAACGACATCAACACCCGCGGCGACGTGGTGCTGGAAGACCCCATCGCCGGGCGTGAGCCGCTGGTGCGTGGCGGCCACGACTTTCACGCCGTCACCGAGATGGTGTGCAAGTTCAACGAGGTCGAGGTCAAGAAGACCCCGAAGTCGTTCCTCGCGGGCTTGAGCCTCGCCGGCGCCGTGGCCACCATGTTCTTCGGCTACGTCGGCTACCTGTTCTGGGAAGGCCCCGGCATCTGGGGCAACAACAACCCGGTCGGCTGGGCGTGGGACATCGTGAACTTCGTGTTCTGGGTGGGCATCGGCCACGCCGGCACGCTGATCTCGGCGATCCTCTACCTGTTCCGTCAGAAGTGGCGCACCAGCATCAACCGGTACGCGGAGGCGATGACCATCTTCGCGGTCATCTGCGCGTCGATGTGCGTGGCCTTGCACACCGGCCGCATCTGGATGGACTACTACCTGTTCCCGCTGCCCAACCAGATGGGGCTGTGGCCGAACTTCCGCAGCCCGCTGGAGTGGGACGTGTTCGCGGTGAACACCTACTTCGCGGTCTCGCTGCTGTTCTGGTTCACCGGCCTGGTGCCCGACTTCGCCACCCTGCGCGACCGGGCGACCAACAAGTGGCGCCAGCGCATCTACGGCTTCCTCGCGCTCGGCTGGCGCGGGTCGATGCGCCACTGGGTGACCTACGAGAAGGCGTACCAGATCCTCGCGGCCTTCTCGGCGCCGCTGGTGCTCTCGGTGCACACCATCGTCTCCTTCGACTTCGCGGTGTCCCAGCTGCCCGGCTGGCACACCACCATCTTCCCGCCGTACTTCGTGGCGGGCGCCATCTTCTCGGGCTTCGCGATGGTGAACACGCTGATGCTCCCGGCGCGCCACTTCCTGGGCCTCAAGGACCTGGTGACGGTGCGGCACCTGGAGAACATCAACAAGGTGATCCTCCTCACCGGCACGCTGGTCGGCTACGCGTACGGCATGGAGTTCTTCGTCGCTGCCTACTCGGGCAACGAGTACGAAGGCTTCACCTTCATCAACCGCTCGTTCGGTCCGTACTGGTGGGCGTACTGGATCATGCTGAGCTGCAACGTGGTCACCCCGCAGCTCTTCTGGTTCAAGAAGATCCGCACCAGCGTGGGCTGGAGCTTCGTCTTGAGCATCTTCGTGAACATCGGCATGTGGTTCGAGCGCTTCGTCATCACCGTGACGTCGCTCCACCGCGACTTCCTGGTCTCGAGCTGGGACTACTTCGTGCCGGTGACCGAGGTGTTCTTCCTCCTGGGCACCTTCGGCCTCTTCTTCACCCTGTTCCTGCTCTTCGTCCGCTTCTTCCCGGTCATCGCGATGTCGGAAGTGAAGGGCGTGATGCCGGAAGCCAACCCGCACTGGGAAGGCTACGGGGACCACGGCCACGGCCACGCGGCGCACGCCGCGGCGGCGGAGGTGCACTGAGATGACCGCCAAGTCGTTGTGGGGCGTGCTGGCCCAGTACGAGACGCCTGCCGCGGTCTTCCACGCCTGCGAGAAGGTTCGCGACGAGGGCTACCAGCAGTGGGACTCCTGCGCGCCGTTCCCGGTGCACGGGCTCGAGAAGGCGATGGGCGTCAAGCCGTCGAAGCTGCCGTGGGCGGTGCTCATCGTCGGCGTGCTCGGCTCGAGCCTGATGCTCTTCTTCCAGACCTGGGCGATGGGCAACGCGTACCCGTTCGTGGTGGGCGGCAAGCCCCTGTTCTCGCTGCCGGCCTTCGTGCCCATCTGGTACGAGATCACGGTGCTGTCGAGCTGCGTGACGGCGTTCTTGGCCAACTGGATCATGAACGGCCTGCCGCAGCCGTATCACCCCGCGTTCGCGTCGAAGGCGTTCGAGCGGGTCACCGACGACAAGTTCTTCATCATGATCGAGGCCACGGACCCCAAGTTCGACCTCGAGAAGACCACCGCCTTGCTCAAGAGCTCGGGCGCCACGATGGTCGAGGAGCTGGAGCCGTGATGCGACGACTGGCGTTGGGTGTGGCCCTGCTGTCCTCGGGGCTGTTCGGGTGCCGCGGTGGCGAGTCGGAGAAGCCGCCGGTCCACCTGATTCACAACATGGACACGATGGAGAAGGGCAAGTCGTACCGGCGCGACACGTCGGGGCTCTTCGCCGACGGCCGCGTGATGCGCGCGCCGGTCGAAGGCACGGTCGCCATCGGCCAGCTCGACGACGACGACCACCTGAACAAGGGCATCGACGACAAGGGCCAGCCGAGCACCGAGTTCCCGGCGGCGCTCAAGGGCAGCGAGAAGCAGCCGCAGATTCCCGAGTCGCTCGCCGACCGCGGCAAGATCCGCTTCCAGATCTACTGCTCGCCGTGTCACGGCGTGACCGGCGAAGGAAAGGGCCTGGTGGCACAGAAGGGCCTCGAGGTGCCGCCGCCGAGCTTCAAGGACGACCGCCTCAAGGAGATGCCGGCGGGGAAGATCTTCCAGGCGATGACCCTGGGCGTGAACAACGGGAACATGGCGAGCTACGCGTCGCAGATTCCGGTGAACGACCGCTGGGCCATCGTGGCCCACATCCGCCGCGACATTCAGCAGGTCGACTACGAGACCAAGGGTGGCCCGGCGCCGGTCATCGACACCTCGAAGGCTTCCGCCGTCAACGGCCGCGGCTTCTACAAGCTCAAGGGCTGCAACGCCTGCCACTCGCTCGACGGCACCCGCATCGTCGGCCCCTCGTTCAAGGGCCTGTGGGGCAAGACGGAATCGACCAGCGCGGGCGACGTGGTGGTCGACGCCGCGTACGTGACCGAGTCCATCAAGCAGCCGATGGCCAAGGTGGTGACGGGGTTCCCGCCGGCGATGCCGCCGCAGAACCTGTCCGACCTGGAAATCGAGAGCATCGTCCTCTTCCTCCAAGAGCTGAAGTGAGGCCAGCGTGAGCCACGCCATCGAGAAGCCGAAGGACATCACGATTCCCGCGGGCAGCCTGTGGGCCAAGCTGCCGATGCTGGGCGGCGGCGCCGCGGTCATCGGCCTGGGCGCCACGCTGGCCGCGTCGTTCGGTGAAGGCCGCGCGCGCGCGATGTTCAGCTACCTCTTCGCGTTCGAGGCGGTGCTGGCCGTCGCCCTGGGCGCGCTGGGCTGGGTGCTCATCGACCACACCGTGCGCGCGTCGTGGTCGACGGTCATCAAGCGCATCGCGGAGACGGTGGCGGTGACGCTGCCGGTGTTCGTGCTGCTGTGGGTGCCCATCGGCACCATCGGCTTCCACGACCTCTATCCGTGGACGCACGAGGCGGACGCGGTGCTCGACCGCAAGCGCTGGTTCCTGTCCAACGGCTTCTTCTTCGGCCGCGCGGCGCTCTACTTCGTCATCTGGAGCTTCCTGTCGTGGACGCTGTACCGCACGTCGGTGAAGCAGGACACCGCGAGCGAAGGCGAGCTCAAGGGGCTGACCCACCGGCTGTGGCGGCTGTCGGCGCCGGGCATCATCCTCTACGCGCTGAGCCAGAGCTTCCAGGCGATCGACTGGCTGATGTCGCTGCAGCCGCACTGGTACTCGACGATGTTCGGCGTCTACTACTTCGCGGCGTCGATCCTCGCCTTCTACGCATTCATGGTGCTGGCCTCGATGGGGCTGCAGCGCGCTGGCGTGATGAAGACGGCCATCACCACCGAGCACTTCCACGACATGGGGAAGTTCCTCTACGGCTACACCGTCTTCTGGGCGTACATCGCGTTCAGCCAGTTCATGCTCATCTGGTACGCGAACCTGCCGGAAGAGACCGTCTTCTACATGGTGCGCAACACGGGCGGCTGGCACTACGTCTCGTACGCGCTGCCGGTGCTGCACTTCTTCGTGCCCTTCTTCTTCTTCCTGTCCCGGCACGTGAAGCGCAACCGCGTGGCGCTGGCCTGCGGCGCGGTGTGGACGCTGGTGATGCACTGCGTGGACCTCTACTGGCTGGTGCTGCCGAACTACGGCACCCACGGTGAGGGGGCGCACGAGGCGGTGCTCTCGGTGGGGTGGACCGACGTGGCGGCGCTGGTGGGCATGGCGGGCGCCTTCCTCGCGGTGTTCGGTTACTTCCTGACCAAGAACAAGGTGGTGGGCATCAACGACCCCCGCCTCCCCGAGTCGCTGGCGCACGAGAACTACTGAGGCGCGGTGATGGCGCCTCTCGCCCTGCGCGGTGTGCTGGCCCTGGACGAGGCCAGCGAGGTCACCGGAGGGTGGTCGGCCAAGGAGATCGGCGGGCTGGTCGCCACGGGGGTGCTCATCCTCGTGCTGTGGCTCCTGTTCCGCCGGCTCAAGTTCCCGGACTAGCGCGTCAGTCGAGCGCGGGCAGTGCGCTCACCGCGAGGAGCACCGCCTCGCGGCCCTCGTCCACGCGCAGGATGCCTCTCGCTCCCAGCGAGACGACGACGTGGGTGCACAAGGTCCACGCGAAGCCCAGGTCGCACCACAGCTGGCCGCGCCAGAGGGCGGACAGGCCGCGCGGGCGGGCCTCGGGTGCGGCGAGCGCGCGCACCCTGGGTGAGCGCTCGAAGGACCAGCGCCAGGTGAAGTCGTCGAGTGCGTAGCGGCCGAGCTCGACCACCGGCAGCGTGAAGGTGCCCGAGGCACAGGCCACCTCGAGCTGCTCGCCGCGCACCGTGAGACTGCGGATGCGGCCGAGCGCGGCTTCCAGGCCGTGCTGGAGCGACTGGAAGGCGCGCTCGGTGCCGCCGAGGGCATCGAAGAGCTCCTCGGTCATCACCTGGAGCGCGACCTCGTCGGCGCTCATGCGGTCGAGGAAGGTGACCGCGCCTTGCTCGTCGAGCGCCTTGAACTCCACGTGCCCTTCGGCGCGCGAGAGCTCGAGCGCTCCGCCGTGCCAGTGCTTGCCGTGGGCGTGGACGAGGTCGGCGAGCGCGCCCAGGCCTTCCGACAGGCGCGCCGCTTCCTCGCGCAGCTCGATGCCCAGACGCGGAGGTGGGGGCGCGTCCTTGGCGCCGGCGCCCTTGGACTCCAGGCTCTCGAGCGCGAGCTGGTGGTGGTCGCCACGCACCAGCAGCCGCACCTGCGTCCAGCCGCGGGGGGCGAGCACCATCACCGTGTCGAGGAGGGCCGAGAGCAGCCCGAGCTCCTGTTCCCGCGTCATGGAGGCCACTTACGGGGCGGC
This sequence comes from Myxococcaceae bacterium, assembly GCA_019694595.1. GTDB lineage: Bacteria > Myxococcota > Myxococcia > Myxococcales > Myxococcaceae > JAIBBQ01. Next base: position 24,096 of record JAIBBQ010000041.1, read on the forward strand.
CCGGGGTGGGGCAAGCCGTGTAACCGGGGGCCTGGCCCACGCGTAGAGTCGGCCATGAACGCGCACCTGACTGTTCCTGCCTTTCCCACCCTCTCTTCCGCGAGCCCAAGGCCCATGAAGACCATCGTCTCGCTGCTGACCCGCATCTTCGACACCATCGCCCGCGTGGAGACGGCCGCGCCGCTGCTGCTGCGCCTCGCGGTGGGCATCGTCTTCGTCGGCACGGGCTGGGGGAAGCTGCACAACCTCGACGGCGTCACCGACTTCTTCCGCTCGCTGGGCATTCCCGCGCCGGAGCTGCAGGCGCCCTTCATCGCCGGCCTGGAGTTCGTCGGCGGGCTGGCGCTGGTGGTGGGCCTGGCGACGCGCCCCTTCGCGGCGCTCCTGAGCAGCACCATGGTGGTGGCCATCGCCACCGCGAAGTGGGCCGAGGTGGAAGGGCTGCAGGGCTTCCTGACGCTCGAGGAGACCCACTACCTGGTGATGTTCGTGGCGCTGGTGGCCTTCGGCGCGGGCAAGGTGTCGGTGGACGCGGTGCTCCGGCGGGCCTTCGCCCCCGCTACGGCGCCGGCTGCTGCTGCCGCACGTAGCTGAAGAAGAAGTCGGTGAGACGCTGGTCCGCCCCTGCGTCCGCGTGCGCGCGGCGCAGGAGCGAGAGCCGCTCGTCGAACGGGAGCGGGGTGGCTGGCAGCGCGGGGCCCTTGCGCCCGTCGGGAGCGAGCTCGCGCAGGGCCCGGCACTGGTAGCAAGGGCCCTGCTTGTTCACCAGGGCGCACAGCCCGTCGAACTCGGCGCTCATCGCGGCGCGGGCCGCCGAGAGCGCGTGGCGGAACGCGGGCTCGGTGAGCTCGAGCACGCGGGCGGCCTCGGCATTCTCGAGGCCGAAGACTTCCTTGAGCAGCAGCGCGGCGTGGGCGCGCGGCTCGAGCGCGCGGCCGACGCAGGTGAAGCAGAAGGCGATGTGCTGGCCGACGTCGAAGTGCACCGAAGGGTCGCCGAACTTGGCTTCCACGGAGCTGCGCCCGCGCTCGTCGCACGCGTCGATGAGCACCTGGTTGCGCCAGGGCTTCGAGGCGCGCAGGTGGTCGAGCGCCGTCCTGGTGGTGATGGCGAAGAGCCAGGTCTTGAGGGAGCTGTCGCCCCGGAAGTCCGCCACGCTGGCGCTCGCCTTGACCAGTGCGTCCTGCACCACGTCGTGCGCGTCGTCGGCGTGGCCGAGCAGGCGGCGTGCGAGGGCGCGCAGCGCCGGCAGGTGTTCGGGGAGCTGAGACTCGAAGGTCGCCCGGTCCATCGGGGGCACCGTCGTCGAGAACTGCCGTGGGGTCAATGGGTTGGCGGGCTCCGGCGTCGAGCGAGGGCTCGCGCGTCTAAGCGCATGAACCCTTCACCTCACCGGAGTCGAACGATGCTCAAGAACCCCACCGCGGTCGCCGTGCTGAACTTCTTCACCATCGGTCTGGGCACCTTCCTACATGGAAAGCGCCCGGGGCTCGGGCTGCTGGCCTTCGTCGGCGGGAGCCTGCTGCGCTACGAGGAGGTGCGCATCGGCCCGGCGCTCACCGGGGTGCTCTCGATTCACTGGGTGCTGGCGACGGCGGGGATGACGCTGCTCGGCATCGGCATGGCGCTCGACGGCTGGCGGGAGGCCAAGGGCTGAGGCCTCACCCTCCGGGCGCGGCGCCGTGCAGCAGCTTCTCGAGCATCGGCTTGAGGAAGTGCAGCGCGAAGAGTCCGATGGCGTCGATGCTGAAGTGGGCAACGACGGCGGGCCAGATGGAGCCCCGCCAGAGGGTGAGGGCTCCGAGCGCGGCGCCGACCAGCGCGGTCTGCGCCATGCCCCAGCCTCCCTGGTAGCCGTGGGCGAGTCCGAAGACGAGCGCGGTGACGGTCACTGCGATGGCGGGGCCGCGCGGGTGGGCGCCGAGGCCGGCCTTGAAGCGGCCGAGCAGGAAGCCGCGGAAGACGGTCTCTTCCCAGACGGCGACGAAGAGCGAGAGCGGGAGCACGACCCACAGCGGAACGTCGGCGAAGGTGGAGGCCCACTTCGCCTTCTCCTGCGCTTCGCTGGTGAGCTGGGTGACGCCTCCGCTGGCTGCGATGCGCACGCCCACGAGGGCGGCGTTGGCGGCATAGATGGCCGCGACGCCGAGGCCTCCGAAGAAGACGTCTTCGAGCGACGGTCGACGCACCCCCAGCCGCACGCGCCAGTTCGGGCCGTAGACGCGCAGGGCGACGAGGCCCAGCATCAGGCTGCCGAGCAGCACCGAGGAGCGCACCGGGGTCTCGACGCGCGTCTGGGCGCCCCCTCCGAGGAGGGCGAGGCCCCAGATGAGCGCCAGGAACAGCAGTGAAATCAAGGCTCCTTCGAGGAGCGCGCGGCGGTCGGCCGCCTGTGGCTGTCCGTCGCTCACGAAAGAGTCTTTCTTACAGGCAGCGGCGGAACCTTCTGGCGCCGATGTCGGATAACGGATCATGGCACATCGAGTCGGAGGCTACGATCCCATCGAGGCGCGCATCGCGCGGATGATGGAGTCGATGAACAAGACGGAGGTCACCCGGCAGTCGGGTGACGAGCGTCAGACCTTCGATGTCGACCCCCAGTCCGGCGCGCTGCAGCTCACCAAGACGGAGGAGCTGCCTGGCGCCCACCCTTCGAGCAACCCGCTCGCCGCGCTCTTGCGTGCGTTCGGGAAGGAAGATGGCTTCGACGAGCCGAAGAAGCAGCTGGTCGCGCTCTCGTAGCCCCCGAGAAACACCTGCGTCAGGCCGCGCGCTTCTCGATTTTCGAGAGGCCGTTCTGCGCCCGGGCGCCAGGCCTCGCCTCAAATCGGTGAGTACCGGGTGCCTGGGTCGACCGGGTGCGTGGGTCGACCGGGTGCGTGGGTCGACCCGGTGCGTGGGTCGACCCGGTGCGTGGGTCGACCCGGTGCGTGGGGCGACGGGGTGCGTGGGTCGACCGGGTGCGTGGGTCGACCGGGTGCGTGGGTCGACCGGGTGCGTGGGTCGACCGGGTGCGTGGGTCGACCGGGTGCGTGGGTCGACCGGGTGCGTGGGTCGACCGGGTGCGTGGGTCGACCGGGTGCCTCAGTACTTTGCCCTCGGGGGAGGCGGCGGAGGGGACCTGCTGGTTCGGAATCCTCCGGAGGCGTGAGGTTGACGGGTGGCGACCTGTCCTCCCGAACCGGACAGGTGTGCTCGACGGTGATCATCCACGTGCTTCGAAGTGCCTCTCTCAACTCCTTGGAATCTGCGGCGCCGTGTCGTCGTTTCGGCAGGCCCGGATCCTGCTCAGTCCTCCTCAGCGCTGCCGCAGAGGCAGCCCACCAGCTCAGGGGAACACATGAAGCCCTACGACATCGCCAGCCGCCCGGTCACCGTGACGCCCACCAAGGTCGAGACGCCTGCCCGGCCGACTGCGGCGCCCCCGGCACCCGTGGCGTCGACCGAGGCCAGGGCCGTCGGACACGACACGACCGACAGCTTTCTTCCGGCAGAGCAGGGCCAGCCGTCGTTCTCCTCGGCGCTCCTCGGGCTCCAGGTGCAAGCGAGCCTCGAACAGGTTCTGGACTCGGTCACCGGCCTGTTCCGCGGTGCACCGGATGCGCAGCCGCAGCAGCCGTCCGAGGAGCGGGCGGAGCTGCTCAAGCTCGCGCAGAACCTCCGCGCCTGAGGTTGCGGGCGCCGGAGGTGCCGGCGGCCCGCGAGGACCCGCGGCTCACTTCCTGACGTTCGCGAGCAGCAGCCGCTGGTTCGGCGCTGCGCCGCGCGAGCCGCGCGTGGCCCACTCGAGCTCGAGCTGGTCGCCCTTGAGGTGCAGCCTGCGCAGCGTTGCGTGCCAGAGGATGGCGCGGTCGTTCCCGTCCTTCACCACCACCCACAGCGGCAGCGACGACGCGTCGTGCTTCACCCAGGCGGTGGCGCTCTGGTCCCAGTCGAGCGAGGTCCGCCGCGCGAAGGCGCCTTCCGTGAAGCGCACGCCGAGCACCTGGTCCTTGGGGAACGGCTTGGCCCAGGTGGCGCGCACGAAGCGCTCGAGGTCCGCGCGGTCGTTGCCCGCGTAGCGGTCAGCCGGGTCGGTGTTGGTCTGCACGATGACCTCGGCGAGCGCCTCCATCTTGGAGACGAGCTCGTCTTCGACCTGCTTGGCGCGCGCGAGGACCTTGTCCGCGTCACCCTTGCCCAGCGCCGAGTACACCGCCGCGAGGTTGGCGATGCGGTAGCGCATGGCCTCGATGGCGCCTTCGTTGGCGGTGAAGGCCGTGTGGTCCTTCTTCGCCACCGCGGTGTCGGCTGCACTCTTGAGGGCCGCCGCCTCCTTCTCGAGCTCCTCCGGCGCGTGGGCCGCGATGTTGGCGACCGCGTCGGCGAAGGGCTGGTACCGGTCCTGACAGTCGCGCAGCGCCAGGTTCAGGTCGGTGTGGCTGCGCGAGGCTTCTCCTCCGAGCATCCCCCGGTAGCCGGCCGCGGCGCGGTACTTGGACTCGAGTGCCTGGTACTCGGCCTGGGTCTTGGACCACGAGCCCACCGCGGACTTCATCGCCTGCACGTCGCTGTGCGTCGGCCAACGGCGCCAGAGGTAGGAGTCGAGGGCGTAGAGGTTCGACTCGGAGAAGAGCTCGGCGTCGGCACGGAGCGTCGCCAGGTCCCGCGCCGCGTCGGGGCCTGTCACCAGCGCGATGATGGCCCCCTTCTCGTCGGCCGCGGCCTGGGTGGTCGCGGCGAGCGCACCCACTGCCTTGTCGAGGTTGGCCTTGAGGCCCGCGAGGTGCGCGGCCGCCTCCTTCACCTCCGGCTCGTCGGCGGGCAGTGCAGCGAGGTCTCCGGCGACGCGCTCGTAGCGCTTCTGCAGCTCCCCCGACGTCCGCTCGTTCAGCTGGCGACCGTCGCTGGTGTAGCCGTCGAGCGTCTTCTGGATGGTGTCGATGAAGTTGTTGGCGCGCTTGAGCTGGCCCTGCTGCTTCTTGTCGAGCGCGGCCAGCGCCGACGTCGAGAGGACCACCACGGCCAGGAAGGCAATTCGCAGTCGGGACATGCCCATCAATACCGCGGGCCGCGTTTTTGGATCAGTCGATTCGTCGCTCGAACGAAATCGGGCGTTTGCAGGGGGGAGATCCAATTCGACCGGTCGCGGGATTCCAGCGCGGGAGGACGTTCTCGACACATGGGTCTTCGTCAGGTGGTGGCGGCAGCGCTGGCAGTGCTCGCGGTGGGGTGTGGCGGCGGAGGCTCCGGCGGCAGCGGCGCTGGAGGCGGGACTTCGGCCACCGGTGGCGGAAGCGCCAGCGGCGGCTCGGGTGGCTCGGCAGCGAGTGGCGGTGGTGCAGCGAGTGGAGGTGGCGCAGCGAGTGGCGGTGGTGCAGCGAGTGGCGGTGGTGCAGCGAGTGGAGGTGGCGCAGCGAGTGGCGGTGGCGCAGCGAGTGGCGGTGGCGCAGCGAGTGGCGGCGGAACGGCTGGCAGCGGCGGAGGGAGTGCTGGAGGCGGCGCCGGGACGAACGGGGCATCGTGCTCGCTGGACGGGGACTGCGGCAGTGGTCACTGCGTGCAGGGGCTGTGCTGCGAGAGCACCTGCACCGGGGCCTGCGAGGCGTGCTCCACGGCGCTGACGGGAAAGCCGAACGGTTCCTGTGCGCCCCGAACCCAGAACTCTGCGTGCCGGCCTTCGGCGGGCGCCTGTGACCTCGCCGAGGTGTGTGACGGCACCAGCCGCACCTGCCCGGCCGACGCCTTCGCCCCGACGACCACCCTGTGTCGCGCCGCCAACGAGGGCTGCGACGTCTCCGAGTACTGCCCTGGGAATGGCCCGAGCTGCCCGGGCGACGTTCGCCTCGAGGCGGGGCACGTGTGTCGCCCGAGCACCGGGGCGTGTGACCTCGCCGAGGTCTGCGACGGGCTCGGCGCGTCGTGTCCGAGCGACCAGGTGGCCGACGCCGGAATCGTCTGCCGGGCGAGCACCGGAACGTGCGACCCGGCCGAGGTCTGCGGCGGCGTCTCCGGACTCTGTCCGGCCGATGCGCTCGAGCCTTCGAACTCGGCGGCTTGTACGCCGTACCGCTGCACCGGGAGCGCGCCCGCGTGCACCGTGAGCTGCACGATGAACTCCGACTGCGCGAGCGACCGGCGCTCGGTGTGCCGCGGCGGGCAGTGCGTGCGGGCGCGCCTGGCGTTCATCACCCACAACCGGGTGCCGCCCACCTTCGGCAACGTGGCCGGCGGCAATGCCCTGTGCCAGGCGGTCGCCAGCGACGCGGGGTTCGGCGGCACCTTCCGGGCCTGGCTCTCGAGCGTCGACGGCGGCAGCCCGAGCGCGAGCTTCCAGCGAGACGGCGGCCCCTGGGTGCGTCTGAGCGACAAGGCGCTCATCGCGGTGGACTGGAACGACCTCACCGCGGGTCCCCCGTACCCGGTCTCGTCCATCGCGTTCGACGAGCTCGGGCAAGTGCCGGTGCCGGGCGACCGCACGGTGTGGACCGGCACCTCGAAGGCGGGCGTGTCCGCCGGGACCAACACCGACTGCAACGGGTGGACCCAGCAGACCTCGACCCTGAACGCGATGACCGGGGAGTGCGACTACAACACCGCGCAGTGGACCGAGTTCCTGCCGCAGCTCTGCGCTGCGACCTTCCGGCTCTACTGCTTCGAGCAGTAGCGCCGGCCCGCGGGTGGGGCGCTCAGTGGGCGTCCAGCGGCCCGTCGACCATGCGCCCGTCGCGGATCTGCAGGGCGCGGTGGGCGTGCTTCACCACCCGAGGGTCGTGGGTGGAGAAGAGGAAGGTCACGCCCTTGTCCTTGTTGAGGGCGAGCATCAGGTCGAGGATCTGCTCGCTGGTCTGCGAGTCCAGGTTGGCGGTGGGCTCGTCGGCGAGCACCAGGCGGGGCTCGGTGATGAGCGCGCGCGCGATGGCGACGCGCTGCCGCTGACCGCCCGACAGCTCGTCGGGCTTGTGGTGCAGGTACGGCTTGAGGCCCACCGCCTCGGCGAGCGCTTCCACCCGGGCGCGCAGCACCGCGGGCTTCTCGGCGTTCTTGCGCACCGCGCAGGGGAACTCGATGTTCTCCGCCACGTCGAGCACGGGGATGAGGTTGAAGCTCTGGAAGATGAAGCCGATCTTCCGGTTGCGCACGTCGGCGAGCGCGTCGAAGTCGCGGCTGCTCACGTCTTCGCCGTCGAGCACGTAGGTGCCCTTCGAGGCGCGGTCGAGGCAGCCGATGATGTTGAGGAGCGTCGTCTTGCCGGAGCCCGAAGGCCCGGTGACCACGGTGAACTCTCCCGCGCCGACGGTGAGGTCGACCCCGCGCAGCGCGGTGACGGTCGTCTTCCCCAGCTCGTACGCCTTGTGCACGTCCTTGAGCTCGATGATGTTGGTGGTCATGGGTTCTCGCCTTTGACGGTCAATAGAAGACGCGCGCCTCGAAGGTGAAGCGGTAACGAATCGGCAGCACCGAGTACTCGCTCACCTTGGCGCCCGAGCTGGGCCGGGTGGCGGCGAGCCCTTCGGGCCCGGGGAGCGGCAGGAAGCCGAGCGCCGAGAGCGTGAGCCACTCGGTGACGCTCCAGGAGATCGACGGCGTCCACACCGTGCTCAGGTCCTGCAGCGAGGTGATGACCACCAGCTGGGCGGTGAAGTCGTCGTGGATGCGCGGCTTCTGGAAGGTGGCGAAGAGGTAGTGCTTGCCGATGGGCTCGAAGGAGAAGCGCTGCGGCACGCCGTCGGCCACCGCGGCGCCGGTGCCCGAGCCCAGGGTGGGAATCTTGTCGGGGGGAATGCCCATGGCCAGCGCCTGCTGGGCGAAGTCGAGGCCGGAGACGTAGTCCTGGAACTGCTCCCGGCTGTAGCCGTCGGCCTGGTACAGGTACTCGAGCGACAGGAGCGAGTCGTCGCTGAACTGGCGGCGGGCCCCCACCAGCACCCGGGGGCGCAGGGCCGGGTCGTTCAGCAGCTTCTTCTCCACGAAGGGCGTGCCCTGGATGACGCAGCCCAGGACCGTGCTGGTGTCCTTGAGGCAGTCACCGTTGGCGAAGTCGCGGGTGCTGCCCGACTGGAAGAGCGCTTCCACGTGCAGCTCGTAGTCGGTGAAGAAGTAGCGGCTGAAGGACGCGCCCACGCGGAACTTCTTCTCGAACACGTCGTTGAAGCGGTTGCCGTACATCAACATCACGTTGAGGTCGGAGTCGAAGAGCAGCGCGTACATGCGCAGGATGGCCTGGTAGTGCGCCTGGCCGTCTTGCTGGTCCCACTCGGGCCAGGTGAGGAACTGGTACGGGATACCGGCGGCGGCCTTGAGCACCGAGGGGGCGAAGACGGCGCTGAAGGTGACGTACTCCAGCGGCACCTCGACGCGGGCGAGCCACACGCCGCTGCGCTGGCCGGTGGGGTCGGTGGGGTCCTTGCGGAGGTTCAGGACGTCGGTGGGGTTGTACGCAAACCCGCTGCCCCAGGTGAGGCGCTTCTTGCCGATGAGGAGGTTGAGCTCGGGGCGCACCTCGTGGAGCAGGTAGAGCTCGTTGATGGACAGGAAGGGCCGCGCGGCGGCGGTGTCGTGCGCGGCGAGCTCGACTTCCTCGCCGGTCAGGTCGCGTCCGCGGAAGTCGCCCGCGAGCTGCCCGACGAGCGAGAGGTCGCTGGAGACGAAGGTGTGCCTGGAGACGTTCACCTTCACCTGGCCGTTGAGCTCGAGCAGCCCGGCGCGCTGCGGCTGGTCGTCGGTGGGCAGCAGCCACCCCAGGCGCGCGCGGTTGTAGGTGCCGCGCAGGAGCACGTACCCGGTGGTCTCGACGGTGTGGGGCGCATCGGGCTCGGCGGACACTGCCGGCGCCGGGTCGGGCGCGGCGACGGCTTCCACCGGGGCGGCCTCGGGCGCGGGCTGCGTCTGCTCCGTGGCCGGCTCGGCCGCAGCCGCAGCGCCGGCGTCGAGGGCCTCCTCGCTGCCCGCGGCGAGCAGGGTCCCCAGGGAGATGGCGAGCGCCCAGCCCATGGCTACTTGCCGAGGTCCGACTGCGAGAAGCGCTGCGGGGGGAGGTCGACGTTGAGCTTGAGGCTCTTCATCACCATCTCCGACTGCCGCGCCTTCACCAGCTCGTTGTGCATCACGATGCGGGTGGGGCGCACGTAGCCCTTGTCGAGCTCCTTGTGCTCGAGGAACTCCGCGCTGCGGATGAGCTGGCCGCTGGTGCCGAAGTACTGGCCCTTGAGCGGCTGCTGGTCCTTCTTGCGGATCCAGAGGCGGATCTTGTCGTAGGCGGTCTCGGGGGACTTGGCCTTGAGCTCCATGCAGTAGGCGTCGGGCGAGTCGCTCTCGACGAGGGTGCCGGTGTAGTCGGCCTGGTAGTTCACCCGCAGCACGTCGGCGTTGTTGAAGTCGCCGCCCTGGAAGCTGTCGCGGTTGGCGAGGCGGGTCGCCCGCTTGAGGCTGGGCAGGTAGATCCACGAGTTGTCGCCGTTGCGGAGGATCTCCTGGCCCTTCACCGCGGCGGGGTCGGCGAACCACAGCCGGAACTTGTCGGCGTCGCGCTTGATGAACTTCATCACGTAGGTGCGGGTGCTGCCGTCTTCCCGCGTGGCGGTCATGGTGGTCTCCGCCTCGTAGGAAGCGGGGCCCATCACGTCGTCGTACTTCTTGAGCAGCTGCTCCACCGTGGGCTCGGCGGCGAGCACCGGGGCAGCGAGGAGGACGGCGGCGAGGAGCGAGGAACGCATGGGGTGACCTTTCTTTCGGTTCAGGCGCTGCGCAGGGCGTCGACGGGGTTCTGGCGGGAAGCGCGCCACGCCGGCCAGGCGGACGCGAGCACCGCGCCCAGGCAGGCGACCAGCACCGAGCCCACCACGAAGCGCACGCTCACCGTGGGCTCGAGCATGGAATGGCCGCTGGTGCCGGGCAGCTCCATGGGAATGCCCTTGGCGGCGATGAGCGCCAGCGCGGTGCGCCCGATGACCGCGCCGGCCAGCGCCGCGAGCGAGCCCAGCACCGCGGCCTCGAGCATGAAGAGCGCGAGCACCTGGGCGCGGCGCACGCCGACCGCGAGCAGGGTGCCGATTTCCCGGACGCGTTCGAAGACGGTCATCATCATGGTGTTGGCGATGACGGTGAGCGCGATGATGAAGAGCACCGCGGCGATGGCGCCCATCATGAAGTTCTGCCGGTTGATGACGTCGCGCACGAAGGCGTTGAGCTCCATCCACGTGTGGACCTCGTAGTCGGGCCCGAGCGTGGCCTGGAGCGCCCGGCGGGTCTCCTCGAGGCGGCTCAGGTCCTTCACGCCGACGCCGTACTCGGTGACGCGGCCTTCGAGGCCGATGAGCGCCTGCGCGGTGGCGAGCGGCACGGTGATGACCCGCTTGTTCTCGAACGGGAAGCTCGAGGTCGAGTAGCCCTTCACCGAGAGGTCGAGCGCGTTGCTGCGGCCTCCGGGGCTGGTGACCTGCACGCTCACCGTCTGGCCGAGCTTCAAGTCGAAGCTGTCGCCGAGCTCGTAGCCGACCAGCGCCGCGGTGGTGTCGCTCGGCTCGAGCGGGTGGCCGCCTTCCTTCACGCTGACGTTGGTGCGGGGGCAGGCTTCCTTCTCGTGCTCCAGGTCGAGCGCGCGGCCGACGAACATGGTCTGGGTGCGGCCGTTGGAGATGAGGCCGTTGAAGTTGAGGCGGCCGGAGACGCCGGTGACGTTGGGCACCGCGCGGATCTTCGCCAGCACCTCGGGCGTGTACGGCATGTTGAGGCGGGTGGGCACCGCCTCGATGTTGTCCACGAAGCCCACGTGGTGAATCTGCAGGGCGCCCGAGCGGCCCTCGACCACGTCGGCGGTCATCAGCGCACCGGCGCCGTCGATGAAGCCGCGGAGCACCATCACCAGGATGACGGCCACCATGATGGCGAGCCCGGTGATGGCGCTGCGCCGCCGGTTGCGGCCCACGTTGCGTACCGCGAGAGAAGGGAGTCGGCTCATGGGCTCTGCAAGGCCTCCACGGGGCGAAGGGCGGCCGCGCGCAGGGCGGGCCAGAGGGTGGCGAGCGCGGCGCCGACGGGGGCGCCCACCAGCGCAGCGAGCAGGAAGCGCGCGGTGATGAAGGGGCGCACGATGCTGGGCACGGTGGCGCCCGGCGACGGCAGGGGAATGCCCTGGTGGTTCAAGTACAGCGTGAGCAGCGAGCCCAGCACCACGCCCAGGCTGGCGCCGATGGTGCCGATGACCAGCCCCTCGAGAATGAAGAGGGTGACGATCTGCCGGCGCCGCATGCCGACCGCGAGCATGGTGCCGATTTCGCGGGTGCGCTCGAGCACCGTCATCAGCATGGCGTTCACCACCCCGAGCAGCACCACGGCGAGGAAGACGCCGCTGACGATGGAGAAGACGAAGTCCTGGGTGCCGGTGAGCGACTTGATGAAGGGGAACAGCTCGTCCCAGGTGTGGACCTCGTAGTCGGGCCCGAGCTCGGCCTGGAGCGCGGCGCGCACGGTGGGCGCGGCCTCCAGCGGCTCCACCGCGAGCGCGTACTCGGTGACCCGGCCTTCCATGCGCAGGAGCTTCTGCGCGAGGCCCAGCGGCACCAGCCCGTTGCGCTTGTCGCCGGGCGAGAACGACGGGAGCGTGCCCGAGAGCATCACGTTCTCGCCGTTGAGCGCGCCGTCGCGGTCGCCGGCGAGGAGCGCGGTCTGCTGTTCCACCGGCGGCAGCGGCCTCGCCGGGTCGAGCAGCGGGGCCTCGAGGCCGGAAGCGAACTCGGCGTTGAGCACCACCTGCGAGGCCTGGGCGTCGGGGAACATGTGGCCCACGGTGACGAGCTCGGTGCGGCGGGGCGTCACCTTCGCCTCCAGCGCGGGGTCGACCGCGGTGGCGATGAAGAACGACGTCTTGCCCTGGTCGGCCTCGGGCAGCGGCGAGCCGTCGTCCGGCGGCGGCCGCTTGTCGGGGGTGCTCACCATGGCGCCGAACTCGATGCGCGGCGCGACGGCGGTGACGTGCGGCACCCTGGCGAGCCGCGCGCGGAACCCGGGGTCGTCGGCCATGTCCAGGGTGAGCGGCGAGCTGAGGACGTTCTTCACGTAGCCCGCGCGGTGCACCTGCACCGCCCCCAGCCGGCCCTGGATGAGGTTCTCGACCAGCACCCGCTGCTGGCCGTTGATGAAGCCGCGCAGGCCGACGAGCACCACCACGCCCACCACCAGCGCCACCAGGGTGATGGTGGTGCGGCGGCGGTTGCGGCGGAGGTTGCGGGAAGCGACCTTGAGGAGCGTCATCGGGGCCAGTGTGCCAGGGGAGGGGGGGAGGTCATGTGAACGAGCGTTAAGTTTTACTCATCGCTCGCCAGAAGAAGTCGACGTGCCGGTCGACGTCGCGGCGGAAGGCGCCGAGGTCGGGGGGGCCGGAAGCCATCACCAGGTGGAGCGCCCGGAGCATGATCAGCGGGCCCATGAAGGCGGTGGTGGCGTCGGCGGCGTCGACGGGCGACTTCTCGAGGCGGATGAGCTCGCCGAGGACCCGCTGCATGCGGGAGCGGGCGAGGCTGATTTCCTGGCGCGGGTCGATGACCCCGAGCGCCGCGAGGCGGGGCCCTTCACCCATCATCAGCCGGGCGATCTTCTGTTCCTTCGGGGTCGCCCACAGCTCGACCAGCGTGCGCCCGATGAGCTTGAGGAAGGCCTTGCCGCCCTTGAGCTGCTTCACCACCGCCGGCACGTCGATGGCGTCGAGCTGGCGCGACTGCCCGGGCCCCAGCTCGTCGAGCAGCGCCCGGAGGATGGCTTCCTTGCTCTCGAAGTGGTGGTACAGCGCGCTCTCGCGCACGCCCACCGCCCTCGCGAGCTGGCGCATCGACGCCCCCGCGTAGCCCCCTTGAGAGAACAGGTCGAGCGCGGCGTCCAGGATGAGCCGGTGGGTGTCCTTGGCGTCGGTCTTGGGCGGGCGGGCCATGGGTTAATTGAACGAACGTTCGATAACCTAACGGGTGCGGCCGGCGTTGGCAAGTGGGCCCCGGTTGATGCGTGCTAGGACCGTCGGCCGGGCCGGCAAGCACGGGGTCTTCCCATGAGATGGCGCGGGTTGGTGGTGGCGGCGGTGGCAGCGGTGGCGATGTCGGCGCCTGGCTGTAGCGGCGGCGCAGGCTCGAGTGGCGGCGGCGGCGGCGCGTCGAGCAGCGGCGGCGGCACGGCGAGCAGCGGCGGCGGCACGGCGAGCAGCGGTGGCGGCACGGCGAGCAGCGGCGGCGGCGCGGCGAGCAGCGGCGGTGGCGCGTCGAGCAGCGGCGGCGGCACGGCGAGCAGCGGCGGTGGCAGCAGCACCACGTACATCGGGGGCGAAGGCTCGCTGCGCGGGGGCTACGGGTGCAACGCGCCGGCGGCGACCTGCTCGGCTCCGGCGGAGTACCAGGTGTCGGTGTCCT
>JAIBBQ010000271.1 GCA_019694595.1 Myxococcaceae bacterium
TGAGGCGCGCTGGCCCGCGAGGCGATGGCCTCGCGCGACGGCAGCGCGCCGGCGGCGTCGGCCGGCTTGGCCGCGTTGAGCGCCGCGGCGAGCTGCTGCGCCTGGAGGCTCGACGGGGTGAGCGCCAGGGTGGCCGATTCGGGGGCCTGACTGAGCTCCGGGTCGGTGCCACCTTCGGGCGGCTCGGGCGGCACCGGCGACATCGCCACCGGAGGCGGCGGGGCCATGGGCGCCGACGGCGCGGAACTCGCCGGCGCGAAGCTCGCTCCGGGAGGCGCGCTGGGCTGCGAGCCGCTGTGCAGGTCGCGCGAGTATTCCTGGAGCAGCGAGCCCAGGTTGTCCTCGCAGAAGCGCGCCACGGTGCTCGCCGACACCGCCCAGCCGTGGCGGCCCATCACCGCTTCGATCTCGTCGCGCATGCGCCCGGCCGAGCCGGTGCGGCGGTTGGGGTCCTTCTCCATCGCGCGGTAGACGATCTGCGCGACGTCGGTGGGGACCTCGGGGTTGATGCGGGTGATGTCGGGCGGCGGGTCCTTGATGATGGCCTGCAGCGTGGCCACGTCGGACTCGCGCTTGAACGGCAGCTGGCCGGTGAGCAGCTCGAAGAGCGTGACCCCGAGGCTGAACACGTCGTGCCGCGCGTCGATGGGCAACCCGGCGATGGCCTCGGGCGAGACGTACATCACCTTGCCCTTGAAGGTGCCGGTGGCGGTGTGGCCCGCCTCGCCCACCACCTTGGCGATGCCGAAGTCCGACAGCTTGATGGCGCCGTCGAGCGACACGAGGATGTTGTGCGGGCTCACGTCGCGGTGCACCATCGGGTGCGGCTTGCCGGTGGGGTCGACGTAGCTGTGCGCGTAGTGCAGGCCGGAGGCGGCGTCGGCCACCAGGCGCATGGCGTGCGGCGCGGGCAGCGCCTTGCCGGTGCGCTTCAACTGGTTCATCAGCTTCTTGAGGTCCGGCCCGCGCACGTACTCCATCAAGATGTACGCCACCGAGTTGTTCATGCCGACGTCGAACGTCTGCACGATGTTCGGGTGGGTGAGCCGCGCGTTGGCGCGCGCCTCGGCGAAGAGCATCTCGACGAACTCGGGGCTGCCCGCGAAGCTGTCGAGCACCCGCTTCACCACCACGTACTTCTCGAAGCCCTTCATGCCCTGCTGCCGGGCGAGGAACACGTCGGCCATGCCGCCGCGGCCGAGGCGCTTCAAGATCTCCAGCTGGTGACCGCTCGCCTGCTGCGGCACCGAGGTGAGCGAGATGTTGGAGTCGTTCTTCCCGCCGCCGATGAGCTGGGCGAGGATCTTCGGCTCCAGCGCCGCCATCTGGGCGGTGATGGAGGTGGCGGCCTTGGGGGCGTCGGCGAACTCCGCGACGATGCCGCCGCCGTCGACCAGCGCGTCGCCCGGGCACACCCGGCACGGCACCTGGAGCTGGCCCGCCGACGTGAGCGCTTCCACGTCCTTCGCCAGCAGGCGCACCGGCAGCTCGGAGGCGCAGGTGGTGCAGCGGCTCTTGATCTGCACCGAGCCCAGGAGCGCGGGGGTGGGCCCCAGCGCGTGGAACAGCTCGGGAGTCACCCGCCACAGGAGCGGCACGCTGGTCTGCGACGCGGCGTCGAGCCCCTGGCGCAGCTTCTTGAGCCCCTCGTCGTCGTGCATCGCGACGCCGCCCAGGTCGAAGACCGCGGTGCCTTCGAGGCCGGCGGTGAGCCGCCGCACGTTGAAGGTGGAGTTGAGCACCGTGCCCAGCCGCAGGATGGTGAACTCACCTTCCACCAGCTTGATGGGGCTGCCGGTCTCGGTCGGCTGCCCCGCGGTGAGCGCCAGGTAGCGGCTGACGCTGGTCTCCAGCTGGGGCTTCTTCGCCGCCTGCCGGAAGTAGTCGATGTACTCGCTCCACACCTCGTCGAAGCGCAGCTCGCCGTTGCAGCGGGCGCAGGTGTGCACCGGCGGGTCGTCGGGAATGTTCCCCGCGCCCACGTCGAGCACCCGCAGCTGCTCGGAGCCGCAGTTGCCGCAGGTGTACGGCACCAGCACCGACAGCACCTGCGCGACGCCGCCGAAGCCGAGCACGATGTTCAGCTGGTCGACGAAGGTCGGGCCCGCGTGGAGCAGGTAGATGGCGTTGACGCCCGGCGGAGTCGACTTGACGAACTCGCTCCACTTGCGGACGCCGAACGACGTGATGCGCTCGACCCGGCCGACGTCGAGCACCAGCGTGCCGCTCAGCGGCCCCCACTGGCGGTGGTCGAACGTCTCGTCGATGACGCCCAGGAGCTGGCCGTGCTGCACGGCAGCCCCCGTCGACGTCAACCATTCTACGCGCGCGTGCGAACTCATCGCCCCGCTCCGGAATCTAGCCCTGGAATGCGCCGAACAAAGAAGAACGACTTGCTCAAGCTTGAACGCTTGCGCGGCCCATCCAGTGACAGTGCCACCACCACCTCGGTGGAGACCCGATGGTCGACCCGGACGGCGATGACGTCGGCGTGCTCCAGGACCCGGCGGAGCCCCAGGCCCGCCCCGCCCCCGGAGGCGTTCACCTTCACCGGCCGGCCCCAGCTCGCCATGGCCCGCGACCAGGGGGCGGTGTCCAGGCGGCCGAACCGGTCGGTCGCCGAGACGAACAGCTGGTTGCCGAGCAGCCCCCACTTGAGGAGGCAGGCGTCCTCGGGAGACACGGTGCGCACCGAGTCGCGGCGGTGGGCGTACCGCGGGCGCCCCGCTCCGTCGACGGGCGCGGCGAGCAGCGCGTTGGTCACCAGCTCGTGCACGATGTCGGCGGCCAGCGCGCCGGTCGCCGGGGTGCCTTCGGTGTCGCAGAGCGCCTCGACCTCGCGGCTGATGACCGCCACCTGGTCGACGCTGTCCACCGGGAGCCGGCGCAGCGAGTTGAGCTGGCGGTCCAGGTTGCGGTTGCCCACCGCGTGCGCGAGCAGGACGCCGGCGCCGGCCTGGGGGCCGCCGTCGGGGTCGAGGGCGCACAGCAGCGTCGGCGGGTTGCGGTCCAGGAGCCGCGCGTATTCCGCCCGCAGCTTGCCGTCGTAGAGCGCGAGGTCCATGCCCGGGGTGACCGGAAGGTCCTCGAGGAGCGTCACCTTGAGGCGCTCGAAGCCGTGGGTGCCGTCGAAGGCCTTCTTGAGGCGCTCCACGGCGAGCGGGGCGACACCGACGGCAAAGCTGAAGCGGCGAGACTCGCGCATGTCGTTGAGGTTCTTTGCTCTAGCCGGGCTGGGCGGTGGCGAAGCGGGCGTCGGCGCCGAACTCGGCGACGATGACCGTCATGTCGTCTTGCTGGCTGCGGCCAGCGGAGAACTCGTTCACGTCGGCCAGCACCGCGTCGCGCAGCTGCTCGCAGGGCAGGTTGGCGTAGCGCTGGAGCGCCTGGGTGAGCCGCTGGGTCTCGTAGAGGCGGCCTTCGGCGTTGCGCGCCTCGGTCACGCCGTCGGTGTACCAGACGACGATGTCCCCTTCCTTGAGGCTGCCGCGGAGCACCGGGAAGGTGCCTTCCGAGGAAGCGCCCAGGAGCGAGCCGCGGGCGGTGAGCGACGACAGCCGGCCGGTGAGGCGGTTGAAGACGTAGGCCGGCGGGTGGCCGCCGGCGGCGATCTCGAACGCGCCGGTCTGCGAGTCGATGAGCGCCAGGGTGCCCGACATCTGGTGCTGGCCGCGGGCGAGGTCGAACATCGTCTGGTTGAGGCCGCGCATCAGCACGTCGGCCTTCTGCTCGCTCGCCTCGCGCAGGCGCAGGGCGGAGACGAAGCCCGAGGTGGCGCTGGCGGCGATGAGCGAGGTCGACAGACCGTGGCCGGTGACGTCGCCCAGGCCGAGCGCGATGCGGCCGCCGTCGAGCTGGAGCCGGGTCCACCAGTCGCCGCCGCACGCGTCGGCGCTCACGCACACCCCGGCGACGCGCAGGTTGCCGATGACGAAGGGGTCGCG
Source organism: Myxococcaceae bacterium (assembly GCA_019694595.1). Lineage (GTDB taxonomy): Bacteria > Myxococcota > Myxococcia > Myxococcales > Myxococcaceae > JAIBBQ01. The sequence goes on from JAIBBQ010000271.1 coordinate 3,945, forward strand.
GGTGGGCTGAATGGTCTCCTGCACCTGGCGGGCGACCTGGATGTCGCGCTCCAGCGCCGCGCGCTGGCGGGCGCCGTCGAGCAGCAGGGTGAGCCGGGTGGCCATGAAGTTGAACACGTAGCCGAGCGCCACCACCTCGCGGCCGCCGCCCTTGGCCGGGTCGACGCGCACCGAGAGGTCGCCGTTCGACAGCTGCATCGCGCTGTGGGTGAGCTGGTCGATGGGCTTGGAGATGCGGCGGGCGAGCACCATGGCCACCACCAGCGCCACCACCAGGAAGCCGACGGCGAGGGCCGCGGTGCGCAGGGTGACTTCACGGACCGCCGCCTGCTTCTCGGCGTCGAGGGTGGCGAGCTGCCGCTGCAGCTCGGCGGCGGAATAGCTGAGCACCAGCACGCCGGGGCCCGACTCGGAGCCGTAGTTGACCGGCTCCTGGTACTCGAAGGTCGGGTCGCCGTTGAAGGTGGAGATGACCCAGCTCTTGGTGGCCGGGCGGCCCAGGGGCGTGCCGAGCTTGGCGGCCTTGTCGGAGTCGGCGACCGACTCCAGCTCGGAGTTGAAGGCCTGCACGCGCACCACGTTGGGGTTGGCCTTGACCAGCGAGGCGACCACCTCGGTGAGCGGCCCGAAGCTGTTGTCGCGCAGCGCGGAGCTCACGGTGAGCGAGAGCGTGTTGGACAGGGTCTGTCCGAGCTCTCGCGCCTGGTCCTGGAACCGGGTGGTCGAGGCCGCCGCGTTGAGCTCGAACTGCCGCTGGGTGGAGACGACGGAAGCGACGCCGTTGGCGACCACCACCAGGAGCACCAGCAAGGTGGACGACATCAGCACCAGGTGCTGCACCTTGAGCCCGCCGACCGTGGTGAGGTCGGGGGGGCGATCGCCGCCGCCCAGGTCGAGCAGGCTGATGGCGGTCTGGTCGACGCGGGTGAGCGGCGGGCGGGTGCCGGTGACGCTCCCGGTGCCGTGGGTGCCGGTCCCGGTGCCGCGGGTGCCGGTGCCGGTGCCGTGGGTCCCGGTGCCGGTGCCCGTGCCGTGGGTGCCGGTGCCGCTGCCATGGGTGCCGGTGCCGTGGCTCCCGGTGCCGCCGCCGTGGGTGCCGGTGCCGTGGCTCCCCGTGCCGCCGTCGTAGGCGCCGTGGGTGCCGGTCGGCGGGAGGATGCCGACCCCGGTTCCCAGGCCGCTGTGCGAGCCGGAGCCACCGTCGCTCTGACTGGACTGACCGAGCCCGGTGCGCGAGATGCCTGAGCCTGTGCCGGGGTCGCCCCCGCGGTTGGGGGGCTGAGGGGGGGTGGCCATGCGGCCGGAGAGGCTAGCGGATCACTCCCGCCGGAACGACCTGAAAAGAGGCCTACACATCGGGCCGTAGCCCACCTGTGCTGCCGCGCAGCGTGAGTGCATGCTTGACCATCGCGCGCGCGATGTCCTTGCCGGTGGCGCGCTCGAGGCCTTCGAAGCCGGGGCTCGAGTTGAGCTCCATCACCTTGGGCCCGTCCTTGCCTTCGAGGAGGTCGACGCCGGCGATGGCGAGGCCGACGGTCTGGGCGGCCCGCACCGCGAGGGCGGCGTACTCGGGGGGCAGCACCTTGACCGGCTTGCCTTCGCCGCCGCGGTGGAGATTGGAGCGGAACTCGCCGCGCTTGGCGGTGCGGCGCATGGCGCCCACCACGCGGTCGCCGACCACCAGGGCGCGCACGTCCTTGCCCTTGGACTCGGCGATGAACTCCTGGATGAGCAGGTCCTGGCCGAGGCCGTGGAAGGTGCCGAGGATGCTCTTCACCTCTTCCATGGTGGTGGCGATCATCACCCCCACCCCCTGGGTGCCGCGCAGCAGCTTGATGATGGCGGGCAGGCCGCCCACCTCTTCCACCAGCCGGGCCACGTTGGTGCTGCGGTGGGCCATCACGGTGCGGGGAATCGACAGGCCGTGGCTGTCGAGCAGCTGCAGGCAGCGCAGCTTGTCGCGGCTGCGGGCGATGGCCTGGGCGCCGTTGGCCACCGGCACGCCCATGACCTCGAGGTGGCTGACCACCGCCAGGCCGTAGCTGGTGATGGAAGCGCCGATGCGGGGCAGCGCGAGCTCGAGCGCCTCGAGCTGGGCGCCGCGGTACAGCATGCGCGGCCTCGGGGGCCCGAGGAGCATCTGACACTTCAGGGTGTCGAGCACGGTGGGCCGCAGGCCCAGGGCGCGGGCCGCTTCCACCAGGCGCGAGGTCGAATAGAGCGACCGCTTGCGGGACAAGATGGCGACGTGGGGCCGGGTTCCTTTCGCCTGTCGCTCCTTCATGGTCGAAAGACTACGGGCGAATCGCTATGGTCGCCCGCGCTTTCGAAGGCAGCTCATGACCAGCACACCCAAAGATCCCTCACAGCAAGACGAGATCATGACCAGCCCGGGCGAGGCGACCTACCTCGACCCGTTCGAGGAAGCCCACATCACCGCCACCCACACGCTGGTGGTGGAGAACCGCACCACGCTCAAGGTGCGCAAGTGCCGGCTGACGGTGACCGGGGGCCCGGACCAGGGCAAGGAGCTGGTGAGCGACAAGGAGCGCATCCGCATCGGCGCCCACAGCTCGAACGACCTGGTGCTGGCGGAAGACCGCACCGCGAGCCGGCACCACTTCGAGATCCAGTACACCGAGCGGGGCTACCTGCTCATCGACCTCAACTCGACCAACGGCACCTTCCTCGACGGGCGGCGCATCGAGCGGGCGTACCTGTCGACGGGCTCGCAGATGCGGGCCGGCTCGAGCACGGTCACCTTCTCTCCCATCGACGAGGAAGTGACGGTCGAGCCCGACCGCGACGGCCAGCTGTCGGGCATGGTCGGGCAGTCGGTCAAGATGCGGCAGATCTTCGGCCTCATCAAGAAGATCGCCCCCATGGACGTGTCGGTCGTCATCCAGGGCGAGACGGGCACCGGCAAGGAGCTGGTGGCGCGCGCGATTCACGAGAACAGCGGGCGCAAGAAGGGCCCGATGGTGGTGCTCGACTGCGGCGCCATTCCGCCCAACCTCATCGAGAGCGAGCTGTTCGGCCACGAGAAGGGCGCCTTCACCGGCGCGGTGGCGAGCCGGCCGGGCGCGTTCGAGCGGGCGAACGGCGGCACCATCTTCCTCGACGAGCTCGGCGAGCTGCGGCTCGACCTGCAGCCCAAGCTGCTGCGCGTGCTGGAGAACCGCGAGGTCCGGCGGGTCGGCGGCAACGACGTCATCGAGGTCGACGTGCGGGTCATCGCGGCGACCAACCGCGACCTGGTGAAGGAGATCCAGAGCGGGCAGTTCCGCGAGGACCTCTACTTCCGTCTCTCGGTCATCAACATCCAGCTGCCGCCGCTGCGCCAGCGCCGCGACGACATTCCACACATCATCCGCAAGGAGCTGGGCGACCCGGAGATCGTCGCCAAGCACGGCCGCAAGCGCTTCTCGCCCGCGGCGCTGTCGATGCTCATGGCCTACCCGTGGCCGGGCAACATCCGCGAGCTGATGAACGTGCTCAGCCACGTGCTGACGTTCAGCGACGGGGAAGAGATCGACGTGGTGCACCTGCCGGCCCGCGTGCAGGGCCAGCAGAAGGAACAGCCCCTGCCCTTCAACGAGCACCTCTCGTTCAAGGACGCCAAGGAGCAGCTGCTCGAGAACTTCGAGCGCGAGTACATCGGCCAGGTCCTGAAGCGCTGCGACGGCAACATCTCGCGCGCGGCGCGGGAAAGCGGCCTGCATCGCAAGTCCATCGAGCGGCTGGTGAAGAAGTACGCGCTCGACACGCGCGCCATGAAGGCGCGTTGATCTGATTCGCGAGGGCGCTGCCCGCGAATCGGCGAGGCTTCGCCTCGTCCCACGGGTGGGGGTCGGGGGGCGTTGCCCGGCACCGCACTCCACTCC
>JAIBBQ010000042.1 GCA_019694595.1 Myxococcaceae bacterium
ACGCGAAGCTCGCGTCGCGGAAGCGCTTGTCGGCCATCAGCTTGTCGCCTTCGGCGATCTTCTTGGCCGCCAGGCCCGCGTACGCGGCGTCGGGCGGAGGCGCGGCCGCGGGCGCGGCCGCCGGGGAAGGCGTGGCCGCCGCGGGCGGCGCGGCCGCGGTGGCCTGCTTGTCCTCGAGCTGCTTGATCGACTCCTTGGCCTTGTCGATCCACTTCTGCTCCGACGGCTTGGTCTCGAGCGTGAGGTACTGCTTGTACGCGGCGATGGCCTTGGGGCCTTCGTTGAGCGCCTTGTACGTCTCGCCCATGCCGTAGAACCCTTCGGGGTCCTTCGGCTCGAGCTTGGTGTACTTCTCGTACGCGTCGGCCGCGGTGGTGAAGTCCGACAGCTTGCGCGACGCGAAGCCCAGGTTGAACCAGCCGAGCTTGAGCTGGGGGTCGGCCTCGACCGCCGCCTTGAACCGGGCCACCGCTTCTTCGCGGCGGTTCAGCTTGAAGAGCGCGCTCCCCATGCCGTTGAGCGCCAGCGACCAGCCGGGGGTCGCCTTCAGCGCCTCGTCGTAGGCCGCCAGGGCCTGGTCGTACTGCCCACCCTCGAGCGCCTTCTCGGCGCGGTCGAAGGCAGCCTTCGCCGGGGGAGACGGGTTGACCTGGGCCGCCAGGGCGGGCGCGGCGGCAACGAGGAACGCGAGGACGATTGGGCGCATGGGAGGCTCCTTCGACGGCCTTCGAAACGCCCGGTTGCTAGCAGAATTCACGCCGCCGGTCGCCACGAGGTGTCGGGGGGAACGCGCGGCGCACCCACGAAATTTCGAGGGTTGAAGGGGCGGTCGAGTCACCGCCCCATCAGTAGCCGGTCAGTCCAGCTTTCGATCAATGATCGTGGTCACGCCCATGCCGTAACCGATGCACAGGGTGATGGCCGCCCGGCGCAGGTCGCGGCGCTCGAGCTCGGCCAGCACGGTGCCCAGGAGGATGGCGCCGGTCGCGCCCAGGGGGTGGCCCAGGGCGATCGCACCGCCGTTGACGTTGATGCGGTCGAGCGGGATGCCGAGCTCCTGGCCGACCACGATGGGCACCGGGGCGAAGGCCTCGTTGATCTCCCAGAGGTCGATGTCGCTCACCTTGAGGCCGGCGCGGGCGAGCGCCTTGCGGGTCGACGGGATCGGGCCGGTGAGCATGAGGACCGGGTCGGAGCCGGCGACCGCGGCGGTGACGATGCGCGCGCGCGGGGTGAGGCCGAGCTCCTTGGCCTTCTTGTAGCTCGACAGCGTCACCGCGGCGGCGCCGTCGACGATGCCCGAGCTGTTGCCGGCGTGGATGACGCCGTCGGCCTTGAAGACCGGCTTGAGCGCGGCGAGCGATTCCACCGTGGTCGACGGGCGGCAGTGCTCGTCGGTGTCGAACTGCTTCTCGACGCCGTCCGGGCCCTTCACCGTGATGGGAGCGATCTCCTTCTTGAAGTACCCGGCGGCGATCGCCTTGCCGGCCTTCACCTGCGAGGCGGCCGAGAACTCGTCGAGCTGGCCGCGCGAGAGCTTCCACTTCTCGGCGATGAGCTCGGCCGACATGCCCTGCGGCACCAGGTTGGGGAAGCGCTGCAGCAGCCAGGGCGACGACGGGCCGTCGCCGCCGTTCATGTCGCTGCCCATCGGCACCCGGTTCATCGACTCGATGCCGCCGCCGATGGCGATGTCCGCCTGGCCGGACATGATCTGGTTCGCCGCGTAGTTCACCGCCTGCAGGCCCGAGCCGCAGAAGCGGTTGATGGTGTTGCCGGGAATGTCGATGGGCAGCCCCGCCGCCAGCACCGCGCCGCGCGCCGGGTTGAAGGCCTGCTCGCCGACCTGGGTGACACAGCCCATGATGACGTCTTCGATCAGCATCGGGTCGAGCTTGGTGCGGGCCAGCGACGCCTTGAGCGTGTGGGCGAGCAGGTCCACCGGGTGCCAGCCGACGAGCGAGCCCTTCTTCTTGCCGCGCGCGGTGCGCACGGTGTCGAGGATCACGGGAGTCAGGGCGTCAGGCATGGGTCACCTTGCAGAGCTGCGGGTTGAACGGCGCGGATCCAGCACGGGATTGATTTCAGAGTCAATGGCAGACGTTAACGACCGGTCGTGCTGATTTCAAGCCACCCGGGACACCGGGGCCGGGGCGGCGCCGCCAGGGGTGGTGAAAAACCGTGTCGCAGCGGCGCAGGGCACGGCCATTGCTCGGGACGGAAGACCCACCCGCACCACCACGGAGAACCACCATGAAGCTCGCCCTCCCCCTGCTGCTGGCCGCGACCGCGGCGCTCGCCGACGTCCCCTCGCCCGACCGGCGCGGGTGCCTGGTGCCGGCGAGCTGCACGACGTGCTCCGACACCCCGGGCGACCGGGACGCCGGCGCCCAGTGCGCGCTCCAGGCGCTCGACGCGGGTTTGCGGCTGGCGAGCTGCACCGAGACCAGCGCCTCGGTGTCCCGCTCGTACTACTGCCCGCCCGGCGTGCAGGTGACCAGCACCGGCGGCGGTGGCTGCAGCGCGGCCCCGGCCGGCGCGGCGCTGTTCGCGCTCGCCGCGGGGGTGACCGCCCGGCGCCGCGGCCGCGCGTGAGGTGGGAGGCCGAGACGGGAGCGCCTGGCCATGCCGATGTCGTGCCGATTCCGTGCCGGAGCGGACCGCGCGGGCGCCCCGCACCTTGCGTATCGTGCCCCCATGCGCTCGAGCCTGCTCCTGGCCCTGCTCCCCGCCGTGGCGTTGGCCGACGTGGGCCCGCGGCCTTCGAGGTGCGACGTTCCCGCGACCTGCGCCACGTGCGCCATGCACTTGGGGGCCGTCGATGCCGGCAGCGACTGTGCGGCCGCGGCCGAGGGCAAGGGGCTCATCAAGGTCGAGTGCCAGGATCGCAGCGGGGCCGTGCTCGCGACCTACTACTGCCCTCCCGGAACCGAGGTCGGTCGGAAGACCTGCTCCGTCGGAGGCGGCGGCGCCCTCGCACTCTTCGCCGCCGTGGTCCTGCGGCGCCTGCGCCCGAGGCGCCACAGCCTCGCGGCCCCCTGACCCAGGCGCTCGAGCTCCGCGGAGGCGGCGCGGCCCGCACGCCCATCGACGTGCGATACCCTCACGGCATGCGCGTGAGCCTCCTGCTGGCCCTGCTCCCCGGCGTGGCACTTGCCGACGTCGGCCCCAAGCCTCCGCCGTGCAACGTGCCGGCGGCCTGCACCACCTGCTGGACGCTCTTCGGAGACCCCGACGCCGGCGTGCAGTGCGGCCTCGCCGCGCGCGACGCCGGGCTGGTGCTGTCGGACTGCGCCGACCGCGTGGGGGCCTCGGAGAAGACGTACTACTGCCCGCCGGGCATGCCGGCCACCCAGCGCCCGTGCGGTTGCGACGCCGGGGCAGGCGCGACCGCGCTCGGCGCCGTGCTCGTGCTGCTGTGGCGGCGCGCGAGGTCTCGGTGAGGCTCGCCTGGGTGGCCGGGCTCGCGCTGGTCCTGGGGGCGCTCCCAGCCTTGGCCGACGTCTTCCCGGGGTCGTGCTTCCGCGGCCAGCGCTTCCCGAAGTGCGTGGTGCCGTCCGACTGCGTCACCTGCACGGGCGGGCCCGAGGCACCGTGCACCCAGGACGCGCTGGACGCGGGCCTGATCGAGTGGCGCTGCTTCGACGGCACCAGCAACGCCTACCTCTGTCCGGCCGCCAGCGCCGGTGTCAGGCCCGAGCAGGGCTGCACCATGCTCGGGGGCCTGGGCCCTGCGGTGCTGCTCACCGCCTGGGCGCTCAGCCGACGACGGACTTCACGGCCTCCGCCACCTTCGCCGCGGTGACGCCGAGCTTCTCGAAGCTCACCTCGTACGGAGCCGAGGCGCCGTAGCGGTCGATGCCGATGCTCTTGCCGCCATCGCCCACCCACTGCTGCCAGCCGAAGGTGACGCCCGCCTCGACGCTCACGCGCGCCTTGCACGACGGCGGCAGCACCGCGTCCCTGTAGCTCTGGGGCTGCTCGCGGAAGCGCTCCCAGCAGGGCATCGAGACCACGCGGGTGGGCACGCCCTGCCCATCGAGCGCGGCCTGGGCGTCGAGCGCCAGCGGCACCTCGGCGCCGGTGGCCATGATGATCGCCTTGAAGCCCGGGCGGTCGCTCAGCACGTAGGCGCCCTGGTGCAGGCCCTGGGCGCTGGCGAGCTTGGTGCGGTCGATGGCCTTCACCTTCTGCCGCGACAGCACGATGCCCGACGGGCCGGTGGTGCGCTCGAGCATCAGCTTCCACGCCTCGGCGCTCTCGGCGCCGTCGCACGGCCGCACCACGTAGAGGTTGGGCATCGTGCGCAGCGCCATCAGGTGCTCGACCGGCTGGTGGGTCGGCCCGTCTTCGCCGAGCGCCACCGAGTCGTGCGTCCACACGTGGATCACCGGCAGGTGGTTGATGGCCGCCAGCCGCACCGCGGGCCGCATGTAGTCGGAGAAGCAGAAGAAGGTCGCGGTGAAGGGCCGCAGACCGCCGTGGTAGCTGATGCCGTTGGCGATGGCGGCCATGGCGTGCTCGCGCACCCCGAAGTGGATGTTGCGGCCCGCGCCGGTGACGCCGTCGAAGCTGCCCGCGTCCTTCAAGACCGTCTTGGTCGAGCCGCCGAGGTCAGCGTCGCCGCCGATGAGCTCCGGCACCTGCGGCGCCAGCGCGTTCATCACCTTGCCCGCGGTGGTGCGCGTCTCCGCGGCCTCGGCGGGGAAGCTGGGCAGCGTGAGCGGCGCCATCTTGCCCGCCTGCACCCGCGTCCATTCCGCGGCGAGCTCGGGGTGCGCCTTGGCGTAGGCGGCGAAGCGCGCGTCCCAGTCGGCGTGGGCCTTGCCGCCCTGCTCCACCGCCTTGCGGAAGTGCGCCTGGGCGTCGGGCGGCACGAAGAAGCTCTTCGCCGGGTCCCAGCCGTACGCCTGCTTGGTCTTGGCGATCTCCTCCGCCCCCAGCGGGCTGCCGTGCGACGACGACTTGCCCGCCTTCGACGGCGAGCCGAAGCCGATGGTGGTGTTGATGACGATGAGCGACGGCTTCTGGGTCTGCGCCTTGGCGGCGGTGATGGCCGCGTCGATGGCCGCGAGGTCGCCGTTGCCGTCCTTCACCGTCTGCACGTGCCAGCCGTACGACTCGTAGCGGCGGCCCACGTCTTCCGAGAAGCAGAGCGAGGCCGGGCCGTCGAGCGTGACCTGGTTGGCGTCGTAGAGGCAGATGAGCTTGCCGAGCTTGAGGTGCCCCGCGAGCGAGGCCGCCTCGGCGGTGAGCCCTTCCATCACGTCGCCGTCGGAGATGAGCGCGTAGGTGAAGTGGTCGACGATGGTGTGGCCCGGCTTGTTGAAGCGGTGCGCCAGCGCGCGCTCCGCCATCGCCATGCCCACCGCGTTGACGTGGCCCTGGCCGAGCGGCCCGGTGGTGGCCTCGACGCCGGGGGTGACGCCGAACTCCGGGTGGCCGGGGGTCTTCGAGTCCCACTGGCGGAACGCCTTGAGGTCGTCGAGCGAGAGGTCGTACCCGGTCACGTGCAGCAGCCCGTAGAGCAGCATGCAGCCGTGCCCCGCGGACAGCACGAAGCGGTCGCGGTCGGCCCACTTCGGCGCGCGCGGGTCGTGCTTCAGGTGCTTCTGCCAGAGCACGTAGGCCATGGGCGCCGCGCCCATCGGCAGGCCCGGGTGGCCGGAGTCGGCCTTCTGCACCGCGTCGATGGCCAGCGTGCGCAGCGTGTTGACGCACAGGGTGTCGAGATCGCTCGAGCTCATGCGCGCGGTGTACTTCAAACCGCGCCAAAAAGACGCAACCGCGTCAGCCCGAGGTGGGCACGTCGCCGTCGCTCGCGAGGTAGCTCAAGATGACCTCGTCGAGGCTCTTCTCGCTGATCAGGTCTTCCCCGAAGAGCGTCTCCACGCCGACCTCGTTCACCTGCGGCTGCTCGGCGAGCTCGCGCGCCGCCACCACTTCCGGCGGCAGCTGCTCGCCGGCCGCCGGCTTCACGCCCAGCGCCGCCGACACGCTCTGCTGCAGCTTCACCGCCGCCGCTTCCTGCTCGGTGGCGAGCTGGCCGGGCTGGTAGTGCTTCGAGGCGGAGTCGATGTTGTCGTACACGCCGTTGATGAGGTTGCGCAGCATCTCCTTGTGCTGCTCTTCCATCATCTCGCGCACCAGCGTCGGCAGGTCGGCCGCCTTCACCAGGTCCGCGTACGAGGTCTTCTTCGACGCGAGGATGTTCCCGCCCACGAACAGGTGCGTGATGATGTGGGGGTTGGCCGCGCCCGAGTCCTCGGTCTGGACGTGGTAGACCTTCCCCTTGTGCTTGATGTTGTGGTTGAAGCCAGTGACGGCTTTTTCGAAGGTCTTCGCCATGGCTGTCGCGCTGTCAGAACCGTAACAGACGGACCTTCGCGTCAGCCATTTTTCAAGAGCGCCTGAAGCGCGTCCGGGGTGTTGACGCTGCGCAGGACTTGAGCCATCGCGGGCGGCGCGTCGAGCGCGCTCACCGCCGCCGTGCGGATCAGCGCCTGCACCGACGGGTTCTCGCCGAGCCGGGCCTGCCAGGGAGGCCCCAGCGCCGCGCGGTAGACGCCGAGCAGGCCTTCGAGCCGCCCGTCCCACCGGTAGCACGCGCCGTCGCCCTGCACCGCGGCGCCGACCAGCGGCGAGACGTGGTCCCACTGCACGGTGGGCAGGTCGACCGCCACCACCAGCACCCACCGCGTGCGCGCGGCGAGGAGCGCGGTGACCAGCGCGCCCGGAGCACCGTGCCCGGGCTCGACGTCGGCGGCGACGTCCCACCCTGGCCAGACCTGGGGCCGGGGGCTCACCACCACCGTGCGCGCGCAGTGGACGCCGAGCGCGCCGTGAAGCGTCTGCGCGAACGACTGCCCGCGGAACTGCAGGTGACCCTTCTCGACGCCGCCGAGGCGAGCACCGGCGCCGCCGGCGAGCAGCGCCAACGTGAGCTCTTCTTTCGCCGTCATCGCCGTGAACGCTGCCTTACCATGCGCCGCCGTGGCGCTGATTTCTCTCAAGGAAGCGAAGACCCTGGCGCTCGCCTCGGTGCGGGTGCAGCCGCTGAGGCGGGTGCCCCTGCACGAGGCGTTCGGCCGTTTCCTCGCCGAGCCCGCGCTCGCCAGCCGCCCGTCGCCGGCCTTCGACAACGCCGCGATGGACGGGTTCGCCGTCTCGAGCCCTGACACCAAGGGCGCGAGCGCGGCGGCCCCCGCGAAGCTCAAGCTCCAGGGAGAGCTGCACGCCGGCGCCCCGCTGCCGGACACCGACCTGCGCAGCGGCCACGCGATGCGCGTCTTCACCGGCGCCCCGCTGCCGTTCGGCGCCGACGCGGTGGTGCACCTCGAGGACGCGGCGGAAGTGTCCGGCGTCATCCACGTCCCCGCGGAGGTGCCCCCGGGCCACAGCGTGCGGCGCCGCGGCGAGGAGTACCTGGCCAACGAGCTGCTCGTCTCCGCCGGCCGCCGGCTCGACGCGGCGGCGCTCGGCATCCTCGCGGCCGCGGGCCAGGGTCAGGTGCCGGTGTACCTGCAGCCGCGGGTCGCCATCGTCACCTGCGGCGACGAGCTGGTGGAGCCTGGCCAGGTCCCCGCGCCGCACCAGGTGCACGACGCCAACGGGGCGCTCCTGAGCGGGCTGGTGCGCGAGGCCGGCGGCGTGGTGCACGCGGTGGTGCGCGTGGCCGATCGCGACGCCGAGCTGCGGGCTGCGCTGGAGCAGCTCGCTGCCGAAGCCGACGTCATCGTCACCGCCGGCGGCGCGTCGGTCGGCGGCCGCGATCGGCTCAAGGCGGTGGCGCAGGCACTCGGCGGCACGCTGGGCTTCGACGGGGTGGCCATCAAACCCGGGCGGCCGGTGGGGCTGGCGCTGATCCGCCAGGTGCCGGTGGCGCTCCTGCCCGGCAACCCCGGCGCCGCGATGGTGGCCTTCGACCAGCTGGTGCGGCCGATGCTGCTCAAGGCCCAGGGCGTCTTCGAGCACCGCCACGTCGAGCGGGCGGCGCTGCAGGTGGCGCAGCGCAAGCAACCGGGACTCACCGTCTTTCTCCCTGCGCAGCTCGACCGCACCCAGGCCGGCGGGCCGGTGGTGCGACCGCGCAAGGTGGCCCCCGGGCAGCTGCTGGGGCTCCTGGGCATCGACGGGTGGCTGGTGCTGCCGTCGGGGCAGAGCGACTTTCCGGCCGGGGCCCAGGTGGAGCTCGAGACCTTCGGCCAGGCGACCCACACGCCCCTGTCCCTGGGGCTGGGCGACGAGATCACCCGCTGATCTTGCACAGTTGGAAGGACCGGCGTGTCTCAGCCTGGGGCAGGTTTGACTTGGCCCACGCGGCCGCCGCATATAGCGGCCGCGGTCTTCAAGAAAGGCACTCGTGCCCGACTCCGTTCCGCCTCGCAACGCCCGCCCCCGGGTGGCTGTCCCACTGGCGCCGCCGGTGCTGACGCCGTCGTTGATTCCGTACGACGTGCTGCAGGCGTACCAGAAGGAGCAGGCGTCGCAGGTCGGCACCACCGGGCCCATCGCGCGCCCGGTCGAGCTGCGCGAGGAATGGACCACCAACGAGGTGCAGTTCATCGCCGAGTCGACGCCGGAGACGGCGGTCGCGGTCGAGATGCTCACCCAGGTGGCCGAGCTCTCGAAGGTCGCCCCGGCCACGCTCGAGCAGCTGGTGACCGACGCGCGGCAGCTCGAGGTCCCCGACGGCGAGGCGCTCTTCATCGAAGGTGAGCCGGCGGAGTCCTTCTACGTGGTGATGGAAGGGACGCTGGAGATCCTCCGTCGCCGCGACGGGCGCGAGGTCGCGCTGCGGCACCTGGCGCGCGGCGAGGCCATCGGCCTGTTCGGGCTCTTCTCGGGCGCGCTGCGCGGCGCCGACGCCCGCGCCATCGGCGAGGTGAGGGTGCTGGAGATCCCCGCCAGCTCGCTGCAGCGCGCGGTGGATCAGGACGGCGACCTCAACGAGCGGCTGCTGCGCTTCTACCGGGAACGCACCCTGGAGCGCTTCCTCGGCAGCTCCAAGGTCTTCGCGGAGATCGACTCCATCGCCCGCGCGCGGCTGATCGGCTGCTTCAAGGAGCAGTACTGCCAGGGCGGCGAGGTGCTCAACCAGCCGGGCGAGGTGACCAACCTCCTCGCGGTGGTGACGCACGGCACGCTGATGCTGGAAGACCGCGGCCGGCTGGGCCAGGCGGCGCGGCAGTTCGTGGTGCAGCCGGGGCAGTTCCTGGCCATCACCAGCGCGCTGTCGGGGCTGCCGTCGCGCATGAAGGTGACCGCGGGCCCGCAGACCTCGCTCGCGGTGCTGACGCAGAAGGAGCTGGTCGAGCTCCTGCGCGACTACCCGGCGCTGCGCCGCCTCTCGACGCGGCTCGCGCAGTACGCCCGGGCGCTCGACCGCGACGTCTTCTGCGGCGACTCCGGCACGCCCGGCGTCTGACGGCGCCGGCGCCGTGCGGCGAGGAACCGACTCCAGTTCCGGGGCGTCACCCTCGTCGGTGAACGAGCGCAGCGAGCGCGCGAGCGCGGTGTGGGTGCCCCTGACGCTGCTGGCGTGCCTGGGTCTCGCCTTCTTCGCGTGGGACGCCGCGGTGCTCCTGCCCTTCAAGCTGCTGGCGGTGATGGCGCACGAGACGGGGCACGCGCTGGCGTCGCTCCTGGTGGGCGGCTCGGTGAACCAGGTCACCTTGCGGCCCAACGAGAGCGGCAGCTGCCTCTCGCAGATCCCCGTGGGCTTCTTCGGGAAGGTGGCGGTCTCCAGCGGCGGCTACGTGGGCAACGCGCTCATCTCCGCGGTGCTGCTGGTGCTGGCGATCCGCTTCCGGGTGGGGCGGCCGCTGGCGATCGCCGCGGCGGCCTGGCTGGGGTTGGTCGCCCTGCTCTACGCGCGCGACCTCTTCACCCTGGGCTTCGCGGTGGGCTTCGCGGTGGTCTTCGCGCTCGCGGCGCGGCTGCTGCCGCAGCCCGGGCTCCAGGTGCTGAACCTCTTCCTGGCCACGTTCAACTCCGTCTACGCGGCGAGGGATCTCTTCGACGACCTGTGGAACGGGCAGGTGCGCGCGCAGAGCGACGCGCAGATCCTCGCCGACGGCACCGGCATTCCGGCGCTGGTGTGGGCCGCCGCGTGGACCGCGCTCGCCCTGCTGGTGCTGGCGCTGGGGGCGCGCGCGGCGTTCGGCGGGAAGGCGAAGGTCAGCCCCGAGGCCGCATCCGGTGGGCCACGAAGTCCGGCAGTGCCTTGAGCTGGAAGTACGGGTTCTGCGCGCGCTCGCGCCCCAGTGACGAGACCTGCACGTCGCCGTAGTCGTGGCCGGGGTACAGCCGCGTCTGGTCGTCGAGCGCGCCCAGCACGCGGTGCAGGCTGTGGTGCATCGCTTCCGCGTCGCCGCCCTTGAAGTCGCAGCGGCCGCAGGCGTTGACGAACACGGTGTCACCCGAGAAGAGCGCGCCGCGGGCGTGCACGCACTGCGAGCCCGGCGTGTGCCCCGGCGTATGAATGAGCTCGAGCTCGAGGCCCCCGACGCGGATCACCTCGCCCGGCTTCACCTGCCGCACGGCGTCGCCGAAGCGCACCGCCTCGCTGAAGGCGTGCTCGCTCTGCTGCACGTAGACGGGCAGGTCGAGCTCGGCGAGGAGCGGCTCCACGCCGTTGACGTGGTCGCCGTGGTGGTGGCTCACGATGATGGCGCTCAGGCGCTTGCCGTCGGCTGCGGCGGCCTCGCGGATGGCGGCGGCGTCCCAGGCGGGGTCGACCACCGCCACCTCGTCGGAGGCCGGATCTCCCAGCAGATAGACGAAGTTCTTCATCGGCCCCAGCGCCAGCTGGCGCACATGGAGCGGTTCTGATTTCAATCGAGTCATGGTGCGCCGCCTCGCCTTCCTCGCAGTCTGCCTGGCCGTGAGTGTGGCCGCTGCGGAGAAGCCATGCATCACCTTCAAGGCGCCTCCCGCGGCCGAAGGCGATCGACCGGTGGCGGTGGCGATCATCGTGGGCGCGCAGGGCAGCGACTACGGCTTCCAGGTGGACTTCAACCGCCCGCCGTGGGGCGACGAGTGCGGCACCCGCTGCGCGAACGCCACCATCTTCCTCGACACCGACAACAACAAGGCGACCGGGCTCAAGCTCAAGGACCCCAAGGCGGTGGAGACGGGCGCCGACCTCGCGGTCACCATCCAGGGCATGCGCACGTACACCGAGGGCGCGGCGCACCCCGGACTCAAGGTGAAGGTGACCCAGTACACCGAGGAATCGACGAGCGTGGACACCGGCAAGGCGCTCGAGGAGCTCGACGCCCAGCAAGACGGCGAGCGGGTGAACGCGACCGGCACCACGGTGTACCTCCTGGTCGACGCCAACACCGGCGACCTGCCGTCGGGGCAGAAGGTGCGCGTCATCTACCACCCGCCCGACGCGCGCCCGCTGGTGGGCATGGCGAAGGGGCTGTCGGCGCCGGGCGCCAACCGGGTGGAGATCTTCAAGGACGGGCGCCTCACCAACCCCAAGAAGAAGAAGTCGCAGTGGGACTACTGAGGTGAGCGAGCGGCACCCCGGCACGGGCGCGCCCCGCGGCGTGGAGCGGCGCGCGGTGCTCAAGGTGCCCGCGGGCGCCGGCGACGACGCGGTGGCGATGGAAGAGCCGCTCGAGCTGCGCGTGCAAGGTGAGGTGCTGGCGGTCACCATGCGCACGCCCGGGCGCGACGAGTGGCTGGCGCTCGGGTTCCTGCTGTCGGAAGGGCTCATTCGCAGCGCGGCCGACGTGGGGGCGCTGGCGCACTGCGGGCGGCCGGGCGACGAAGGCTTCGGCAACGCGCTCGAGGTGACGCCGGCGCCGGGCTACCGCTTCCCCTTCGACCGGCTGGAAAGCTCCCGCCGCGGCACCATCGCCAGCGCGTGCGGCGTCTGCGGCCGGCAGCGGGTCGACGACCTGATGGCGCGGGTGGTGAAGGTTCCTGCCGGCGCGCCGGTGCCGCTCCCCGTGGTGCAGCGGGGGCCCGAGGTGCTGCGCCACACCCAGGCGATCTTCGAGCAGACCGGCGGCACGCACGCGGCGGCGCTGCTCGACGTGGGAGGCGAGGTGCTCGTCGCCGCGGAAGACGTGGGCCGGCACAACGCGGTGGACAAGGTGGTCGGCGGCGCGCTGCAGAAGGGCTTGCTGTCGCGCGCGGCGGTGCTGATGGTGAGCGGCCGCGCCAGCTTCGAGATGGTGCAGAAGGCGGCGATGGCGCGGGTGGGCGTGCTCGCCAGCGTCTCGGCCCCGACGACGCTGGCGGTGGATCTCGCGGAGCGCGCTGGCCTCGCGCTGGTGGCCTTCGTGCGTGGCAGCAGCGCGGCCATCTACGGCACGAGAGACCGGCTCGCGCTCCACGCGGGCCAGCCCCGCGAGGGCGGCTGACCCTCGAGCGACGATCAGGGCGCGGGGGCTTCGTTCTTGTTCCAGGTGAACTGCTGCACGCCCGGCTCCAGCGGCAGCTCCCCGTAGAACCAGTACGGCGGTGAGCCCTTCTCGCTGATGGCGGTCAGAGAGATGTCGTGGTTCAGGCCATCCATGACGCCGACGCGCACCGTGCGCCCGCCGGTGCCGGCTTCGCACGGGAAGGTCTGGGCGCCTTCCCAGGGGTTCCTGGGGTTGCTGTCCACCCGCACCTCCACCCGGTCGATTCCCGCCTCGGCGCAGGTCATGACATGGCCGCTGGAATCGGCGGGCACCGCCCACCCGATCGACACCACGTGATCGGGCGCTCCATGGCGAGGGAGGTTCAGGTCCAGGTTGGACCTCCCGACGAAGAGATCGACCTTGAACGTCTCGGCGTACCTGACGCCCCGGACCGAGCTGGCCTCCACGATCACCGTCTCGACGCCATCGGGGAGGTCGGTGAGCACGGTCCCTGGTGTCCGGTCCGCAAAGGTGCCGCTGCACGGGAAGCTCAGGACGGTGGGAATCGAGTCTTTGACGAGCGTCACCTGCACCGAGGTGATCTCCGGGTGCAGGTCACAGGTCCGCCCCTCCAGCCTCCAGGTCAGCCCCAGCGTGTTCCGCTGCGGCCCGCAGCCGAGCCCCGCCACCACCAACATCGCCCACAGCATCGAATGAGTTTTCATGCGCTCGGTATGCACGTCGCTTCTCCCGGTTTCCGACCCGCTGCTGGTGCGGCGTGAGACGCGCCGAGGACCGAAAAATTCGGCGTTCTCAGAGGGAAAACGGGCAAGAACATTTCCGGAAAAAGCCGTGCGACGGTTTCCGCCGGGCCCCGTCGTGCCCGCGGCACTCCCCTCGCTGGCGAAATTCGGCTAGGCGACCCGACGTGTCCGCTCTCCGCCGCTTCTGGGCCTGGTTCCGCGTCCGCTTCCCGTTCGGCGTGCTCGTCGCCACCAAGCCGCGCCACTTCCGCGAGATGCTCAAGGTGCTGTGGGAGAACCGCGGCCGCTGGGGCTACGCGTGGCGCATCTTGCGACATGGCGTCTGCGACGGCTGCTCGCTGGGGCCGCGCGGGCTGAAGGACGACGTCATCCCCGGCGTGCACCTGTGCCTCACCCGCCTCAAGCTGCTGCGGCTCAACACCATGGGCGCGATGCCCGACGCGGCGTGGAGCGACCTGAAGGCCCTGCGCGCGCTCACCAACGAGCAGCTGCACCACCTGGGGCGCATCCCGTACCCGCTGCTGCACACCAAGGGCGAGCCGGGCTTCCGCCGCATCTCGTGGGACGAGGCCATCGCGCTCACCGCGGGCGCGATGAAGGCGGCCGACCCGGAGCGCCTCGGCGTCTTCGCCTCCAGCCGCGGCATCACCAACGAGACCTATTACACGCTGCAGAAGCTGGCGCGCATCGCGGGCACGCCGCACGTCGATTCCTGCGCGCGGCTGTGCCACGCGGCGTCGACCAAGGGGCTGGGCGAGACGCTGGGCTTCGGCGCGCCGACCTGCTCGCTGAAAGATCTCATCGGCACCGACCTGGTGGTGCTCTTCGGCACCGACCTGCCCAACAACCAGCCGGTGTCCACCAAGTACCTGCACTTCGCCAAGAAGGCGGGCACCCGCATCGTGGTGGTGAACCCGTTCAAGGAGCCGGCGCTCGAGCGGTACTGGGTGCCTTCGGTGCCGTCGAGCGCGCTCTTCGGCACCGCGCTGATGGACGACTTCTTCCCCGTGGCGCCGGGTGGCGACATCCCCTTCATCCTCGGCGTGCTCAAGGTGCTGCTCGAGCGCGGGCAGGTCGACCGGGCGTTCATCGCCGAGCGCACGGTGGGCTTCGACGCGCTGGAAGCGCACGTCGCGGCGCAGCCGTTCGCCGAGCTCGAGCGCGCGAGCGGCCTCACCCGCGCCGACTTCGAGCGCTTCGCCGACCAGTACGCGGCGGCGCGCCATGCGGTGTTCGTCTACTCGATGGGGCTCACCCAGCACCGCTTCGGCGTGGACAACGTGAAGGCCATCGTCGACCTCGCGCTCGCGCGGGGGAACGTCGGGCGGCCCAAGAGCGGCGTGGTGCCGATCCGCGGCCATTCCGGGGTGCAGGGCACCGCGGAGTGCGGCTGCGACGCCGACAAGCTCCCCGGCGCCAAGGACATCACCCCCGAGAACGTGGCGGCGCTCGAGGCGCACTGGAAGCACCCGGTGCCCGGCCGCGAGGGCCTCGAGGCGGCGCACCTGCTCGACCGCGCCGGCGAGGGCGGCGTCGACGTGCTGTACCTCTGCGGCGGCAACTACCTCGACACCATGCCGGACCCGCTGGCGGCGGCGAAGGGCCTGGGCAGCGTGAAGCTCCGCGTGCACCAGGACATCGTCATCAACACCTCGGCGCTGGTGGAGCCGCTGAACGACGGCGGCCAGGTGCTGCTGTTGCCGGCACAGACCCGCTACGAGCAGACGGGCGGCGGCACCTCGACCAACACCGAGCGCCGCATTCGCTTCAGCCCGGAGATCGAAGGGCCGCGCATCGGCGAGGCGAAGGCGGAATGGGAAATTCCCGCGCTCGTCGGCCGCGCGCTCCGGCCCGATCGGCCGGACCTCTTCGCCTTCCCCACCTCGCAGTCGGTGCGCGAGGAGATGGGCCGGGTGATGCCGCTGTACGCGGGCATCGAGACGCTCAAGGCCGAAGGCGAGTGGGTGCAGTGGGGCGGCGAGCGGCTGGGCACCGACGGCTTCCCCAACCTGCCCGGCGGCAAGGCGCGCTTCGCGGTGGTCGAGGTGCCCAGGGTGGAGATCCCGCCCGGCCACTTCTTCCTCACCTCGCGGCGCGGCAAGCAGTTCAACTCCATCACCTGGGGCGTGAAGGACGGCATCACCGGCGTCGCCACGCGCAAGGCCGTCTTCTTCGCGCCAGAAGACCTCGCCCGGCTGTCGCTCGTCGAAGGCCAGGGCGTCACCCTCACCTCGACGCTGGGCCAGATGCAGGGCGTCGCCACCAGCGGGCCGTGCCGGCCCGGCCACCTCCAGGCCTTCTGGCCGGAGTGCAACGTGCTCGTGGGTCGCACCTACGATCCGGTCTCGGGAGAGCCTGATTACAACGCCTTCGTGCGGGTGCAGCCAGCCAGTGCATCCGAAGGGTTGCGCGCGCCGTAAGACTGACGCGGCGATGACACGCGCGTCAGGCGAGTTGAGGTATACCGGTTGCCGAGAACGGACCCATGGCTGACCACAAGATCTCCATTCACCAGCAGGACGCCAAGAAGCTGGCCGCGGGCTATTCGCGCAGCTTCCGGCTGGTCGAGATCCTGTCCATCGTCTCGTTCTTCAGCATGACCGCGGTGCTGTTCTACCGGGTCAGCCACCAGCTGAACGACAAGCCCTGGCTCATTCTCGAGGCCTTCATCGTCGGCTACCTGCTGGCCGACTTCACCTCGGGCTTCGTGCACTGGATGGGCGACACCTGGGGCTCGACGGAGATGCCGATCCTCGGCAAGGCGCTCATTCGCCCCTTCCGCGAGCACCACGTCGACCAGAAGGCGATGACCCGCCACGACTACATCGAGACCAACGGCTCCAACTGCCTCATCTCGGTGCCGTGGGCCTTCGGCGCGCTCTTCATTCCCTTGGACAGCTCGGTGGGCCTCTTCGCGGCCGTCTCCATCGGCTCGATGATCTTCTGGGTGATGATGACCAACCAGTTTCACAAGTGGTCACACCTGGAAGAGTCGGAGCGGCCCGCGCTGGTCTCGTTCCTCCAGCGCTGGCACCTCATCCTCCCGCCGGAGCACCACCAGATTCACCACGCGGCGCCGTACGCCAAGTACTACTGCATCACCACCGGCTGGCTGAACTGGCCGCTCCACAAGCTGCGCTTCTTCCGCATCGCCGAGCGAATCGTCACCGGCCTCACCGGGCTCATCCCGCGCAAGGACGACATCGGCCTGTACGCGGCGCTGGCGACCGCGCCGACCCAGAGCGCGCCGCTCGAGCAGCAGACGCAGCGCCACTGAGCCGAGCCTCTCAGGCGAGCTTCAGGTCGACCTGCTGGGCGCCCGCGATGGGCTGCCCGAGGAAGCGTCCGGCGATCTCGACGAAGCGCGCGGGCGTGTCGGTCACCAGGAAGTGGCGCTCCGGCGCGTTGCCAACCGGCGCGAGGAGACCGCGCTTCTCGAGCAGCCCCGCCACGTGCTCGGCGGTGGCGTGAGCGGAGTCGACCAGCGTCACCTTGGGCCCCACCGCCTCGGCGATGATGTCGCGCAGCAGCGGGTAGTGGGTGCAGCCCAGCACCAGGGTGTCGGCTCCGTCGACGAAGCCCTGCCCCAGGTACTCGCGGGCGACCAGCCGCGGCACGTCTCCCTGCGTCCACCCTTCCTCGGCGAGCGGCACGAAGAGCGGGCACGCCTTGGCGCGCACCTCGAGGTCGGCGCGCGCCTCGTGCAGCGCCCGCTGGTAGGCCCCGGAGGCGATGGTGGCCGGGGTGGCGATGACCGCCACCCGTCGGGACTTGGTGGCGGCAGCCGCGGCCGCGGCACCGGGCGCGATGACG
The DNA here is from genome assembly GCA_019694595.1 of Myxococcaceae bacterium. Taxonomy (GTDB): domain Bacteria; phylum Myxococcota; class Myxococcia; order Myxococcales; family Myxococcaceae; genus JAIBBQ01. The sequence goes on from JAIBBQ010000042.1 coordinate 16,940, forward strand.
CCCACCACGGGCACCGGCAGCTGGGCCTCGAGCGCGTCGAGGGCCAGCGCCGACGCGGTGTTGCAGGCCACCACCAGCGCCTTGAGCTCGTGCTGCAAGAGCTCGCGCGCGCAGCCCAGCGAGTAGCGGGTCACCACCTCGGGCGACTTGGTGCCGTACGGCACGCGGGCGGTGTCGCCCAGGTACACCATGCGCTCGTGCGGCAGGCGCTCGGCGAGGGCCTTGAAGACGGTGAGGCCACCGACTCCCGAGTCGAACACTCCGATGGCGGCGCGGCTGTTGGGACTCACTCCAGCCGGAGTTAGCACGAAGCACGCCAGGGCCTTTCAACGTTGAAGGGGACCGGGCCGTTCGCCCGATCCCCTCCCGGTACCGCGTCGGCCTTTCGGCGGCGGCCTTACTGGGTGCGAAAGAGCTGCACGTTCACCGCGCTCGTGCCGTCGACGAAGACGCCGGCCTGCACGGAGATCATCGGGCCCGCGCTGCTCGACTGGTACACGGTGCCGCCCGCGCCGCGCGCGCCGATGGCCACGCGGTAGGTGCCGGGGCGCAGGTAGCTGTAGATGACGCCCGAGCTGTTGCAGTCCTGCACGTCGCCGGTCGAGCCGTAGACCAGGTTGCCCTGCGCATCGATGAAGTTCACCGACACCTGGCTCACCCCCGCCTGGCCGCAGGTCTGCGCGAGCTGCCCGTTGGTGAGCGACCAGCGCACCGCGGTGCCGCCGACCGCCCAGTTGAGCGCGTAGCCCGAGGCGATGGGGCTGCCGGCGTAGGTGGTGAGGCTCGCGCGGGTGGCGTACAGCACGTAGCCGCTCGAGGTCGCCGCCTGCAGGTCGATGGTGTGGGTGCCCGCGCTCACGTACGGCGTCTGCACGCCGGCGCCGCTCTGGCCGCTCGCACAGTCGAAGGCGGTGGGCTGCGCGCCGTCGATGCTCAGGTACACCGCGCTCACGCCGGCCTGGGCGCAGGTCGGGCTCTGGCTGCCGCCGCTGGCGGGAAACGACCAGCCCACGTACGCGAAGCTGTTGGGGCCGCCCGCGGGGGTGAGGTCGAGCGTGACGCGCACGTCGCCGTTGACGGTGAAGCTCGAGCTGACGCCGTAGAGCAGCGCGCCGCCGCGGCTGAACGCTTCCAGCGTCACGTCGTAGGTGCCGGGCGCGAAGTCGTGCAGCACGATGCCCGGGTAGCCGTTGGTCGAGCAGGCGTAGAGGCCCTGGTCCTGCAGCACCTGGCCGGGAATGGTGATGCGCACCGTGGCCACGTCGGGCAGCTCGGCGCAGCTGCGCCCGCCGAAGCTCCAGGTGAAGGTGGCGTCGCCCGACACCGGCTGCTGGGTGTACCCGCCCCCGCCGCCGTAGCCGCCGCCATAGCCTCCCGAGCCATCGACGATGATGCAGCCGGACCCCAGCGCCATCACCGCCACCAGCACCGACGTCAGCTTTGCGCTCATGACCTTTCGTCCTTGGTTGCCCCGGGAGTCGTTCCCGCGGTCGAGGTGATGGACGGGGCGGGCGTCGGCCTATTCAGGTGTGTGCGTGTAACCCTTTGATTTCGAGGGGAATACTGGTGCCCTTCGGTTCCTTTCGGTGGTATCGAACGCCCCCATGCTCGCGGCCATCAACTACCTCGAGGTGCTCAAGAGCGCCTCGGTCATCGAGCTCGCCGTGCTGGCGCTCCTGGTCGCTGCCTCGGCCTGGAGCTGGGCGCTCATCGCGCTCAAGCTGCGGCAGCTCAACAAGGCGCGCAGCGAGTCGGTGGGCTTCCTGGACACGTTCTGGAAGTCGTCCCGGCTCGACGCCATCTACCAGGCGGCGCAGTCGCTCGAAGGCTCGCCGCTCTCCAAGGTCTTCCGCGCCGGGTACGAGGAACTGTCCAAGCTCGCCCAGCACAAGGGCCAGGGCGAGAGCGCGATGAGCGACAAGCTGGGCGGCATCGAGAACGTGGAGCGCGCGCTCCACCGCGCCTCGACGCAGGAGCTCACCCAGCTCGAGTCGCGCATCAGCTTCCTGGGCACCATCGGCTCGGCGGCGCCCTTCGTGGGCCTCTTCGGCACGGTGATGGGCATCCTCGGGGCGTTCAACGAGATCGCCGAGAAGGGCAACGCGACCATCGCCACCGTGGCGGCGCCCATCGGCAACGCGCTGCTGGCGACCGCGGCGGGCCTGTTCGCGGCGATCCCCGCGGTGGTGGCCTACAACTCCTTCGTGTCGAGAATTCGCGTCTTCGACACCGAGATGGCCAACTTCTCGGCGGACTTCCTCAACATCGTGAAGCGGCACTTCTTCAAGTAACCATGGGCGTCTCTTCCGGCGGCGGTGCGCCTGGCCGCACCACGATGAGCGAGATCAACGTCACGCCCATGGTGGACGTGATGCTGGTGCTGCTCATCATCTTCATGGTGACCGCACCGCTCATCCAGCAGGGCGTGAAGGTGAACCTCCCCGACGCCAAGGCGCAGCCGGTGGAAGCGACGGACAAGAAGCTGGTGCTCACCGTCGACGCCAGCCAGCGCGTCTACATCGGCGAGGCCGAGGTGAAGCTCGAGGAGCTGGAAGAGAAGCTCAAGACCAACGCCAAGGCCCAGGCGGACAAGGAGCTCTACCTCCACGCCGACCGCACCCTGCCGTACGGCGTCATCGTGGAAGTGATGGCCGCCGCCCAGCGCGCGGGCGTCAACAACGTGGGCATGATCACGGACCCTGCGGGGTCGCCCAAGGTGTCGAAGCCGAAGAAGAAGGACCCCTGAGCAGGAGTCCCCATGGCCTCGTCGACCACCCACCGCAGCCTCCTCGCCGGCAGCTCCAGCCAGATGAACACGCTGCTGGTGCTGTTCGTGATGTTCCTGGTGGCGCACGTGGCGCTCATCGGCGCGGCGATGGCGCTCCGCTGGCTGCTGGGGCCGAGCCTCATCGACCTGGACCCCAAGCCCATCACCGCGTCGCTGGTGCGGCTGGGCAAGGAGCGCGACGAGAAGCTCCTGCCGCGCAAGGAAGAGGCGCCCGCCCCGCCGCCCGAGGTGAAGGCCGAGCCCGCGCCCCCGGCGCCCGCGGCCGCCCCCACCCCGGCCCCCGCGCCCGCGGCCAAGGCGTCGCCGTCGGCCGGCGAGAAGAAGGCCGAGAAGCGCTCGCTCGCCGACATCTTCAACAAGACGGGCAAGGCGACCAAGGCCGAGGCCCCCGAAGGCTCCGCCACCGGCGACCCCCACGGCGACTCCGCCAAGGCCGAAGGCGAGCAGTACTTCGCGCTCCTGAGCGCGGCGGTGCGGCGCAACTACAACGTGGCGAACACCATTCCCGAGTCGGAACGCCTCGCGCTCAAGGCGCTGGTGACGCTGCGGCTGGGCCCCAACGGCGAGGTGCTCGACCTGAGCGTGAAGAGCTCGGGCAACGCGCTCTTCGATTCCGCGGTCGAAGGCGCGGTGAAGGCCGCCGCCCCCTTCGGCCCCCCGCCCGACCACCTGCGCGATTCCCTGAAGCGAACCGGCGTGACGCTCAAGTTCACGCCCTGACGAGATGAGGTGCCCGATGCGTGCAGCGATGCTGGTGGTCCTGTTGCCCTTCGCCGCGCTGGCGCAGGCGCCGGTGCTGGAGATCTCCGGCGCCAACTTCCGCCCGCTGCCGCTGGCCTACGCGGCCCCCGCGACCCAGGACGACGGCGCCAAGGCGCACGCGCGGGAGCTCGACGAGGCGCTGCAGTTCGACTTCTCGGCCTGCGGCCTCTTCCAGCTGCTCGACCGCAAGAGCTTCCTGGCCGACGCCAAGGAAGGCGTGACCGCGAGCTCCATCAACTTCACCAACTGGACCAACGTGGGCGCCGAGGTCCTGGTCAAGGTGCAGCTCGCGAGCGACGGCGACCAGCTCAAGGGCGACCTGCGGCTCTTCAGCGTGAACGCGGGCCGCGAGGAGCTCAAGGTGAGCGAGAGCGCGCCGTCGAAGGACACCCGCCGCCTCGCGCACAAGCTCGCCAACGCGGTCTACAAGTACTTCACCAAGGAGACCGGCCCCTTCGAGACCCACCTCGCGTGGACCAAGAAGACCGCGCAGGGGAAAGACGTCTACCTCTCGGACTGGGACGGGCGAAACCCGGTGCCGGTGAGCGTGGGCGGCATCAACACCCTGCCTTCCATCGGGCCAGCGGGCCAGGTCGGCTTCACGTCGTTCAAGAAGGGCAAGCCCGACCTCTGGCTGTGGCGCGGGGGCAACGCGGAGACGCTGGTGTCGAGCGGCCGCATGGCGACCGGCATCGCCTTCTCGCCCGACGGCAAGCGCATCGCGTACTCGCTGGCCGACGGCGAGAGCGCGCAGATCTACGTGGCCAACGCCGACGCGTCGGCGCCGCGGCAGCTCACCAACACGCCGTTCTTCATCAACACCAGCCCCGCCTGGTCGCCCGACGGCAAGCGGCTCGCCTTCGTGTCCAACCGGGGCGGCACGCCGCAGGTGTACCTGATGAGCGCCGACGGCGGAGACGCCAAGCGGCTCACCTTCCAGGGCAACTACAACCAGACGCCCGACTGGTCCCCCCGCGGCGACCTCATCGCCTTCACCGCACGCGACGAGCGCAACGCCTTCGACCTCTTCACGGTGAACGTGGACAGCGGGAAGATCACCCGCCTGACGCAGGACCAGGGCAACAACGAGGAGCCGAGCTTCTCGCCCAACGGCCGGCTGCTGGTCTTCACCTCGACCCGCAACGGGCCGTCGCAGCTGTTCGTGATGACCTTCGACGGCAACAACCAGACGGCGCTGCCGGTCGAGAAGGGCACCTACAGCACGCCCGCCTGGGGCAAGTAGCTCACTCCCGCATCAACGCGGCGCCCCAGTGGAAGCCGGCGCCCAGGCCCACGAAGCACACCAGGTCGCCCTGCTTCACGCGGCCTGACTTCTTGCACTCGTCGTAGGCGATGGGAATCGTCGCCGCGGTGGTGTTCCCGTACTTCTGGATGTTGTTGTACACGCGGTCGTCGGGGAGCTTGAGCGCCTTCTGCACGGCCTCGCTGATGCGCAGGTTCGCCTGGTGGGGAATGAGCAGGTCGATGTCGTCGAGCGTGACGCCCGCCTTGGCGCACACCTCGTGCACCGCCTCGGGCATCTTGGTGACCGCCATCTTGAAGACCGTCTTCCCGTCCATCACCGGGACGAAGCGGCCTTCCTTCACGTGGGCCTCGCTGAAGTACGGGCGGTACTTGAAGCCGGCCGACGGCACGTAGAGGCTTTCCACCGGGCCGCCTTCGGCGTGCAGCGCGAAGCCCAGGAGCCCGCGGTCCTTCGACTCCGACGGCCCCATCACCACCGCGCCCGCGGCGTCGCCGAAGAGCACCAGCAGGTGGCGGAACTTCGAGTTCCAGTCCTTCTCGCTCTGGGGAATCGGCCCTTCGGAACGGCCCATGACCACGTCCCACCCCTGGGGTGAGAAGGGCATGAAGCCCGAGTGAATCTCGCAGCCGATGAAGAGCAGCCGCTTCGCCGCCCCGGCGCGGATGAGCGCGTCGGCCACCTGCAGGCCGTAGACGAAGCCCGAGCACTGCTGGCGAATGTCGAGCGCCGGCACGTTGGTCATGCCCAGCTTGGTCTGGATGAGGCTGCCGACGCCCGGGAAGTAGTAGTCCGGGGTCATGGTGGCGACCACGATGTAGTCGATGTCGTTGGCGGTGAGCCCCGCGTCGGCGAGCGCCTTCTGCGCGGCGCCCACGCCGAGGTCGCTGGTCGCGGTGCCCTCGGTGACGAAGTAGCGCTGCTCGATGCCCGAGCGCTCCTTGATCCACTCGTTGGTCGTGTCCACCACCTTGGCCATGCGCTCGTTGGTGACCAGCGTGTCACCGACGACGAAGCCAGAGCCCAGGATGCGCGAGTGCCCCATCGACATGAAAGTCCTCTTGGAAAAGGGGCGCCGGGTGTAGGCCTCGGGCCCCTGCGGTTTCAAGCCGCACCACGCCAAGATGTGGACCCTCGACCCCACCATCGCCTTCCTGAACCACGGGAGCTTCGGGGCCTGCCCGAGGCCCGTTCAGGACGCGCAGGCCCGCTGGCGGGAGCGCATGGAAGCCGAGCCGGTGCGCTTCTTCGTGCGCGAGCTGGACGCGGCGCTCGACGCGGTGCGGGAACGGCTGGGCGCCTTCCTGGGGGCGCGCGGCGACGACCTCGCCTTCGTGCCCAACGCCACCACCGGGGTGAACGCGGTGGTGCAGCGCTGGGCCCTGAAGGCCGGCGACGAGGTGGTGGTCACCACCCACGGCTACAACGCCTGCACCAACGCGGTGCGCTTCGTCTGCGACCGCGCCGGCGCCACGGTGCGCTTCGCCGAGCGCCGCTTCGCCATCGCCGCGCCGGACGAGGTGGTGGACGCGGCCCGGGCGGTGCTCACCGAGCGCACCCGGTACGCGCTCATCGACCACGTCACCAGCCCCACCGGGCTCGTCTTTCCCGTGGCCGAGCTCATCGCGCTCTTTCAGGGGCGCGGCGTCGAGGTGCTGGTCGACGGCGCTCACGCCCCGGGCATGCTGCCCCTGCAGCTCGAGGCGCTGGGGGCGAGCTGGTACGCCGGCAACCTGCACAAGTGGGTGTGCGCGCCCAAGGGCTCGGCGTTCCTCTGGGTACGCAAGGACCGCCAGGCGGCGCTGCGGCCGCTGGTCATCTCCCACGGCGCCAACTCGCCGCGCACCGACCGCTCGCGCTTCCGCCTGGAGCACGACTGGGTGGGCACCGACGACCCGAGCCCGTTCCTCTGCGTGAGCGACGCGCTGGACACGCTGGAGCGGCTCCTGCCCGGGGGCCTGCCGGCGCTGCAGGCGCGCAACCACGCCCTGGCGCTCGACGCGCAGCGGCTGCTCTGCCGGGCCCTGGGCATCGCGCCCCCCGCTCCGCCCTCGATGCTGGGGAGCATGGCGAGCCTGCCGCTGCCCCGTCGCACCGGGGGGCCGACCGCGGGCTTCAGCGACGTGGGCGACCCGGTGCAGGAAGCGCTCTTCCACCGGCACCGCATCGAGGTGCCCATCTTCCCGTTCGCGGGAGGCCGGCTGATGCGGGTGTGCGCCCAGCACTACAACCGCCTCGAGGAGTACGAGCGGCTGGCGGGCCTGCTGCCCGGGCTGCTCGCCACCGCGCCCACGTTCTGAGTTACCTTCGGCGGCTCGCATGCGTTTCGCCGCCATCGACGTGGGGACCAACTCGGTGCTGCTCCTGGTGGCGGAGCGCGACGCGCAGGGCCGCTTCCACGCCGTGACCGAGCGCGCGGAGATCACCCGCCTGGGCAAGGGCGTCGACCAGTCCCGCATGCTCTCGCCGGAAGGCCTCGAGGCCACGGTGAAGGTGCTCGCGGCCTACGCCGACGAGGCGCGGGCGCTCGGGGCCACCACCATCGTCGCCTCGGCGACCAGCGCCGCGCGTGACGCCCGCAACGGCGGCGAGCTGCTCGCGCAGGCCAAGGCGCGGGCGGGCGTGGACATCGAGGTCATCTCCGGCGAGGAAGAAGCGCGGCTGTCCTTCGCGTCTGCCGCGGCGGACTTCGGCGGCGGCGGCCCCCTGCTGGCGGTGGACATCGGCGGCGGCTCGACGGAGATCATCGTGGGCACCGCGCGCGGCGAGGTCTCCTTCCGCCACAGCTTCGACGTGGGCTCGGTGCGCCTCACCGAGCGCTTCATCCGCTCCGACCCGCCGAGCGACGCCGAGCGGGCCGCGGTGCGCGCGCACCTCAAGAGCGTGCTCGCCCAGGTGCCGAAGGCCACCGGCACCCTGGTGGGCATCGCGGGCACCGTGACCACGGTGTGCGCCATCGCCCGCGAGGTCGAGCCGTACGACGCAGCGAAGGTGCACGGCGCGCGGCTCACGCTGACCGAGGTGCAGCGGGTCTGCGACCGGCTGTGGGCGCTGGCGCTCGCCGAGCGCCGCACCCTGCCCGGGCTGCAGCCCAAGCGGGCCGACGTGATTCCCTGCGGCGCGGAGATCCTCCTCGCGGTGATGCAGGCGCTGGGCGTCGACGGCACCACGGTGAGCGACCGCGGGCTGCGCTGGGGGCTCCTGGTCGACCGCTGCGGGACGCGCGCGTGAAGAGCCAGCGCACCGCAGCCTTCGTCGGCCTGGGCGTGCTGAGCCTCATCAACCTCGTCAACTACCTCGACCGCTACATCCTCGCGGGAGTGATGCGGAAGGTGCAGGCGGAGTTCACGCTCACCGACGCCGAAGGGGGCTCGCTCGCGACCACCTTCATGCTCGTCTACATGTTCGCCTCGCCCGTCGGCGGGTACCTGGGCGACCGGCTGCCGCGCCGCTTCCTCATCGGGGCCGCGGTGGCGGTGTGGAGCGTGGCCACCATCGGCTCCGGCCTGGCCACCACCTTCGTCATGCTGCTGGTGGCCCGGGCGCTGACCGGCGTGGGCGAGGCCGGCTACGGCACCGTGGCGCCGTCGTTCATCAGCGACCTCTTCGACCCGCGGGAGCGCTCGCGCTGGCTGTCGGTCTTCTACACCGCGATGCCGCTCGGGGCGGCGCTGGGCTTCATCCTCGGCGGGCTGATGGCCGACCGGGCCACCTGGCACCACGCCTTCTACGCCGGCGGCGTGCCCGGGCTGGTGCTGGCGGTCGCCGTGCTGTTCCTCAAGGAGCCGCGGCGCGGCGCGATGGACGGGCCCGACACGCCCAGGCCGGTGGCGTTCTTCGACGGGCTCGGCCAGGTGGGCCTCAACCCCCGCTTCTGGTTCACCACCGCGGGGCTCACCCTGATGACCTTCTCGGTGGGGGGGCTGTCGTTCTGGATGCCCAAGTACCTCGCCGAGCACCGCGGGCTGTCGGACACCGACGCCGGCCTCTACCTGGGCGCGACCACGGTCATCGGCGGGCTGGTGGGCACGCTCGCCGGCGGCTTCCTGGGCGACTGGCTCGACGCGCGACGGCCCGGCGGCGGCGTGCTGCTGTCGGCGCTGGGCCTGCTGGCCGCGGCGCCGCTGATGGTGGCTTCCGCAGTGGTGGAGCAGCCCAACGTGCTCTTCGTCTGCCTGTTGCTGGCGCAGTTCTTCATCTTCCTGCAGGGCGGCCCGCTCAACGCGTCGATCCTCGCGGCGGTGCCCCCCACCCTGCGCGCCTTCGCCTTCGGACTGAGCACGCTGACGCTCCACTTCCTCGGCGACGCCATCTCGCCCACCGTCATCGGCGTCATCAGCGACGCCGCGGGCCTGGGGCTGGCCATCAAGCTGAACGCCCTGCCGCTGGCGCTGGGCGGCGTGGTGCTGCTCCTGGGGCTCAGGCACTTCCGGGCGGCGGTTCCGCCACCACGCGCGGCCTGAGCTCGCTGGCCACCCGGTCGATCTCTTCCGCGAGCCGCTCGCCTTCCACCAGCAGCAGCGCCTTCAGCCGGCCCCGGTTGCCCAGGGTGAAGAAGGTGCGGATGTCGCCCAGCGCGCCGCGCCACCGCTCGATGAAGTACCGGGTGAACATCGCCAGCGGCAGCATCAGCGCGGAAACGAGCAGCCCCGCGGTGCCCCACAGCCGCAAGCCCACGTACGACAGCAGCGCCTGCCACAGCGGCGTCATCACCAGCGCGCCCACGAACTTGAGCGTCGCCACCCGGTCGGGAGCGAGCGGCACCACCCGGCTCGCGATGCGCACCGTGTAGAAGGGAATGGCGAAGAGCACCAGCCCGAGCGCGAACAAGGGCAGCCCCAGCAGCAGCGAGGCGAGGCTGCGGCCGACGAAGCGCGCCACTTCCGGGCGGCGGTACTGGAGGTCGAGGTCGTCGGGGCTGGCGTTCACCAGCTGGAGCCTCGAACGGAAGGACATCACCTCGTCGCGAATGGCCTCGAACGCCTCGGGGTGCTCGGCGCGGTAGAGCTCGACGCCGCGCGCGAAGCGGCGCACCCGCTCGGGGTCGCGGGTCTGCTCACCGAGGCGCAGCGAGTAGAGCTGCTCGGCGGTCTCGATGAGCTCGAGGTCGGCCCACTGCTCGAGGTTGAGCGTCACCGTGCGCAGCGCCTCCGACACCCGGGCGGTGACGGTCTGCACCCAGGCCACCTCGTCGTCTCCACCCGCGGCCGGGGGCGCGGGGAGCTCGAGCGGGGTGCCCACCTCGAGGTGCACCCGGCTGCGAAAGCGCTGCTTCTGCGCGTAGGTGAGGCCCACCGGCACGATGCGCACCGTGGCGCCGCCGCGGGCGGCCTTGAGCGCGATGCGGGCGCACCCGGTCTTGATCTCCGCCAGCTGCGGCTCGGAGTGCGACTTCCCTTCCGGGAAGATGGTGATGGCGCGCCCCTCGACCAGCGCCTTGGCCGCCGTCTCGAGCGTGCCTTCGTTCTTCTCCATCAGGCCCGGGTGGTCCTGCTTGCGGTACACCGGCAGCGCCCCCAGCGCGCGCAGCAGCCAGCCGAAGACCGGGGTGCGGAAGAGCGGCTCCTTGGCGAGGAACGTCACCTGCCTGCGGGTGACCACGAAGACGAGCGCGGGGTCGATGAGGCTGTTCGGGTGGTTGCCCACCAGCATCACCGGGCCGTCGAGGTCACCGGCGCGCGAGACCGTCTCGAGCCGGTAGAAGAGCCCGAGCGCGAAACGCACCAGAACGCGCACCACCCCGTAGAGCACGGCGCCGAACGTACCGCGTCAGAACAGCCCGATGTTGAAGTGCAGGTTGAAGGCCGGCTCGTTCACCAGCGCGTCGGGGGCCAGGTTGACGCCCACGTCGAGCGCCAGCGGCCCCACCGGCGTCACGTAGCGCAGGCCGGAGCCCGCCACCGTGCGCAGCCGGAAGCCGTCGGTGGGCAACGCCAGCCACAGGTTCCCCGCCTCGAGGAAGATGCCCAGGTCGAGCGCGCCGAAGGCGGGGAAGCGCAGCTCCGCCTTGCCCAGGGTGAAGAGCTCACCGCCCTGGGAGGCGATCTCCCGCCCCTGGAGCAGCGTGCGCGCGGCCGGGGTGCAGCCCACCGACGAGGCGAGCGCGCGGCAGTTGGCCACCTGCGCGTCGTAGTCGCGGCGCTGGTCGTCGGCGAGCAGGCCGTCTTCGCGGAAGCCGCGCATCGACGACGAGCCGCCCAGGTAGAAGCGCTTCACCGGCGGCGTCACCGAGCCGTTGGCGAGCGGGGCGATGCGCCCGCCGCGCAGCGACAGCGCCAGGGTGAAGCGGTTGCCCAGCGGCACGTAGCCGGACACGGTGCCCGACACCTTCAGGAACTGCACCGGCACCTGGGCGTCGTTCTGGTCGCGGGTGAAGAGGTCGAAGGTGGTCTCCGCGGCCGCCTGCACCAGCACGCCCTTGCGCGGCACCACCGCGTCGTCGCGCAGGTCGAGCGTGGGAGCGAAGCGCACGGTGTGGAGCGCGAAGGTGCCGAAGAGGAAGCGCAGCCGTTCCTGGTCGAGCAGCGTCAGCGGGAAGGTGGCTCCGGAGGCGTTGCTCACCTGGAAGACGCGCGTCCATTCCAGCTCGTACTGCAGCTGCAGCGTCAGCTTGGGCCGCGCCCACTCGGGGTGCGGCAGCGGCAGCGGGGTCGACCAGTCGAGCCCGGGAATCGCCGCCAGCCGGGTGAAGCGGTACGACTGGCGGAAGACGCGCTCACCGACCAGGTCGAGCCGGGTGCCGATGCCGAACGGCAGCAGGCCCCGGTTGAAGACCGAGAGGTTCCCCCGGCCACCGAAGAGCTCGAAGCCCTGGAGGTCGCTGACGTCGATCTGCCTCGCCAGCGCCGGGGCGCTCGCGGCGAAGAAGTTGAGCCGGCCGCGCGCGGCGACGTGCACCGCGCGGCCCGCGAGGTTGGGGTACTCCGCGTCGACCGCCACCCGGGGCCCCTCGGCGAGGAAGTAGCCGAGGCCGAACTCGCCCGACAGCCGCGGCCGTTCCTTCAGGTCCACCACCACGTCCTTCACGCTCTCGGCGAGCTCCGGCGCCAGCAGGCGAATGTCGGCGGAACGGAAGATGCCCAGCTCGGCGAGCGCCCGCTGCGACTCGAAGAGCGCGTCGGCGTCGAGCGGCTCGCCTTCGTGCACCTGGAGCGCCCGCCGCACCACCGATTCCTCGGTGCGCTGCAGGCCCTTCACCAGCACCTTGCCCACCGTCACCTTGGGGCCGCTCTGGCCGCGCAGCAGCAGGTCCACCGACGTGCCGCCCTGGGACACGGTCCACTCGGCGGTCACGGTGTTGAAGAGGTACCCCTTGCGGCCCAGCGCCTGCCGCAGCGCCCCGCGGGCGCGCTCCGCCACGCTCTCCGAGAACACCTCGCCCGCCGTCGGCAGCACGCCGTCGAGCTCGACGTCGGCCGGCACCTGCAGCGCCTTGGCAGCGTGGAGCCGCGCCTGCGCCCCTTCCACCACCGTGATGTGGGCCCGGGCGACGTCGCCGTCGCGCTCCAGCGAGGTCAGGCTCACCTGCGCGCCCAGGTACCCCTTGTCCCGGTAGCGCTGGGCCATGGTGCGCAGCGCGTCGCGCCACACCGGTTCCACGAAGATGGTCTCCGCGGCCGGCTCGGGTGGGAAAGCCCACCGCGGCTCTTTCATCTTCCCTTCCAGCGCCAGCGGGTCGGACAGCGGGTGCACCTCGGGGCCGGTGTCGGGCACCGCCGCGCGCGTCACCTGCGCCAGCACGGCGATCAGCTCGGAGTCGCCGATGACGCGGTTGCCGCTGAAGGTGAGCTCCTGCACCAGCACCTGCGGCCCTTCGTCGACCAGGAAGGTGATGACCCCTTCGCGCCCGTCGCGCGACAGCCGCTCCACCGCGGTCACCCGCACGTCGCTGTACCCGCGGAAGCGGTAGAGCCCCTCGAGGCGCTCCGCCAGCCGCTCGCGGGCCGCGTCGTCGAGCAGCTCCTGGCTCACGTCGCCCAGCGCCGAGCGCAGCGCGGAATCGGCGAACGCGGTCGCGCCGTCGAACTCCAGCCGGAAGCGCGGCCCCGCCTCGATGGGCAGCCACAGCCGCCCGTCGCGGTCGACGCGCGGAGCGCCCACCTTCGCCCGCCAGCGTCGCCCCGCCACCAGCGCCTCGCGCACCCGGCCGAGTCCCACGGTGATGGCCTCGAGGTCCGCCACCTGGTCGCGTTCCAGCCCCATCGTCTCCAGCAGCACCGGCAGCGGCAGCCCCGGGTCGCCTTCCACCACCACCGACTTCACCCGCACCGGCAGGCCTTCCTTCACCCGCACCACCACGTTGACGCCGCCCTCGGCGTCCTCGGCGTCGACGGTCACCTCCGCGTCGTAGTAGCCGCGCCGCCGGTAGAAGGCCTGCACCGCCTCGGTGGCCTCGTCGGTGCGGGCGAGGTCGACCTCGTCGCCCACCTCGAGCCGCGTGGCCTTGAGCACCTCGGCTTCGCGCAGCGCCTGCTGGCCTTCGGCGAAGAGCTCCAGCACCAGCTGCTTGGGGGTGAGCTCGAAGACGACGGTGACGCCGTCGGCCGACTCGTCGGCGAAGGCGCGGGCGTCGGAGAACCGGCCCGTCTCCATCAGCCGCTCGAGCGAGCGGCGGACCGCGCGCAGCGACAGCGTCTGGCCCTTGCGCACCGCGATGAGGCCGGGCACGCCTTCGAGCAGCTCGGGCCGCGAGCCGCTCGGCAGGCGCGCTTCCACCCCGTCCACCACGGGCGCGGCCGCGAGCGCTGCCAGCAGCACCGCCCCCAGCATCACTCCCACTCGAAGCGGAACTTCAGGTCCACCCCGGGGTTGCCCACCGAGGAGTCCTGGCTCTGGTTGTCCCACTGCGCGCGGGCCGACACGCGGGGGTTGAAGCGGTACTCCGCCTGCGCCTTGGTGCCGCGGCCGGTCACCGGCTGGGTGACGCCCACGGTGAGCTTGTCGGTGCCCACCTTGGCTTCCCAGCTCACCGACGGCTCCGCCTGGCCGGTCGCCTCGTTGAACGACGTCGACAGCTGCACCTTCTGGTCCTTCAGGCCCACGTTGTTGCGCAGGAAGCGCTGCACCTCGCGCTCGAGGCCGGTGGCAGACAGCAGCGCCTCGGCGGCCAGACCCGCGCCTGCCTGGCTGGCGAGCTTCTCCTTCGACGTCACGCCCAGGGTGATGAGCGCCAGCACGTCGGACTCGGGCAGCGACGGCTCGGAGGTGAGCTGCACCTTGAGCTCGGACAGCGGGCCGAACGCCTTCACCCCCACCAGGTACTCGCGCACCTGCGTCTGCGCCGACAGCTCCACCGACGGCTGCCCGCCGGGGAAGGTCACCACCCCGCGCGTCACCTGGAAGGTGTGGTCGCGGAAGAAGCCCTGCGCGCCTTCGGCCGTCTCCAGGCTGCCCAGGAGCACCGGCTCGGCGTTGGTGCCCTGCACCTTGAGCTTGCCGGTGAGCCGTGCGCGGGCGAGCGCGTTGTCCACGCGCACGTCGCCGCGGGAAGCGTCGAGTTCCAGGTCCAGCGCCAGCCAGGGCGCGGCCTTCTCGGTGGGGGCGAGCAGCCGTGGCGCCGCCACTTCCTGGAGCAGCGACTCCAGGGTGAAGCCGCGGGTGTACTTGAGGCGAGTCACGTCGAGCGTGCCCGAGAGCTGCCAGTGGCCCGGGGTCCCGTAGAACAGGAGCGGCCCCGTCAGCGTCGCCGGCAGCTCGGGCCGCGGCGCGTAGCTCACCTCTTCGAGGTCCAGCCCCAGCTCCGCGCGCTCGACGTGGAACTGCTTGAGCATCAGGTCGCCGCGGCCGGTGGCCTTGCCGTCGTTCAAGAAGCCCTGCACGTCGTGCACCAGCACGCGGTCCTGGGAGAACTCGGCCTTCGCCTGCAGCGCCTTGCCCCACAACCCGGCTTCCTTGAGCTGGAAGCGCCCGTCGGTGAGCGACGCCGTGCCCACCACCGACGGCGCGTCGACCGCGCCGCTCACCGAGGCCTGCAGCGCGACCCGCCCGCCCGCCCGCTCGAGCCCGGGCACGAAGGCTTCCAGGAGCCGCAGGTCCACGTTGGCCTCGGTCTGCAGGTCGGCGGTCGCCGGCCCGAAGGTGCCCTGCGCGCGGATGCGGGAGTCCGCGCCTGCGAGCGCGAACGAGCCCAGGGTCAGCTTGCCTTGCTGCCACGCCACCGCCACCGGCCCGTCGTTGGCCAGCGAGAGGTCGCCGCGCTGCAGCTGCAGTTTCGAGAGCTCGGCCTGCACGTCGGTGGCGGCCACCGCGGGGAGATTGCCCGCGAGCTGCACCACGCCCTTGAGCGAGCCCGACAGGCCTCGCTGGGTGAGGCTCGCCGGCAAGAACGGCTTGAGCTCGTCGATGGCGACGTCGTACCGCCCGGTCCAGGGGAACGGCTCGCGCGCCAGCACCTTGAGCTGCCCGCGCGCGCCCGTGAAGGGCGTGCCGAAGACCTCGAGGTCGCGGCCCTGCATGCGCAGCTCGAGCTGCATCGGGCCCACCGGGTGCTGCGCCCACGTCACCTGGCTCGAGGTGAGGTAGCCCTGCAGCTGCGGCAGCGCGGGGGTGCCTTCGACCTTGAGCTTGGCGGACGCGGGCCCGGTGACGCCGCTCGGCTCCGCCCACTCGCGGCCCAGGAGCTCGGTCAGGTCGCCCTGGTCCAGCGACATCGCGAAGGCCATGCCGCCTTCGAAGGCCCAGCGCCCCGAGGCCGAGAAGGTGCCCAGCGGCCCCTTGAAGTGGAGCGGGTCGAGCACCAGCGCCTGGCTCTGGTCGAGCCGCAGCGACAGCGCCGCATCGCCCAGCCGCCGGCCGTAGAAGGTGGCGCCCTTCATCGCCAGGGTCACGTGGCCGTCGTTGGCCTTCGCCGGGCCGTGGAACTCGACGTGCCCCACCCCGTCGCCCACGAGCGAGCCCTGCAGCGTCTGCAGCGTCGGGTGGAGCGGCCCCACCAGCGCCAGCACGTCTTCCAGCCGCGCCCTGGGCAGGTCGGCCTGCGCGTCGACGAAGAGGCCTTCGTCGCGGAAGTCGAGCGCCGCGGTGCCGCTGAAGCCGGTGCGCCCCTTCTGCCCCACGAGCGACGGGAAGCGCAGCAGCCCCCGCCGGAAGGCGATGGGCGACTGCACCACGCCAGGGGCGTAGCCCGCGAAGACCAGGTCGCGCACCGAGAGGCGGCCGGTGATGTCCACGTCGGCGTTGGGCCCCACGATGTCCACCGACGCGGTGCCCTGCCCGCTCATCGGCAGCCCGGCGATGGCCCCGAAGTCCGACAGCTGGAGCGACTCGGCGTCGACGTGAATCGAGAGCCCGCGGTCGAGCGCGTAGTGCAGCACCACCTCGCCCGCGACCTTGGTGCCGCCCTGCAGGCCGGCCTGCACCCGCACGTTGTGGAACTCCACCCGGTCGCTCAGCACGGCGAGCCGGAAGGACGCGTGCGCCTGCGGGAAGGTGAGAATGGTGGGCCCCGCCGACTCCGGCCCGTCCCACGGGCGCGCCGCGAGGGTGAAGTGACCCACGCGGGCGTCGATGTCCCCGGTGAGCGCGGGCTTGGGCAACAGGGCGCCGGTCACCACCCCGCTCACCGAGGCCGGGAAGTCGACCCACACGCCCTTCTGCCCCGCCCGGTCCATCACGTGCGCGAAGGACGCGTTCTCCGTCTCCACCTTGACCTTCACCGGCCAGGCGCCGCCCACCTTCATCTCTCCCGACAGCTTCACCTGCCCCGCGCCCGCCTTGCTGACGAAGGACTCCAGCCGCAGCTCGTCGGTGGTGGCCGCCAGCACCGCGCTGAAGTCGCCGGGCCGGGCCGGCCCCAGGGTGACGCCACTCGCCTGCACCTCGGCGCGCGCGCGCGGCGAGCTGGTGCGGCCCGACACCGACACCCGGGCCGAGATCTGCCCTTGCGCGTCGACGCCCAGCAGCGGGGCGGCCGACGCCAGCGGCACGTAGAGCTGGCCCTGCAGCGCGAGCAGCGGCGCCGGGTCGCACAGCTGCTCCACGGTGCCGGTGAGCGCTGCCGTGGCCCCCGCGACCCCGGTCTCCGCGCGGCTCAGGCTCACGCTCGCCGAGTCCACGTCGAGGTCGGCCTCCAGGAGCGTGCGCCCGAGCGCGAGGTCGCGCTCGCCGTCGGCGAACCGCCCGCCCTTCACCGCGAGCTGCACGTTGACCTGCGAGCGGCGCGCCGCCCACTTGAGCTCCACCCCGTCGAGCGCCAGCTGCCGGGCGCCCTGCCGCAGCTCCACGGTGCCGTCTTCGATGAGCAGCGCCTCGACCTTGACCCGGCGCAGCGCGTCCAGCGGGCAGCGCTTCGGGCCGTCGTCGGCGCCCCCTTCGGGGATCGCGAGCGTCAGGTGCGGCCGCACCAGCTTGAGCTCGTCGAGCGTCACGTGCGACCAGAGCACCGACCGCAGCGACACCGGCGCGAGCTCGGCGGTGGCCAGCACCGTCCCGTGCTCCTTCACCGCCACGTCCTCGAGCTGCACCGAGAACTCCAGCGGCTCCACGTGGCAGCGCGCGGCGTCGACTTCCACCCCGAGGTGCCTGGGGAGGTCGTCGCGCAGCGCCCCGCAGATGGCCACGCCGGCCCGCTCGCTGCGCAGGGCGAGCACCAGCGCGGTCGCCGCCAGTGCGACCACCACCAGCGCCCTGCGACCGCGACGAAGTGCCACCGCGTGGACTCCTCTAGAGCTTGCCCAGGCCCTCGAGATAGCGGTCGATCTCCGCGAGATCGACCCCCGACTTGGACGCAGGCGAACCCTCGAGATTCACTGGGCGCGGCGCCGGTCCCTTGAGCACCTGCACGCCGGGGCCCGCCGAGGGGCGAGGCGCTGGAGGCGCCGGCGCCGGGCCAGGCCCGCTCACCGTCACGCCCTGGGGCACGATGCGCAGCTCCTGGGTCACGTCCTCGTCGTCGGGCGACTGCACCATCGGCGCGACCGGCGCGGGCGCGACCCGGACCGACGGCGCCTGCGGCGGCGGCTGCTGGTAGCGTGGCGTGGGCGCGGCGGGAGGCGGCACGAAGGCCGGCGGCGGAGGCAGCGCGGTGGCCTGCGGCTGCACCGGCCCGACCTCGAGCCCCAGGTTGTCGGCGATCTGCTCGAGCAGCGGCCCGCGGATCTCCGGCGTGCGCGCGAGGAAGGCCTCGAAGAGCGCGTTGTCGCACAGGGTGTTGATGACCCGCGGCGTGCCGGCGCTCCGGCGGTGCAGCACCTGCAGCGCATCGGCGGTGAACGGCATGCGCGGGCAGCCGGCGAGCCGCAGCCGGTGCTTCACGTACGCCTCGGTGGACTCGGCGGTGAACGGCTCCAGGCGGTAGCGCATCGCCACCCGCTGCGCGAGCGGCGGATCGAGCTTCAGGTTCTTCTCGATCTCCGGCAGCCCGAAGAAGACGAAGGAGATGAGCTTCCGCTCGGGGACCTCGAGGTTGAGCAGCCCGCGGAACTCTTCCATCAGCTCGCGGGTCTCGAGCATCTGCGCTTCGTCGATCAGCACCACCGCCTTGCGGCCCTGCTCGTAGATCTGCAGCAGCCGCTGGTAGAGCTGCGAGAGCAGCGCGAGCTTCTCGTGCGCCGGGTTCTCCACCCCGAGCTGCAGCGCGATGCGCTTGAGCAGCCAGCTCGCGGTCACCCCGGAATGGATGATGACCAGCAGCGCCGCCTCGTATTCTTCCTCGGGCAGCGAATCGAGCATGCGCCGCGCGAGCGTCGTCTTGCCCGCGCCGATGTCGCCCACCAGCACCGACAGGCCCTTCATGTAGCTCACCGCGTGGAGCAGCCGGGTGAGCGCCTGCGAGTGCTGCGTGGAGTTGTAATAGAAGCGGCTCACCGGCGCGTTCGAGAACGGCTCCTGGCTGAGCTCGAAGAAGTCGAGGTAGGTCACGACCGCGCCTTCACAGGTAGCCCACCTTGCGCGCCCCCGGGCCGCGACCAGGTGCGCTCGCCTTGGGCAACAGGCCCGGGTCCGGCTCGGTCACCGCCGACAGCCGGGCCACGCTGGCCTTCACGTCGCGGTACGCCGGGTCGAGCTGCTCGACCTTGAGGAAGTGCGCCAGCGCCTTGCCCAGCTCCTGCGCCTGCTCCAGCGCGGCGGCGAGCTCGTAGCGAATGGCCTTCTCCACGTCACCGGTGGCGTGCGGGCTCTGCAGCGCGGCCTCGTAGGCTTCGACCGCCGAGGCCGGGTCGCCGCGCATCAGGTGCAGCGCGCCGCTCATCGCCAGGCAGTCGACTTCCTTCTTCTGGCCCACGCAGCCCTGCCGCGCGACGGTGAACTCGCCCACCGCGTCGTCGAGCAGGCCCATCTCCTTGTAGGCGATGCCCAGGTCGTAGTGGGTGTCGACGTCGCCCGGCTTCACGACCTTCTCGAGGCCCTTCTTGAACTCGGAGAAGACCTCTTCCACCGAGTACTGGAAGTCCTCGTCGGCCGCGGCCGGCGCAGGCTCCGCGGCGCCTTCGGTCTCGCCCAGCTCGCTCGCCAGCTCGGCGGCGAGGTCGAAGGCGTCCTTCCCTTCCGACTCGCCGTTGGGCGCCACCAGCGGCGGTGCCTCGGTGGGCGCGGTGGTCGCTTCCGTCGGCTGCTCGCCGGTCGCGTTGGCGCTGGCCGACCCCGCCTCGACCTTCGCCAGCATCTCCTGGGCGCGCACGTGCCCGGGGTAGGCGATGGTCACCGTCTCCAGGATCTCGCGGGCCTCGTCCCACAGGCCCTGCTCGATGAAGAAGCTCGCTTCCTCGAGCTCCTCGCCCGCGGGGTCCTCTTCCGCCGGCGCCTCCACCGCTTCCTCGGCGGGCGCCTCGTAGGCTTCCTCGGCCGGCGCCTCGACCAGCTCCTCTTCGGCGCCCGCGACGACCTGCACCTCGTCTTCGGGAGGCGGGTCGGACATCGCCAGGTTGCGGTCGGTCACCTCGACCGGCGCCTCGCCCAGCGCCAGGCGCGCCGCGCCCATGTCGGTGGGCACCTCGCGGGTGTCGAGGTCGTCGATGCCCGGCACGCCCGCGGTCTGGGTGACCGGGTCGTCCGGGGTGATGGTGTCGAACTCGCCGGTGTGGACCTCGGAGACCACCTCGTCGTCGACGCTCGCGGCCGCCGCCGAGAGCAACGGCTCGTCGGCCGCCGGGTCTTCCGCCAGCGGCTCGTCGCCGACCACCGCCTCGGGCTCGGAGATGGGCGGCGGCCCCAGGTCGTACCCGGGCGTCGACGACTCCCCGTCGATGGCCAGCGCCTCGTCGGCCACCATGTCGGGGTTGACCGCGCCCTCGTCGACGCCGCGCAGGCCCATGTCGCCGGCCAGGGCGTCCTCGGGGGCCTCCGCCACCACCAGCTCCTCGTCGCTGGTGTCGACGAGAATCGCCTCTTCCGCGGAGATGGCGTCTTCCGACTGCTGACCGTCGGGGCGCAGCACCGCGAGGAACGCCGGCACCTCGGGGTGGCCGGGGTTCTGCGCCAGCATCTGGGTGAGGAACGGCTGCGAGCGCTCGACGAGGCTGCGCCGGGTGTGCAGGCGCAGCACGTTGAGCAGCTGCTCGGCGGCCTGCGCCTGGTTGTTCGACGCCACGTAGATGTGGAACGCCTTCTCGTGGGCGTCGATGTTCTCGGGGTCGACCGCGAAGACCTTGCGCAGGTGGTCGAGCGCTTTGTCGTGCAGCCCGTACTTCACGTAGACGTCGGTCTCGGTGAGCAGCTTGCCGAGGTTCTCCTTCGGCGCTGCGGCGGCCGGCGCGGGCCCGGGCGGCGGAGGCGGG
>JAIBBQ010000272.1 GCA_019694595.1 Myxococcaceae bacterium
CTGGGGGCCAGCGCCGGGCACGCGCTCGCACAGCAACCGGCGGCGCCGCGCCAGCTCGTCGAGCGGCACGGTCTCCTTGGGCACCAGGCGTTCCACCAGGCCCTGGAGCGCGGCCTCGGCCGAGGTCACCACCGCCACCACCTCGAGGTCGTCGCCGGTCACCTGCACCACCGCTGCCTCGCAGGCGAGCGCGCCGGTGGTGACCACCAGCAGGCGCTTGCGGGCGAGCTGCCGGCCGGAGGTGAGCGCGAGGGTGGCGGCGGTCGACGCGTTGATGAGCCTCGCGGTGAGCCCCACGCCCGCGCCCGCTTCCACCACCGCGTTGCGCTGCCGCGCGGTCCAGTGCGCCGGCACCGCGAAGACCACCCGCGGCGAGAGCGCGCCGAGGTGGGGCGTCAGTTGCTCGCGCACCTCGGCGAGCAGCAACGCGCCCAGGTCCACCGGGGCCGGGCCCAGGCCCGCGGCGGCGTGACCCAGCTGGCGCAGCACCTCGATGGGCACGGCCTTGGACTCCAGGAAGAGGCGCTCCGCGGCCTCGCCCACCCGCACGCCGCCCGGCGCCTCGGGTGACGGCACCGCGAGCGCGGGCACCGCGAGCTGCTCGGCGCCCTCGCGCAGTCCCTGGGCGTCGTAGGCGGCGCCGCGCACCACGGTGTCGCTGAGGTCGAGCCCCCAGCCGTGCGGCCGGGGTGGCGGAGGCGCCGCGCGCGGCAACGGCGCCGACGGCCGCGGAGCGGGGCTGGGCGCCGGAGGCGGAATCGCCCGTCGCAGGAGCCCCAGCGACGGCTCGTCGAGCCGCACGAAGGTGAGCTGCATGCCCGCCTTGCCGGGCGTCGGGTCCTCGATGATGGAGTCGACCCGGGCCTCGCCGCGCAGCAGGCGCCCGCCGTCTTGCAGGACGAGCTCGAAGCTCACCGCGGTGCCCGGGCTCTTCAGGCTCCGGGTGGCGATGAAGATGCCGTTGGGCGCCAGGTGGTGGCCGTAGCGGGAGATGAACTCCCCTTCCGACTGGAACGGGAGCCGGATTCTCAGCACCACCGGCTTGCCGTCGGCCGCCACCGCTCAGTGCCTCGAGAGCGCCAGTCTCTGCTGGTAGGTGCCGTCGCGCAGCGCAAGCTCCGCCTCGTGCAGGTCCTGGCCCTGCGGCAGCGCGAAGTGCAGCACCGCGGTCACCCGTTCCCCGGGGGCGAGGAGCCCGTTCGTCTGCGGCGTGAAGGCCACCTCGGTGGGCGCCGCGCGGAAGCTGCCGGACGCGAGCTCGAAGCTGAACGCCTTGACCGGCGTGGCCATCAGCACGTCGTTCTTGAGGACCAGGGTGACCACCAGGCCCTGGTCGTCGGTGCCCGACTCGGCGACGCGCCAGGTGCGGGCGCCGGTGACCGCGTCTTCTCCGAAGGGCACCGGGGGCTCGTCCGACGCCCGCATGTGGGCGGCGCTGGTCGGCGCGGGCTCGAGCGCGCCCGGCTTCACCGCCGGGAGCACCGGGGTCACCGGAGACGCCGCCACCACCGCGGGCGCTTCCTTCTTGCAGGCCACCACCAGCAGCAGCGCGAAACACAGTCGTCTCATTGCAGCACCACCTCCGAGTTGGGTCCGCAGCGCAGCGAGAGGCCAGGCGTGAGCGCCCCCGGCGGGGCGAGGAACCACACCGACACCGCCCGGCGCTGTCCTGGCCCGACCGGAAGCTCGCGCTCGCGGGTGCCCGCGGCGGCCTGGGCGTCGACCGCGCGCGGCAGCGCTTCTCCGCCGTGGAAAACCTGCAGGCTGCTCAGGGACAGCGCACCGTTCCCCGACGCGGCGAAGGTGCCGCGGACCTCGAGGAAGAAGTCGCCTTCGACGCTGACCGCCGCCTTGGCGCCCTGCGCCTGGTGGCTCGCGCTCACGGTCTCGACGGTGAAGGTGCCGAGCGGCAGCTCGCAGCGGGCCTCACCCGGCAGCCGCAGCGCGCGCGTCTCCTGGGGCGCCACCGCGAGCTCCGCGAGCGGGTTGGCTTCCACGCGGGCGCGTTCCTGCGCCAGCCGTGCCTGCTCGGCCTTGAGCTTGGTGACGAGCGGGTCCTCCACCGCCGGCGCCTCCGGCCGGGGGCACCCGAGGAGGGCCAGCGCGAGCGCCGCTGGGCCCAGCCTGCTCACACCTTCACCAGCTCGTGGAGTCGTTCCAGCGCCGCGCCGATGCGGGAGGCGTCGGGGCCACCGGCCTGCGCGAAGTCGGCCTTGCCGCCGCCCTTGCCGCCCACTTCGGCCGCCATCACCCGCACCGCGTCGCCGGCCTTGAAGCCCTTGTCGACCAGGTCCTTGGTCGCGGCCACCAGCACCAGCGCCTTGCCGTCGGCGGTCTTGGTGCCGAGCCCGATGACGCCGGAGCGCAGCTGGTCCTTGTAGCGGTCGGCGAGCCCGCGCAGCACGTTGGCGTCGGCGCCGTCCACCTCGTGGGTCAGCACCTTGATGCCGTTGACCTCGCGCACCTTGCTGGCAGCAGCGTCGGCCCCGCCGCTCGACGCCTTGATCTTCGCTTGCTCGAGCTCCCGCTCCAGCTCCTTGAGGCGCTTCTGGGTGGCCTCCAGCCGGCGCGAGACCTCGCGAGGGGGCGACTTGGTGAGCTCGGCGGCCTTGAGCAGCTCGAGCTCGAGCGCGCGGCCGTGGGCGAGCGCCGCCTGGCCGGTGAGCGCGACGATGCGGCGCACGCCGGAAGCGATGGAGCTCTCGGACTCGATGCGGAACGTGCCGATGTCGCCGCTGCGCCTGACGTGGGTGCCGCCGCAGAGCTCGGTCGACTCCGGGTGCACCGTCACCACGCGCACCTGGGCGCCGTACTTCTCGCCGAAGAGCGCCACCGCGCCCTTGGCCCGCGCGGCGTCGAGCGCCATCAGCTCGGTGCCGGTGTCCGCGTTGTCGCGCACCCAGCCGTTCACCAGGTCCTCGACCGTGGCGAGCTGCTCGGCCGTCATCGGCGCGAAGTGCGAGAAGTCGAACCGCAGGGCGTCGGGCCCCACCACGCTGCCCTTCTGGTTCACGTTGTCGCCCAGCACCACCTTGAGCGCGCGGTGCAGCAGGTGCGTCGCCGAGTGGTTGGCGCGGATCTTCTTCCGGCGCTCGCCGTCGACCTTGGCGGTGAGCGCCTGGCCCACCTCGAGCTTGCCTTGGGTCACCTTGCCGCGGTGGAGCACCAGGCCGCCGGCCGGCTTCTGCGCGTCGCTCACGGTGACGCTGACGCCGCCGCCCTCGAGCACGCCCACGTCGCCCACCTGGCCGCCCGACTCGCCGTAGAACGGCGTCTGGTCGAGCAGCACCTCGACCTCGTCGCCCTTGGCCGCCGAGGCCACCGTGGCGCCGCCCTTGAGAATGGCCTTCACCGTGCCCTGGCCGGTGAGCCCGTCGCCGTCGTAGCCGAGGAACCGGGTCTCCGGGTGCTGCTGCGAGAGCGCCAGGTAGGCATCGCCGATGGCCTTGTCGCTGCCGAGCTTGGCGTCGCTCTTGCTGCGCGCGCCTTCCAGCGCGGCGTCGAAACCCGCGCGGTCGACGCCGAACCCGCGCTCGCGCGCGATGACCTCGGTGAGGTCGAACGGGAACCCGTGGGTGTCGTGGAGGAAGAATGCCACGTCGCCCGGCAGCTCGCGCTTGTTCTCCCGCTTGAGCTTCTCGGTCTGCTCGTCGATGAGCTTGAGGCCCTTGCTCAGCGTGCGGCGGAACGAGTCTTCCTCGTGGCGGGTGGCCTCGAGGATGAAGCCGCGGTGCTCCTTGAGCTCGGGAAACGCGTCCTGCATGCGGGTGATGACCGCGTCCACCACCTGGTGGAAGAACGGCTCGTCGAGCCCCAGCCGCGCACCGTGGCGAATGCCGCGGCGCATGATCCGCCGCAGCACGTAGCCGCGCCCTTCGTTCGACGGCTGCACGCCGTCGGCGATGAGAAAGGCCGCCGCGCGCGAGTGGTCGGCCACCACGCGCATCGACGCGTCGTCCTCGGCGTTCTTGCCGTACGGCTTCTTCGCCAGGCCCGAGATGCAGTCGAGCAGCGGGGTGAAGACGTCGGTCTCGTAGTTCGACCGCTTGCCCTGGACCACCGCGGTGGTGCGCTCGAGCCCCATGCCGGTGTCGATGGAAGGCTTGGGCAGCGGGAGCAGCGGCCCGTCCTTCACCTTGCGCTCGAACTGCATGAACACCAGGTTCCAGATCTCGAGCCAGTCCTCGCTGGTGCCGGGGAGGTTGCCCGGAGGCGGCGCCCCCCCGGGCATGTAGACGTAGATCTCCGAGCACGGTCCGCACGGCCCGGTGTCGCCCATCGCCCAGAAGTTGTCCGCGAGGCCCAGGCGCACGATGCGGTCGGTGGCGACGCCGGTCTTCGCCCACAGGCCGTAGGCCTCCTCGTCGGCAGGGATGCCGTCGGCCCCCACGAACACGGTGACCGCCAGACGCTCCTTGGGAATCTTGAGCACCTGGGTCACGAACTCCCAGGCCCAGGCGATGGCGTCCGACTTGAAGTAGTTCCCGAAGCTGAAGTTCCCCAGCATCTCGAAGAACGTGTGGTGACGGGGCGTGAAGCCCACGTTGTCGAGGTCGTTGTGCTTGCCGCCGGCGCGCACGCACTTCTGGGTGGTGGTGGCGCGCTGGTAGGGCCGGGCGTCACGGCCGGTGAACACGTCCTTGAACTGCACCATGCCGGCGTTGGTGAACAGCAGGGTGGGGTCGTTCGACGGCACCAGCGAGGCGCTGGCCACGCGCTGGTGGCCGCGCTCCGCGAAGAAGGTCAAAAACGCCTCGCGAATCTGCGCGGCGCCGAGGGCAGATGACATGTGAGGTGGTTATGCCACAGGGGGTTCGATTTCAACCGCACGCCGAGCGGGCGGGCTCAAGTACACTGCGCTTCCGTCGTGCGGCCGGCCCTCACCCTCGTTTCGTTCCTCGTCGCCTTCCCGGCCCTGGCGCAGGACGCGCGCGTCGCGTTCCTCACCAAGCAGCTCACCACCTCGAAGGACCCCCGTCTGCGCGCGCAGACCGCGGTCATCCTCGGGGCGTCGGGGAGCGCTGCGGCGGTGAAGCCGCTGTGCGGCGCGCTGCAAGACGGCGAGGCGGTGGTGCGTGCGGCGGCGGCCTCGGCCCTGGGGGAAATCGGCAACGCCGACGCCAAGGCCTGCGCCCAGGGCGCGCTGAAAGACGTCGACGAAGCCGTGCGCGCGGCGGCCAAGCGCGCCGTCGACGCACAGGTCATCAAGCAGGGCGGCCTCTACGTCTCCATCGAGACCAGCATGGGCAACGGCATCAGTCCCGATCTCGGAAAAGTGGCGGATCAGCTGCTTCGCCTCAAGCTGCAGCAGATGGGGGCCGCGTTCGCACCGCAGGGTGAGCAGAAGGACCAGGCGTCTGCCCTGGTGCGGCAGCGCAAGCTCAAGTCGTACCTGCTCAAGGTGAGCCTCACGCCGCAGGCGAGCAACGGCCTGCGCATCGAGATGCTGGTGATGACGTATCCGGACCAGGCGCTGCGCGGCTCCTTCAACGTGAAGGCGTCGGGCGCCAAGCCAGAGAGCCTGCTCAAGGCCATGGTGCCGCGGGTGGTGGACGACGCGGCGGAAGAGTTGAGCTGGGGCTCGTCGGAATAGCGAGGCAAGGCATGGACAACGCAACAGCCACGGCAGGCCCGGTTCCCTACAAGCGCAAGCTGCGCAACTACCTGCTCGACGCCCGGTTCCAGCTCAAGTTCGCGAGCTACATCGTCGCCGTCACCCTGGTGGTCGCCGGGCTGCTCTTCGTCTTCCTCTGGAAGACCACCGCCTCGCTCTTCGGCCAGGTCGACCAGGCCGTCGAGGCGCGCTCCAAGACGGCGGAGACGAGCCGCGAGCTCGGCATGTGCGCGCTGAACAACGAGGTGATGAAGAACATCGACAACCCCGAGTTCGACAAGGAGATGGCGAAGAAGAGCGCCGCCATCGACCAGGCGTACGAGGTCGAGAAGCAGAACGTCATCGCCGCCAAGCTCGAACTCGAGAAGGAGCAGCGGCTGACGCTCTACGCGCTGGTGGGCGGCCTGCTGGCCTTCATCGCCGCCGTCGGTCTGGGCACCATCGTCACCACCCACCGCATCGTGGGGCCCCTGTTCCGCATCAAGCGCATGGCGGCCGAGGTCGCCTCCGGCAAGGTGCAGCCGCCCACCTACGGCCTGCGCCCGGGCGACGAGCTGCACGACGTCTTCGCCGCCTTCGAGGCCATGGTGACGCGGCTGCGCGAGCGCTCCAATGCCGAAGCCAAGCAGCTCGAGGAAGCGCTCGCGCTCGCGGGCAGCGACCCCGCCAAGCTCAAGGCGCTGCTCGAGCGCATGAAGGCCGACGTCGACGCGCGCCTCGCCATGAAGTGACGCCGCGAGGCGGCCTGAGACGTCAGCGGCCGTCGAAGAGCGAGCCCTGGCCGGTGAAGGCGGGCGCCGACGGCGTGGGGGCCGGGGCCGCCGCTTCCACCCCGAAGGCGGTGAAGGCCTGGTGCAGCCGCAGCCGCGCCTGGCGCCACCCCAGCGCTTCCACCCGGTAGCCTTCGAGCGCCTCGTACACCTGCGCGCGGTACGCGTCGGCGCCGGGGTCGGCGATCACCACCACCCCGCGGTCGCTCGGCGAGCGCAGCAGGCGCCCCACGCCCTGGCGCAGCTGGAGCAGCGCCCGGGGCAGGCGGTACTTGAGGAACCCCCACGGCTCGCCTCCCAGGAGCTCCTCGCGCGCCTCCACCAGCGGCCGGCCCGACGGCTCGAGCGGCAGCTTGTCGATGAAGACGCAGCTCACCCCCGGGCCGGGCACGTCGAGGCCTTGCCACAGCCCCTTGGTGCCGAGGAGCACCGTGCCCAGGTCTTCTTCCTGCCGGGCGGCGAGCGCGCGCAGGCCCTGGCGGGTGGCCTGCAGCACCTCGATGCCATCGGGCGCGAGCTCGCGGGCCACCTTGTCGCCCACCTCGCGCTGCCGCTTGGCCGACGCGAAGAGCCCCAGCGTGCGGCCGCCGAGGAAGCGCGCCAGCCCGCTCACGCGCGCGGCGGCCCAGTCGACGAAGGCCGGCCCGGTGGGGTCGGGCGCGTCCGTCACCAGCACCACCAGCGCGTGGTGCACGGCGTCGAAGGGCGTCGGCAGCTCCAGCACGGTCGCCGGCCGGGCGCCGCGGTCGAGGCCCAGCCGCTCGAGCACCCACGGCTTGCCGGGCGCCACCCCCAGCGTCGCCGAGGTGAGCACCACGCTCTGGGCCTTCTCCACCACCTGCGCCACGAAGCGGCTGCCCACCTCCACCGGCTGGCACGAGAGCGACCAGGTGCCGTCCTTCAGGGTGAGCGCGTCGCAGCGCTCGCGGCTCGGGCGGTCGGCGAGCTCCTCGACCAGCTGGGCGTGTGCCCGCGCCGTCTCCGCCACGCCGTGCAGCTCCCGCGCGAGCGCCGGATCCGCCGCCGCGCAGGCGTCGAGCCCGTGGGCCAGACCTTCGAGCGAGGTGCGCAGCGCGTGCAGCGCGGCGCGGGCGCGCAGCCAGCCTTTCAGCGAGCGGTTCGACGGCGACAGCCGCAGCTCCTGGCGGTCGGGCGGCCCCGAGGTCTGCTCCGCGAAGGCCACCCACGCCTCGGCGAGCGCCTTCTCGTCGAGCACCACCTCGGCCGCCGCCCGCTCGAGGGCCTTGGCGTCGGACTCCTTGCCGTCGTGGCGCAGGCCCGAGGCCAGGCCGCGCGGGCCGGTGAGCCGCGCCACCAGCGCGCCCAGCGCGGCGCCCGACAGCTCGGTCGCCCAGGCGTTGCTGGCGGCGTCTTCCAGCTCGTGGGCCTCGTCGAAGACCAGGTGGGTGAGCGCCGGGTAGCGCTC
>JAIBBQ010000273.1 GCA_019694595.1 Myxococcaceae bacterium
AGGCCGGGCTCGGCGTTCAACCCCGTCGAGCTCCACTTCGGGTTCCTCGAGCGAGACGGCCGCCTGGTGTCGGGGAGCGACGTGGTGGTCCCCCAGGATGGAGGACGGATCAACTGGTGGACCCAGCTGGCCTGGTCCGGTCGCGAGTATGGAATCGTGTCCTCGAGCCTGGATGGCGACGGCGGCGTCTCCTTCTCGCGCATCTCGGCGGAAGGCCAGCTGGTGCCTTCCAGCCAGCGACGAGTGACCGACAGCGTGAGAGTCACCACCGGAGCGCTCGACCTGCATCCCGGGCTCGCGTGGAACCCGCAGGATTCGGAGTGGGGCGTCAGCTGGGAGCGCAACACCGAGGTGATGTTCGCCAGGCTGGACCCCCAGGGCGGCTCGCTGGGAGGCCCGACGAAGCTCGGAAACGGCCGCTACGGGATCACGGGCAACAGCCCGCTGATCTGGGCCGGCACTGGCTACGCGACGGTCTGGAAGGACGACGACGGGGTCCGGCTCGTGGAACTCGACCACCACGGCAAGGTCCTCGGTTCGGCGGTGCTGGCAGACGCCGGAGTGTCGATCGGGCAGCCAACGCTCGCCTTCTCCGGCAGTGACTACGGCGTGGTGTGGAGCGAATACACCCCGACCACGGCCGAGGCGCACTTCGCGAGGGTCAGGACCGGCCCCAGGTCCGTGGCCGGCAGCGACATCGTCATCAGCGGGCCCGGGTGGGCGAACGCCCCCACCATCGGGTGGGGCGGCTCGGCGTATCTGGTGGCCTACGACGCGCAGCCCGATGGTGGCCAGAGCCGCATCGCGGTGGTCCAGGTGGGCCCCGGGGGAGCGGTCTCGAGCGCCCGCGAGCTCACGTGCTCGCCGGGGTATGACTCCAGCGCCAACCTGGTCTGGAACGGCTCGGTGTTCTCCATCACGTACTCGGCGGAGACCCGCGGGCCCTACGCGCTCGACGGTCGGATCCTCTTCGTCCAGGAGCAGTGACGGGTACGCCGTGCGAAGGCGACAGGCGGTAGATTGGCGCCGAGATGACGCGAGGCTGGCGGTGGCTCCTGGGGGTGGTGCTGCTCATCGGGCTCGGCATCGGCTGGCTCGCCTTCGACGACTGGCGGACCAAGCAGGCGCGCATCGCCGCCTGGCAGCCGCTGTCGCCGGCCGAGAAGGAGCGTGCGCTCTCGCTCATCAGCGAGGCGAGGGCCCGGGTCGACGCGCACCAGAAGGTCTTCACCGAGGCCCTGACGACCGCGGCAGCGACGCTCACCCCCGAGCGCGGGAAGTTCTGCGCCAAGGCGGTCCCCGCCATCAGCCGCACCACGCGCGCCGAGCTGGGGAAGCTCAAGCCTCACGGCTACCGCCCCATCGGTGACGCCGGGCGGCTCGACGAGCTCACCAAGCAGCTCGAGGGTCGATTCAATCCGGGGCAGCTCGAGATCGAGCTCATGGACCTGACGCACATGCCTGCTCCCGGTGACGAGGTGGTGATCGTCACCACCGTCGACGTGGCGCCGAGGCCTTCGGGCAACTCCTTCGAAGCAGGACAGGTCGTCGGGGTCGGATATCTCTTCGATGGCCAGACGAAGACCGTTCGCTGCGCCTTTCCGGTCAGCGCCACCAACAACGGTACCGTCTTCGCGAAGTCCGGAGACCTGGAGCGGACCGCCAGGAGCGACCTCGAGAATCGGCTCTACCTCGAGGTGACGGACGCGTTGGAAGGGCGCTGATGGGCTTCCGGCTCACTCGAGCCGCACGCCCTGTGTCTGGTTCCACCGCAGCAGGCCCCGCTCGAAGCGCTGCACCACGTCGCCGCCTTCCTGGTGCTCGTTCTCGAGCGGCGCGCCCAGCCGGTCGGACAGCTCGGGGTACGCCATGCCGAAGCCGCGGACGACGCTGAAGCCGCCCACCGGGTAGCCCGCCCAGCGCTGGTCCTGGGTGAGCGCGAGGAGCTGCGCGCGCGCGTCGGCCTGGGCCTCGACGCGGATGCCCTGCCGCGGGTCCCACCGCATCACGCCGTGCTCGAAGCGCTGCACCGCCCCGTCGGCGCCGTCGCCGTGCTCGTCTTCCAGCGGCGCCCCGAGCTGCGCAGCGCTCTCGGGGTACACGCCGCCGAAGCCGCGCCGGAGCGTGAAGGCGCCGACCTGGTACCCGTCCCACCGCTGCTGCGGGGAGAGCGCGAGGAGCGAATCGGGAGACGGCCGCGACGGCTGCGCGAGTGGCGTGGCCGGCGCGAGCGCGAAGCCGGTGCCCGCGGGCGGCGGCGCGTCGAGCGCGGTGGCCCACTGGGCGAAGCGGGCGGTGCGGCTCACCGGCACGCCGCTGCTCGCGGTCCACTGGCCGGTGTCCGGCGTGTAGCTCTTGGCCTTGAAGACGCCGCCGTCGAAGGCACCGAACACGTAGTGGCGGCCGCCGTGCGACGGCCCGGCCTCGGCGACGCCTGCGGGGAAGTCGACCTGCATGCGACGCCCGTGGGCCGTCTGGAGGTCGAAGCGCTCCTGGCCCCCCGGCAGCGCCTGTGGCGCCGGGGTGCCGAGGAAGCCGGCGAGCACGTAGTAGGCGTCGGGCTGCGCCCGGTACTCGAGCGTCTCGCCCGAGAGCGCAGGCGCGCCCGGCAAGATGACGCCCAGCTGGTCGAACGGGGCGAGCGCGGCAGCGAGCGCGGGGTCGGTGACCTTCACCACCTTGTCGGGCCGCACCCGCACCGAGACGCCCTGCGCATCGGACACCACCCGGCCGCTGACGAAGTCGGGCGAGTCGCCGGGCGCGAACTCTTCCACCACCAGCTTCGCGCGCGCGCCGGGGGTCCACTGGGCCTCGGGCCAGCCGCGCACGGTCACCGTCTGGCCGGCGAAGGCCACCGCGTCGCGGCCGCCGAGGTAGTGGTTCACCTGCCAGTTGCCGTTCTCGAGGTCGAAGAAGTTGCCGTTCACCAAGCCGAAGCTGCCGGCGGTGGTGTCGAGCACCGGCTCTCCGCCTTCGAGGCGCACGGTGCCGGTGAGCGCGGGGGCGTCGCCGGTGTGCTCCGCGGTCCAGCCCAGGGTGGCGGCGCGGGCCGCTTGCACGTCGCCCAGGCTGGCGGTGGACAGCTGGGTGAAGACCCCTCCCAGCGCGTCGAGCGCGGCCGGCGTCACGGGGCCCCGGGTGAAAGCGTCGATGGCCTGGAGTGCGGGCGCAGCGCCCACGGTGCCGGCGACCGTCTTGAGCCAGGTGGCCGCCGCGGCCGGCTCCGCCTGGGCCCAGGTGCGGAAGGCCTCCGCGGTGCGGCTCGTGGCGAAGGCGGCGCCCAGCGGGGTCATCGAGACGCTGACTCTGCCAGAGATCGCCCGACGAGTTCCCGAGCGTGGAAGCCTGCGACACCGGGTTTTGTGTTCGTCTGCCGGGAGAGATACTCAGGTGGTTCGTCCCCCCGGAGACCCTTCATGAAGCCGATCAACCGCTCCCCTGCTGCTGGCGCCACCACCCCGCTCAAGGCGGCCGACGCTCCGGCGAAGTCGAAGGCGACCAACAGCACGCCCGCTGCTCCGGCAAACACCTACGCCACCCCGGGCGGCACCGGGCCGACCACCATCGCGCCGAAGGAGCCGAACGGGGTGGTGCCTCAGGGCAAGCTGGGCTTCGAGGCCGCGCCGCACCGCGCGGAGTGGGCGCCCTTCGAGGAGACCGACCCCAAGGCCTACCACGGCGGCTACCAGGCCGGCGGCATCCGCAGCCCGCGCGACGTGGACTACGCGAAGGGCGTGGAGCTGCTGGTGCCCCGCCGCGCCATCTTCGAGGTGGTGGGGCTCAAGAACCTCGAGCGCGCGGGCGTGCCCAAGGCCTTCGACACCGAGGTGACCATCACCCGGCCCGACGGCAGCACCCGGAAGCTCAACCTCGCCAAGGCGCCCGACCGCTCGGTGCCTCCGGAAGACTTCGACCTGGCGATGGAAGAGGTGCTCAAGCTGCAGACCTTCACCACCGACGCGGCGCTGGCCAAGGAGTACGGCGTGGACGCGCCGTCGGGCTCAAGCCAGGTGACCTTCTCGGGCGCGCAGGTGGTCAAGGGCATCGACAAGCTGCTCGACGAGGCGGTGCGGCTCTCGCAGAAGAACCCGCCCGAGGCCGAGCCGCCGCCCGACGACACGCCGGCGGGCCGCAAGGAGTTCCTCCACATGGTGCGCCGCTTCGCGGTGCAGACCGTGTGGCACACGCTCGGGCTCACCGCGATGCACGTGGCCAAGGGCTACGACCCGTCGAAGGAGCCCAAGATGAACGAGGTGCTCCGCCACGACCTGGTGGAGCCGGTGCCGCTGCAGGACCTGGCCTTCGAGCTGGCGCTGCGCCCGCACGAGCCGTGGATGGCGAACTGGGTGCGCGCGGAGATCGAAGGCCAGAAGCCGGGCCTGACGAAGGGCCTGACCGACGCGCAGGTCTCCTCGCTGCTGCTCACCAAGCTGCTCGGCCGTTCGCCCGAGCTCGACGCGCAGGTGAAGCCGCTGCTCGAGAAGTCGCCGGTCGACGCCACGGTGCGCGCGCGCCTGGAGCAGCTGGGCACCCAGGAGCTCACCTTCAACGCCGCGGCGCTGAACCCCCACTTCCTCATCGCCTTCTTCAAGTGGGGCGACTCGCGCGAGGACTCCAACGTCTTCATGGATCCGCACCGGCTGTCGCCGCACCACAACGGCAACAGCACCGACCCGGTGGACCTCGAGCTGCGCGCGGACAACGGCGCCTGGCACCACGGCAAGCAGGAGCACATGGGCGTGCGCCACGAGGCGTACCAGGGCTTCGACAAGGCGGAGCCCGGTGACATGGGCAACTTCATCGACGTGCTGAAGACCGACCCGGCCTTCAAGAGCCCCATCGTGCAGAAGATGAGCTTCGAGGCGGCCAAGTTCCTCCGCGCGATGCAGGAGCAGGGCTACGTGGTGCCGTTCCAGAAGCTCAAAGTGCCCGCGGTGAAGAACTTCGTGCAGCTCGACACCGCGTACCAGACGCTCCAGGACGCGAACCGCAAGGCGGAAGACCTCTTCGCCAAGCAGTCGAAGGCGCTCGCCGCGGCGCTGCCCACCGCGTCGCCCAAGGTGCAGGAGCAGGCGAAGGCGCTCCTCCAGTCGCTCGAGGACCTCTCGCCCACCGCCGACGCGGCGACCCTGGCGCCCCAGGTGGCGTCGCTGCAGCAGCGCTACGAGACGCTGCTCGCCGCCGCGACCGGCGACGGCGACAAGGCCGCGGCCACCGCGGTGGGCCTGGCCATGTCCGGGCGCCTCAACACCTTGTCAGGGCGCACCGTGGAGCTCACCGCGCTGCTGGTCCCCGCGGCGGAGCGGGCGGAGGACGCGCTCTACGCCTTCGACCCCACGCTCAAGCCGAAGGACGGGCACCTCTTCCTGTCCAAGGAGAGCGCCGCGCAGCTGCGCGAGGACCTGGAAGGCCTGGCGCACGCCGCGGCCCGCGCCACCAAGGGCGGCGACCGGGCGACCGCACAGGTCTACCGCGACTGGGAAAAGGTCGTGCGCGGCGGCTTCGCTTCGACGAGCCACTGACGTCAGCGCAGCACGGTGCGCAACGCGAGGCGCGCCGCGTGCGCGCCGCACATGCCGTGCACTGCCGGACCGGGCGCCGTCGCCGCGCTGCAGAGGAACAGCTTCGGGTTGGGCGTCGCCCAGCTCGAGCGCTGCGGCCAGGGGCGCATCAGGAGCTGCAGGCCGTCGAGCGCGCCGCAGGAGATGTCGCCGCCCAGGTAGTTCGGGTTGTACGCCTGGAAGTCCGCGGGCGAGGTGGCGACCTTCTGCAGCACCAGGTCCCTGAAGCCCGGCGCGTAGCGCTCCAGCTGCGCCTCGATGCGCTCCGTCATGTCCACCGTGCAGCCGTTGGGCACGTGGCAGTACACCCAGAGCGTGTGCTGGCCTTTCGGCGCGCGGGTGGAGTCGACCAGCGACTGCTGGGCGACGAGGCAATACGGCTGCTCCGGCACCTGGCCCTGAGCCACCGCGGCCTCCGAGGCGGCGATTTCCCGCAGCGTGCCCCCGAGGTGGAGCGTCGCGGTGCGGTGCGCCGCGGGCGAGAGCCACGGCATCGGGCCCGAGAGCGCGTAGTCGAGCTTGAAGACGCCCGGGGCGAGGCGAAAGGCGTGCGCGGCGCGGTGGAAGCGCGGCGGCAGCGCGTCGCCGGCGATGGCGCTCAGGGCCCGCGGCGAGGTGTCGAAGAGGTACGCGCGCGCCGGCGGCAGGAGCGAGAGCGAGGTCACCTCGCGGCCCGTCTCCACCCGGCCCCCGTGCGCCTCGAGGCAGGCCTGGAGCGCCCGGGCGATGGACTGCGAGCCGCCCTTGGCCGCCGGCCAGCCCACCGCGTGCCCCAGCAGCGTGAGCGCGAAGCCGAAGCCTGCGGACAGCGGCGATTCCAGCGCGCAGAAGGAATGCGCCGCGGCGCCGGCGAAGAGCGCCTTGGCCTCCGGCTCCTCGAAGGTCTCCTCGGCGAAGGCGAAGGCGCTGCGCAGCGAGTTGAGCCCGAAGCGCGCCATCAAGAGCGGCGCCAGCGGGGGCCGCGTCACCGGCTGGTAGAGCACCGGCCGCAGCCGCGCGAAGCCTTCGACCAGCGGGCCGAAGGTGCGCCGCCAGACCGGCCCGTCCTTGCCCAGGCCGCGCGCGGTGTCCTCCACCGAGCGGTGGAGTGCGCCCGCGCGCTCGCCCTCGAGCGGCTGCACGAAGGGCAGCTCCGGGTGGCAGAACTCGAGGCCGTACCTGGTGAGCTCGAGCTCCTCGAAGACCGGCGAGCCCGCCGCCATGGGGTGAATGGCCGAGCAGACGTCGTGGGCGAAGCCTTCGCGGGTGAGCGCCGCGGTGCGGGTACCGCCGCCGGGCGTGGCGTTGCGCTCCAGCACCAGCACCGACTTGCCGGCCTTCGCCAGCACCGCGGCCGCGGCGAGACCGTTGGGCCCTGCGCCCACCACCACCGCGTCGAGTGCAGCCGTGCTCATCGGACCTCTCCGGCGAAGAGCCGCCGGCCCACGCGGCCCGGCAGGCGCGACAGCGCGCGCACGCCGAAGCGCCAGCGCCGCCCGTGAGCGAAGGCGCCCAGCGCATCCCACAGCGCGAGCGGGCGGCTGGTGCCCTTGGGGACCGCGATGAAGAGCGGGTCCCACCGTGCGGGCCGCAGCCGCGACTTGAAGCGCCGCAGCCCGCGGAAGTCGTAGAGCCCGCTGGACAGCCTGGCGGCGGCACGCAGCCAGGGCCCCACGTCGCCCGAGAGCGGCGCCAGGCCGAGGGTGGCGTAGCGGTGCCCCTCTCGCGCGAGCGCGCGCAGCGCAGCATCGAGCAGCAGCTCGGCGGTGCCGTTGGGAGCTGCCGGGTGCCGGCAGAGTTCCTCGAAGAGCACCCCTTCGCGCGCCGGCACCGGCGCCACCACCAGCGCGGCGACCAGGGCGCCGTCGCGCTCCGCGAGCCACAGGCGGCGGCCGAGCAGCTCGGCGAAGTCGACCGGTTCCACCAGGAAGCCCATCGGCGGCAAGCCGTGGCCCCGCTGCCACTGGTGCCGCACGTGGTTGAGCTGCTCGAGCAGACTGGCCGGCACGGGGGCGGCGACCTCCCGCACCACGACGCCCTTGGCGCGGGCGCGGCGCAGCTGCTCCTTGAGGCTCTTCGAGCCCGCCACCACCGCGGGCCAGTCGGCGGGCGACCACACCGGCTGCTCGCCGATGGGCAGCGCGCGCGCCCCGGTGGCGTCCAGGAAGCGGCGCTCGACCGCGAAGAAGGACGCGCGCCGGCCGGCC
>JAIBBQ010000043.1 GCA_019694595.1 Myxococcaceae bacterium
GGTCGAGGGCGACTTCCACCAGGCCCGCGAGCTTCTGCGCGCGCGCCGCGTCCAGCGCGCGGCCGGCGGCGGTCTCGGGCGCGCCGGCGACGCTGCCCTGCGCGGGGGCCACCAGGAGTGGCTGGCCGAGGGCATCGAGGTGCTCGACGGTGCCGAGCACGGCGGGCGCTTCGCCCGCGAGGAGCACCACGGTGAAGGCGGGGGCCGCGCTCGACGGGCGCTCGACGCCGGCGTCGAGCCAGCGCAGCCCGGCGCGCTCGGCGTCGGTCAGCGCGGCCACCAGGGCGCGGCCGCCGAAGGTGGTGAGCACCGCGTCGGGGCGCTCCTGCTGGAGCACGCGGCGCAGGCTGTCGAGGGTGAGGGGCTCGAGGTAGGTGCGGTCGGCGCGCTGGGGGTCGGCCAGCAACGTGGCCGGGGCGGAGGCCAGCACCACCAGCTCGAGGCCGGCGGCGCGCCCGGCGGCCAGCGCCTGGGCGGCGAGCACGTCGGTGGTGTGGGCGGCGGTGGGGCCGGGGCCGATGACGAGGAGCTTCTTCACGCGGTGACTCCGGCGGCGGGGCTGCGCTGGGCGCCGATGCCCAGCGCGCGCTCGTGGGCCAGCACCAGCGTCTCGAGGAGCGCCTTCTGCACGTGGAGCCGGTTCTCGGCCTCGTCCCAGGCGGCGGAGCGCGGGCCGTCGAGCACCTCGGCGGTGATCTCCTCGCCGCGGTGCGCGGGCAGGCAGTGCAGCACGAAGGCCTTGGGCGAGGCGCGTTCCAGGAGCGCCTGGTCGACGCAGTAGCCGGAGAAGGCCGCGAGGCGGGCGGCCTTCTCGGCTTCCTGGCCCATGCTGGTCCACACGTCGGTGACCAGCACGTCGGCGCCCAGCGCCGCCTTGGCGGGCGAGTCGCTCACCGAGCACAGCTGGGGGTGCACCAGCTCGGGCGGGGGCTGGTAGCCCTTGGGCGCCGCCACCCGCAGCGAGAAGCCGAAGCGCGGCGCCGCCTCGAGGAAGGAACGCGCCATGTTGGAGCTGCCGTCGCCGATGAAGGCCACGGTGAGCCCCTTGAGCTTCCCCAGGCGCTCCTCGATGGTGAAGACGTCGGCGAGCACCTGCACCGGGTGGGCGCCGTCGGTGAGGCCGTTGATGACGGGGACGGTGGCGTTCCGGGCGAACTCCGCCAGGCGCTCGTCGGCGAAGGTGCGCATCATGATGGCGTCGCAGTAGCGGGAGGCCACCTTCGCGGTGTCGGCGAGCGGCTCTCCGCGGCCCAGCTGGCTGTGGTCGGGCGAGAGCGTGATGGCGTGCCCGCCGAGCTGGGCGATGGCCGCCTCGAAGGACAGCCGGGTGCGGGTGCTCGCCTTCTCGAAGAGGAGGATGAGCGTGCGCCCGGCGAGGGTGCGCACTTCGCGGCGGGCGTTGCGCGCTTCCTTGAGCGCCTTGGCGCGGTCGAGGAGGCTGCGCAGCTCGTCGTCGGTGAGGTCGGCGAAGGTGAGGAAGTCGCGCTTCACGGGGTGGCCTCCGAGAGCCGGGAGAAGAGGGCGTCGAGCGACGGGACCTGGCCCGCGGCCGCGTTGAGCATCTGGATGCGGGTGGTGACGGTGGACAGCTGGGTGTCGAGCGCGGCCTCGCCGGTGCTGCCGGCGCTGAGCTTGGCCTTGGCCGCGGCCGACGGGTCGAGCTTGCGCAGCCAGGCGGCGTCGGCCTGGGGCACCACGGCCTGGGCCTGCTCGAGGGTGAGCTGCGCGAGCGGCACCCCCAGGGTGCGCGACTGGGCGACCAGCGCGCCCACGCGCGCGTAGGCGTCGCGGAACGGCAGGCCTTGCGCGACCAGCGCCTCGGCGAGGTCGGTGGCCTGGGTGCTGCCGTCGCTCACCAGCGCGCGGCAGCGCTCGGCGTCGAAGGTGATCTGCTTCAGCGCCAGCTGGAGAATCGGCAGGCACCCCGCCAGGCGGGCGCTGGTGGCGAGGATGGGGCCGCGGTCTTCCTGGAGGTCGCGGAAGTAGCCGGCGGGCAGGCCCTTCATCAGCGCGAAGAGGCCCATGAGGTCGCCCAGCTGGCGCGCGGAGTTGCCGCGGAGGAGCTCGAAGACGTCGGGGTTCTTCTTCTGCGGCATCATCGACGAGCCGCAGGCGATGGCGTCGCCCAGCTTCACCACGCCGAACTCGGCGGACGCGTAGTCCACCACCTCGGCGCCGAGACGGCCGACGCGCACCAGGCACTTGGAGGCGGCGTGCAGGTAGTCGAGCGCGAAGTCGCGGTCGGCCACGGTGTCGAGGCCGTTGTCGGTGGCGCGCGCGAAGCCGAGCAGCGAGCGGGTCACCTCGCGGTCGTTGGCGAGCGAGGTGCCGGACACCGCGCCCACGCCGAGCGGCGAGACGTTGGCCTGGCCCAGGGCGAAGGCGAAGGCCTCGGCGTCGCGGAGGAAACCGAAGGTCCAGGACAGGAACCAGTAGGCGAGCGACACCGGCTGGGCGCGCTGGCGGTGGGTGTAGGCCGGCAGCACGGTGGACCGCTCGCGGGCGGCGCGCTCGGCGAGCGACTGGGCGAGCGCGGTCAGGTTCACCACCGCGAGGCGGCACTGCTCGCGCACGTGCAGCTTGAGGTCGAGCGCCACCTGGTCGTTGCGGCTGCGGGCGGTGTGCAGGCGACGGGCGGCCTCGCCGACCAGGGTGCCCAGGTGGGACTCCACCGCCATGTGCACGTCTTCCTCGGCGGGCAGGGTGGGCCGCGTCTTCCACAGCTCGACGAGCGCGCGGTGGAGCGCCTGAGCGTCGGCCCTGGGAATGAGGCCCTGCTTCGAGAGCATCACCACGTGGGCGAGGCTGCCGAGGAGGTCTTCCCGGACCAGCTGGAGGTCGGGAACGAGGGACGAGGTGAAAGCCAGGACCTGAGGGTCGAGTCCGCCTTGGCCGGTGGCACCGGTGCGCGCGAGGGTCATGAGTGGAGTGCCTTCTTCCACAGTCCGGCGAGGGTGCGCTGCACCCGATTCGGGCTGTGGCCTTTCTTGGGGACGATGAAGAGGGTGTCGTCTCCGGCCAGGGTGCCCAGCACCCCGGGGTGACGTGAGGCGTCGATGGCGGCGGCCACCACCGAGGCGGCGCCGGGCTTGGTGCGCACCACCACCATGGCTTCGGCGGCCTCGACGAAGGCCACCAGGCCGTGCACCGAGCGCAGCCCTTCCTGGCCGCCGGCGGACACCGGGGCGCCGGGCAGCTCGTAGGCGCCGCCGCCTTCGGGGAGCGACACCCAGCGGGCGCCCAGGCGGGCGAGATCGCGGCTCAAGGTGGCCTGGGTCACCTTGAAGCCCTGGGCGCGCAGGAGCTTGCCCAGCTCTTCCTGGGAAGTGACCACCTGCTGGCGCAGGGTCCGCACCACTGCCTCGCGCCGCGCGACTGCTGCCTCAGCCATGGGTCACCAGGGTGCCGACGCCTTCGTCGGTGAAGAGCTCGGCGATGAGGGAGTGGGGCACCCGGGCGTCGATGAGGTGCACCCGGCTCACCCCGCGGGAGAGCGCGTGCAGCGCGCCCTGCGACTTGCCGGCGAGCGACGAGCTCAGGGTGCCCACCGCGAGGAGCCCCTGCAGCTCGGTGGAGGTGAGCTGGGGCGCCAGCTCGTCGCCGCGCTGCAGGCCGTTCGACCCCGTGAGGTAGACGAGCTTGGCGGCCTTGAGCGCGCCGGCGACGTGGGCGGCCACCTGGTCGGCGTCGAGCGGCAGGGTGCGCCCTTCGGCGAAGCCCACCGGCGCGATGACTGGCACGTACCCTTGGGAGAGGAGCGACTCGAGCAGGCCGGTGTTCACCTGCGTCACCTCGCCGAGCTCGAGGCCGTTGAGGGTGGGCCCGCCGGTGCGCGCCTGGAGGAAGCCGCCGTCCTGGCCCGAGAGGCCGACCGCGGTGCCGCCGATGCGGTTGAGGCGCGCCACCAGCCCGCCGTTGGTCGAGCCGGTGACCACCATCTCGCGCAGCTTGGAGTCGCCTTCCACCTCGCCGCTCTCGCCGTGCACCACGATGGGCTGCAGACCCACGCTGCGCAGACGGTTGACGTCGTCGCAGAAGGCCTGGACCAGGGACTCCTTGGCGAGGAGCGACTGGCCGACCTTGAGCACGCAGCGGGTGCCCGAGAAGCGCGCGATGTAGCCGAGCGCCTGGGTGAGCAGCCCCACCTTGAAGGCCGGCGAGTAGTTGGTGAGCCGGTCGTCGCGCTGCACCGAGCCGTCGGCGGCCGGGCGCAGGAGCGCGGTGTAGTCGGCGTTGATCTTCACGTAGTCGTACGAGAGGTCGCAGCCCCAGGCGCTGCCGGTGGCCTTGCCCGCGCGCAGGTCGACCTTCACCGTCACCTCGGGCTCGCGCATGCGCGCGCGCAGCTTCTGGGGGTCGGCACCGCT
This sequence comes from Myxococcaceae bacterium, assembly GCA_019694595.1. Classification (GTDB taxonomy): domain Bacteria; phylum Myxococcota; class Myxococcia; order Myxococcales; family Myxococcaceae; genus JAIBBQ01. The sequence continues at coordinate 4,368 of JAIBBQ010000043.1, forward strand.
GGGGCCGGCGTCGAAGACGGTGACGCCCTGGAGCTCGACCCTGGCGTTGGCGGGCTCGAGGGGAAAGCCCTGGCTCCCGGCGCGCGCGCCGACGGTGGCGAGGATGCGGCCCCAGTTGGGGTCGGCGCCGAAGAGCGCGGTCTTCACCAGGGTCGAGCCCGCGATGCTCCGGGCCACGTCGTCGGCGATGGGGCCCGACGGCGCGCCGACGACCTGCACGTCGAGGAGGTGGGTGGCGCCTTCGCCGTCGGCGGCGACCTCGCGCGCGAGTTCCTGGCAGAGCGATTCCAGGCTGCGGGCGAAGGCGGCGTAGTCCTCGCCGGGGTCGGTGATGGGCGGGTTCTGGGCGAGGCCGTTGGCGAGGGCGAAGACCGCGTCGTTGGTGGACATGTCGTTGTCCACGGTGAGGCGGTTGAAGCTCACCCGCATGGCGTCGACCAGCGCGCTCTGCAGCAGCTGGGGCGAGATGGCGGCGTCGGTGGTGACGACGGCGATCATCGTCGCCAGCTGGGGGGCGATCATGCCCGAGCCCTTGCAGATGGCGGTGAGCGTCACCCGCCGCCCGCCGAGGAGCAGCTGGCGGGAGGCGAGCTTGCGCCGGGTGTCGGTGGTGAGAATGGCTTCCGCCGCGGCCTCGGGGGCGGGGCCGAGCGAGGCCTTGAGGGCGGGGAGCGCGGCGAGGATCTTCTCCTTCGGCAGGTGCACCCCGATGACCCCGGTCGACGCCATCAGCACCGCGTCGCGGCCCACGCCGAGCAGCTCGGCGAGGGCGCGGGTCACCCGGGTGACGTCTTCCACGCCCGGCGCGCCGGTGAGCGCGTTGGCGTTGCCGGAGTTCACCAGCACGCCGTGCACCTGGGTGGCGGGGAGCCTGCGCGCGGCGTCGATGACCGGGGCGGCCCGGGCAGTGTTCTGGGTGAGGCAGGCCGCGGCCGCGCACGGCGTGCGGCTGAAGACCAGCGCCAGGTCCTTCTTGTTGGGCTTGATGCCGCAGTGGAGCCCCGCGAACTGAAAGCCCGGTGCGACGTGCATGGTGGACACGGTCGGTCTCGCGCTAGCGCTCGAAGGGGGGAAGGAGGCCGAGCGTCTCCGGCCAGCCGGCGAGCCGGTTCAGGTTCTGCACCGCCTGCGACGCGGCGCCCTTGAGCAGGTTGTCGAGCGCGGCGGTCACCACCACCCGGCCTTGCACCACGGTGACGCCGAGGCGGCAGACGGGCGTGTGCACCACCTGGTTGAGCCGCACGTCGTTGGCGTCGGCGGCGAGCTCGATGAAGGGTTCCTTGCCGTAGGCGCCTTCGAAGGCGGCGCGCACCGCGGCCTCGCTCGCGGTGGTGGGCGCCACCAGGGTGACCAGGAGCCCGCGCGCGACCGGCAGCAGGTGGGCGACGAAGGGCACGAAGGGCACCCCGAGCGCCTGGGCAATCTCCGGGGCGTGCTGGTGGGTGAGCGTCTTGTAGGCGCGGAAGTCCTGGGCGAGCTCGGTGAAGCTGTAGCCTTCGCTCGCCTGGCGGCCGGCGCCCGAGGTGCCGGAAGCCGCGGTGAAGACCAGGTTCGACTGGTCGACCAGCGACCCGCGCACCAGCGGCGCGGCGGCGAGCGCGGCGGCGGTGGCGTAGCAGCCGGGGTTGGCGACCAGGCCCGCGTCGAGCGCCGGGCGGCCGAGCTCGGGCAGGCCGTAGACCGCGCGGGCGAGCAGCGCGGGAGCCGTGTGCTCGAGGCCGTAGCTCTTCGGGTACTGCCCGGCCTCGCGCAGCCGGAAGGCGCCCGAGAGGTCGACCACCCGCGCCTTGGCGGCGAGCGCCAGCGGGGCGAGCGTCAGCGAGGCGCTCGCCGGGGTGGCCAGCAGCACCGCGTCGCATTCCGCGAGGCGCGCCTGGGCCTCGGCGTGCGGCACGAAGCGCAGGCCGAGCGCCCGGGTCGCAGGGCCCGCGTGGGCGGCCACCGCGTCGCCGGCGAAGCGATCGCCGGCCGCGAAGACCACCTTCACCCGCGGGTGGCGGGCGAGGAGCCCGAGGAGCTCGAGCCCTGAGTAGCCGGAGGCGCCGAAGAGGCCGATGTTCATCGACTGCATTGCCGACGCATTTATATGCAGTGGCTATTCAAGTCCAGCGCGACCGCGGGTCGTCCGAACGCCGCCGGAGCCGATTTCTAGCCCGCCAGCGCGCCCGCGTCGCGGTGCACCCGCCGGCGCACCAGCAGCTCGTCTTCCTCGAGGAAGCGGCGGGTGAACTCGTTCAGGGTGAGGTCGTCGCCCACGTGGCCGAGCACCAGGGCGTCGGCGTAGTCCACCAGCGAGACGCAGAAGTGTGGCCCGGTGGACAGCGAGTCGGTGACCCAGGCGAGCTGGGTGGTGAGGCGCAGGAGCCCGGCGAGCGCGACCTCGGTAGGGGCGCTGGACAGCGCGTGGGCAGCGGCGCGGGTGAGCTTCATGCGCTCGAAGATGAGGCCCTTCTCGCGGGACAGCCGGTCGAAGGCCTCGTCGAGCACCGGCTGGGCCTGCGGCATCGCGCCCAGGTACGCGAAGCCCTGGGCCAGCGCGAGGCGGGCGAGCAGGGTGCGCGGCTCGTCGCCCTTGAGCAGGCGGGTGGCGCGGGCGAGCAGCTCCTTCGCCTCGTCGCGCAGGCCGACCCGGCGCAGCGAGCGCACGCCGGAAGCGAGCGCGGGCCCCTGCTGGGCGACGCCTTCGGGGCCGAGCTCGGTGAGGAGCGAGCCCAGGCCGAGCGCGAGCTGGCGCACCAGGGCGGCGCGGCCGAAGTGGCCGGCGACCTTGAGCGCGTCTTCCAGCACCGCGAGCCGGGCCGCGGTGGGCAGCCGCTCGGCAGACGCGATGAAGCGGCCGAGCAGCGGCAGCGCGGCCGACTCCGGCAGCTGCGGCAGGAAGTCGATGAGGCCGTCGAGCAGGCGGGCGCGTTCCTCGGGGGTGAGCGAGGTGTCGTCGGCGGTGGGCTGGCGGGCGGCGAGCGCCTGGGCGAGCGCGGCGGGGTCGGACAGCTCGCGCAGGCTGCCGAGCTCCTCGCGGCCCTTGTCGTCGTTGGTGATGGAGCGGGTGTAGTCGTTGATGGGGTCGAGCCGTTCCTGGGGCTCGAGCACCTCGGACACCTGGCGGAGGCGGTCGACCAGGTAGCGCGACTTGGAGTCGAGCGCGTTGAGCTGCTGGGCGAGCGCCGAGGGCAGCGGGGTGCCTGGAGCGACGCCTTCCAGCGCCTGTTCGATGCGCGCGCCGTAGACCGCGGTGAGGTAGCCGTGCACCGGGTCGTTCGCGGGGAGCACCTTGAGCCCCTGCTCGCGCAGCCCGCGGGCGCGCTCGCCGAGCCCCAGGCGTGCGAAGCCCCACGCGAGCTCGAAGCCCACGTAGGCGAGCGAGTTGGCCGGCGGCGCCTCGACGGCGGTGCGCTTGCGCGGCGTCTCGTGGAACGCCCGCCAGATGGCTTCCAGCTGGTGGGCCACCCGGGAGCGCCGCTCGCCGCCGCCGCCGGTGGCCTGCCCGGTGACGCGCAGGAAGCGGGGCACGTCGCGCTCCAGCGAGAGGCCCCGGGTGAGCCGGGTGAGCACCCGGTCGCGGGCCTTGGCGAGGCCGAGCGCATCGCCGCCGCTCAGGCGGGCGAGCGCGACGCGGCCCAGCCACAGCGTGCGCACGTCGAGGTCGCCGTCGTGGGCGTCGAGGAAGGTGGCGATGGCCCCGGCCCGCTGGCGCACCGAGCCCGCGGCGTCGAGCGCGGCGGACAGCGCGTGGGCCACCACGGCGCGGCCGTGCTCCGGGGTGGGGGTGGCGAGGCCCAGGAGCACGTCGAGCGGCTGGCTCGAGGTGGCGGCCCAGCGTGCGGCGAGGGCGCGCAGCTCGCCTTCCGGTGCGTCCCACAGCGCGTGCACCCAGCAGAGGTTCGCTTCGCGGCTCGCGCGCGCATGGCCGTTGAGCTCGGCGAGGGTGAGCCAGGCGTGGCGCCGCTCGGGGGAGTCGGCCGGGGCCTCGAGTTCGAGGAACGCGGCTTCCTCGCGCCGCAGCGCCGCTTCCACTTCGGAGCTGCCCAGCGCGCCGACGGTGACGGCGGTGGGGCCGGCCGGAGGGCGCTGCGGGCTGGGGACGGGCACCGGCAGCGGCCGGCTGGGGCGGGCGGTGGCCCGCGTCCTGGTGGGCCGTTCGGTGCCGGGCGCGTCGGCGGCGGTGGCCGGGCCGGCCGCCGCCTGGGGCGCGGCGTCGACCAGGCTGGTGAAGTCGGTGAAGTCGAAGGTGGCCCGGCGCACCCACGTCTCCAGCACCGCGCGGCCGCCTTCGAGCACGTAGTCGACGAACTCGGTGAGCGGGCGGAAGGCGCTCTCGGGAATGGTGTGCAGCGCGACGCCGCCGCCCTTCGCTTCGGTGAGGAGCGTCACCTGGTCGACGTCGGCGGCCAGCCAGCTGCGCAGGCGGTCGCGGCGCAGGGGCGGCTCCAGCGCCTGGCCGAGCGGGAGGTAGAGGTTGGGCAGCTCGGCGAGCCGGGCGAAGGGCTCGCCGGGCAGGGTGCCGGGGAAGGTGCGGCCCGGCCGCGGGCGCAGCAGCACCACGTCGCCGGCGACCGCGAAGGTGAGGGCGTCGAGCGCGTCTTCCGGCGTCGCGCGCACCAGCGCTTCCACCGCGGCCGCGCCCTTGGGGGCGAACCAGAGCGCCGGGGTGTCGGTGGCCGACGAGCGCCGCAGGGTCAGGGTGACCTCGAGGCGCGGCTGCGGCCCGGGCGCGAGGCGTTCCGGGGGCGCCAGCGGCGCGGGCACGACGAGGGCGCCGCTGTCGAGCCAGCGCGGCTCGCCGAGGCTGTCCCAGCGGCCGTCGCCGTGAATGAGCAGCAGCGTCTGCGCCTCGGCGGCGGCCGCGCCTTCGAGCGGGTGGGCGAAGCCGAGCTCGACGAAGACCTGGGCCTGGCCCGGGGGTGACGGCACGAAGGCGCGCAGGCCGCCGTCGTGCTCGAGCGCGGTCCACAGCGCGTACCAGGGCGGCGAAGGCACCTTGAGGAGCGCGCGCTCGCTGCCCTGCGAGAGCTCGAAGCGGTCGGCGCCGAGCCGCACCAGCTCGCCGGCGAGCGCAAGCGCGCGGGCCTGGCTGGCGCAGGTGAAGAGGACGAGCGGCGGCGCCTTGCCGGGCAGTGGCGTCGCTTCCGGGCGCACCGCGGCGGCCCAGCAGCTCACCGGCACCGCGCCCGGCGACGGCGGCTGGCCCACCGCGCCCAGCGCCAGCACGGCCTTGGCCGCGGCGGCGCTCAGCGGCTTCTCGGGCGACACCTCCACCGCGCCGCCGGGCAGCCGCGCGACCCGGACCGGCCCTCGCAGCGTCTCGGCCGGCAGCGCGCCGCTGCGGAGCGCGACCCGGAGCGCCTGCTCGCTGGGGAAGACGAAGGCCTGCATCGAGGATCCGCACTGTAGGAGGCGGGGCACCTCGTGCACAGCGCTGCGGCGCCGCCGAGCGCTTCAGCGCACGCAGTACAGCCCGTCGGGCCCTGGGGAGCTGGTGACCTTGCCGTCGCTCGCCACCTGGTAGCGCACCGAGGGGTACGCGTACGGCGCGCAGGGCATGCCGAGCGCGTCCTGGCGGGGGTCGCCCGAGAAGGTGAAGCGACCGTCGAGCACCGGCGCGGGCCCCTGCATGGGGGCGAAGGGCGTCGCCGGCGACCTGGGCCCGTGCGTCACCGGGTCGATGGGCGCGATGGCGCGGCCGACGAGCGCGCGGTCGTTGCCGGCGCCGAAGACGGGCACACCGGCGAAGTACACCGGGCGCGGCGGCGCGCCCCTGGCGAGCACCAGGCTCTGGCAGCCGCTGCAGCCGGCCAGCGCGAGCACCTCTCCGGTGTCGCGCTCGGAGAAGGCGAGGCTGCCGCCGGGCAGGTCCGGGTAGCCCGCGGTCTGCGAGGTGGAAGGGCCCTGCTGCGCCGGAGGCTGGGTGTAGAGGACGCCGAGCCGCGGCACGCCCAAGGCGATGCCGGAGATACCGCCGTCGACCAGCACCGAGGTGGCGCCGTCACCGTCGCGCTGCTTGAGGATGCCGGTCGAGCCCGGGCCGTACTCGCTGTAGCGCAGGCCTCCGGTGGTGGGGACGACGGCGAAGGTGGCGACGGTGCTGACCGTCGCGGTGCCGCCGTCGGCCGAGTGGTCGAGCAGGGTGAAGGGCACCACCGCGCCCTGCTGGGAGTAGACGTGCGTGCCGTCGGCCGACAGCAGGGGGCCCTGGCCGAGCGTGCTGGGAGTGAAGGCGCCGAGCGCGGTGTGCACCACCCACGCGCTGCCTTCCTTGCGGAGCACGGCGGTCCCGTCGGCAGAGAGGGCCTCCACGGTCCCGGGCGTGCTCACCTGGAAGCGCGAGGTGAGCCCGGTGGCCGAGAACGCGAGCACCTCGGTCGCGGCGGGCGACGGCGACGGCCCACCGCGCTGCACCGCGAGCACGTCGGCGCCGGCGGCGAAGAGCGAGGCGCCCAGGTCCCAGTCGGTGCCGGGCAGCTCGCCGAGCGGCTGCAAGGTGTGCGCGTCGAGGAGCGCGAGGCCGCTGGCGCCCGGCAGGAAGAAGAAGCGGCCGGCCGGGTCGACGCGGGCGCGCCGCGGAGCGCTCGCCGCGTCGCGCAGCACCGTGCGCTCGAGGCCGCCGTCGCGCTCGGCGAGCAGCTCCCAGCGCACGCCGCCGTCGTCGGTGCCGACCGCGAGGGCCATCGCGCCCCCGGTCGGGAGCACCGCGGTGGTGCTGGTCACCGGCCCGAGGCCAGGCGGCGCAAGGCCCAGCTTGAGTCCGCGCGGCAGGTACACCGGGCCCAGCTCCGCGGTGCGCAGCGGGTCGGGCATGGTGAACACGATGACCCTGGGGGCGTGGTCGTTCGCCGACAGGGTGATGCGCAGCGGCTGGTTGGGGGCGGCGCGGATGCTCAGGGCCGGCGGCAGGGTGACCAGCTTGGCGTCGTCGGCCGCGCCGCCGTCCGGGTGGCTGAGCTCCACCGTCACCTGCGTTCCGTCGAAGGGCGTCACCACGGTGAGCGACACCACCGGGTTCTGCTCGAGCCGCCCCGAGCCGTGCGAGGTGGGGTCGATGATGCACGCGGTGTCGGTCGGCGTCTTGAAGGCGCAGACCTGCTGGGCCATGCACGTCGGGCTGCAGGTGGCGGGGTCGAAGCCCTTGGTGTCGGGCAGGGTGAGGCGGCGCACGAAGACCTGGCGCTTGGCGTCGGCGGTGCTGACCCCGAAGACGAAGGCCGCGCTGGCGTCGGGGAGCAGCTCGAGCGCCGTCACCAGCGGCCGCCGGGCACAGTCGCAGCTCGCGTCGGTGGCGCGGGTGCACGCGCAGCTGAGCGCGCTGGAGAACGGCGGGGCCAGCGCCATCGACTGCACGCCGTCGCGCAGCGCGACCAGGCCGCCTTCTCCCTCGTAGATGGGCAGGTCGCCCACCGAGGACGAGGTGACGGCCACCAGTGCGTCGGACTTCCAGGTGGGGCTCACCCGCGCGGCGGAGACCAGCTCGCCGGCGCGCCAGTGGCCCGCCTGGAAGTGCCAGGCGTAGCCGGTGCCCGACGAGACGAAGGTGAGGAGCTGGAATTCGCTCGGCGTGCCGTTGAAGGCGTCTTCCACCAGCGTGCCGGCGTTGGTGAACTCGCAGGTCTCGGCGGAGACGGTGCCCTGGCCCACGTCGAGCGTCGACAGGCAGAGCTGGCCGGGGTGGGTCACCAGCGTGAGGCCGGAGGCGCTCCAGGGACCGAAGACCACCTGCTGCCCGACGTACACGGACTTCCAGGCGCCGCCCTTCACCACCCACACGGTGTCCTGGGTGCGCAGCACGACCTCGGTGGCGGAGCGCGCGGCGAGCGAGCGGCTGGCGCCGACGCCCGCGGGCAGGTCCGGCAGGCGCGTCCACCCGGTGCCGTCGAAGAAGGCGACCTCGCGCGTCCTGGTGCTGGAATACAGCAGTCCCTTGTCGGCGAGCACGGTGCTCAGCCGGAGATCCGAGGTGGGCGTCAGCATCGGCGCCGGCAGCGGCGTGCTGGCGCCGGTGACGGGGTCGACCTCGCTGAAGCTGAGCCGCGCCTCGGTGCGCTGGAGATCCACGTCGACGCCTTCGCCGACGTAGAGGCCGACCATCAGCTTCCCGGTGGAGGCCTCGAGGTCGACGAAGGTGGGCAGCTGCGGCCCGGTCTCGGCGACGATGAAGCCCAGGCGCGCGTCGGTCGACAGCCGCTTGGCCCCCGCGGGGTCGACGTACGGCCACTTGGTCGAGCAGCCGGCGACGGCGAGCCCGAGCACGAGCGCGAGCGCCCTCATCGGTTGCTCAGGTCCTCGCACCAGAAGGTGGAGTCGAAGATCTCCGACTCCGGCACCTCGATGCAGTCGTCGCTCAGCGTGTCGCAGAGCTTGGTCTTCGACGGCACGCGCAGGTGGTGCACCAGCAGCGGGAAGTACTTGGTGGGCACCGCGTGCGGCCGCACGTCTTCGATGGAGGGGAGCTGCTCGAGCACCGCGTACGCGTCGGCGGCGTTGATGTCGGAGAGCTTGAACTGGAAGTTGCCGTTGCCCTGGTAGCGCTCGTTGGTGCGCGGCAGCGGGTCGAAGCGCAGCCCCAGGTCGGGGTGGGCCTCGTCCCGGTAGAGCAGCCACACCAGGTGCGTCTCTCCGATGGTGAGCAGCTCGCAGAGGTAGTCCTGCGGGCGGTAGGCGGCGAAGAGGCCGGTGGTGCGGCCCAGGTGGTGGTTGAAGAGCGGGTTGTCGATCTGCGCGGGGTCGGTGCAGCCACTCGCCAGCGCGAGGGCGGCCGCCGCGAGCAGGGCTGGCCAGGGGCGCGTCACTCGCGCGGGCCGCTCACCAGCACTCGAGGATGATGGACGAGGCGTTGCAGCCGGTGCTCACGGTGCACGAGCTCTGCCCGATGCAGCTGCCCTTCCACTGCACGAAGGAGCCGCAGGTGTTCTGGGCGAACCCGAAGTCGGTGTTGGCGCCGTTGCCGCCGTGAAAGCCCCAGGCGGTCTTGATGACGCCCGCGGCGCAGGTCGCGGTGCAGCTCGAGTTGGTGCCCGTGCAGGAGTTGGACGCGACCTGGATCGGCCGGTGGCTGTTGATGGTGCCCGAGAGCGTCAGGTTGCCGCTGGGGTCGATGCGCGCCACCTCGCTCTGGCTGCCGCTGCCGAACACCGTGCCCTTGCCGGAGTACCAGCCCAGGTACACGTTGCCGTTGGCCGTGCCGTCGATGTGGATGTTGCCCGACGAGTTGCCACCGGTGATGTGGCTCGCGCTGCTCACGGGGCCGCCGATGTTCATGCGCGCCGCGGTGATGGTCTGCGTCGACGTCGCACCCGCGGACAGCGTGCCGACCTTGGCCTGCACCAGGTTCACCAGGGCGGTGAAGTTGGTGTTCACGTCGGCGGCGACCGCCGGGTTGTTGGCGCAGAAGGTGACCATGCCGAGCGAGGCCAGCGTCTGGCTGCAGGTGGCCTGGCCGTAGGCGACGGCCGAGCCGAGCAGCGCCACTGCCGCGAGCACGCCGAGGAGCGCGCGCCGGCGAGGCGGGCGGGCGGAGCGGGCGGTCTCCAGCGAGGACAGCCTTTCCCGGAGTTCGTTGAGCTCTGCTTCGAGGCGTTCGACGGTGCGCGAAGGGTCGGACATGGGCCGCGGAGCCTAGCCAAAGCCTGATGCTCGGGCTCCGGCGAAAACGTGCCTGCCCCGGCCCCGCGCGGATCCACCCCACGATTGCGGCTAGAGTGCTGCGCATGACCGCCCGCCTCGGCCCCTTCCCGCCGCAGCCGCTGGACCCCAACCGGCCGGTGATTCCCCGGCCGCCCAGGCCGCAAGCGCCGCCGAACTACGCCACGCCGGCCTTCGCGATGAAGACCCGCGGTGGCTGGCAGGCGCCGCGCAGCGACACCGTGCGCATCCTCAAGGGCTTCGACCAGCGGACCCCCGACGAGTCGGTCGCGCTGGTGAAGCAGCAGCTCACCACGCCGCTCGCGCCGGCGAACGTGCGCTTCGTCGAGGAGAACATCCGCGGGACGCACCAGGCCTTCACCGTGATGCTCAACAACTGCTTCATCCCCAACTCGCCGCACGACCAGCTGCTCCAGAGCCTGGGCGCCAACGAGGCGGTGGTGCTGGGCTCGCTCACCCAGTCGGCGTCGGCGGTGCTCCAGGTGTCGGTGCCCGGCGAGGCCGACCCTCGCTACTACGTGAAGACGCCCAACGGCTTCGACCTCACCACCAAGCCACGGGCGGTCATCTACGAAGGGTACGTGCGACGCACGCCGCCGGGCGTCGAGATGCGCACCGTGCCCTGGAGCGCGCCCGTGCTCTCCGGGCCGACCGGCACCGTCACCGAGCTCGACTGACCGCGACGCCGGCCCGTCGCTCAGGGCCGGTGGAGCACCCCGAAGGCGCCCACGGCGTAGAGGTCTCCTGCGGGCGCGAGCCACACCCCGCGGTAGTCGTAGAGCGTGAGGAACTGTTCGACCTGGGTCCACGTGGTGCCGGTGCGGCGGTACAGCTCCCCGGTCGTTCCACCCACCCACAGCTCGCTGCCTCGCGCCGCCGCGGTGTTGTACGTCTCCAAGGTGTTGCCCGGGTACTCGCGCGTCCACGCGCCGGTGGACCCGCGCTGGCTCGCGAAGCCGCCCTCGCCGGCCACGAAGAGCAGGCCGCCCGAGGTCGCCGCCGCGAAGAGCGCCTCGCCCGAGCAGCCGAGCACCTTCTGGTTGGTGAAGGCCTGGCCCTTCTTCGACACCACGGTGCAGTTGCTGCCCACCGCCACCACCTCGGTGCCCACCACCGCGAGCGCCTCGAGGTGCGCGGTGACGCCGGTCGACTTCGCCACCCAGGCGGTGCCCGGCGCGCCCACCGGTTTCTCGAGCCAGGTGCCCTGGTTGCCCACCGCGTAGACGGTGGTGCCGTCGGTCGCGAGCGCGTTGAGCCCGGCGCCGGTGACGCCCGTGCCCTCGACCGCCCACGACGGTCGCCGCGCGAGGAGGAGGCCGCTCTGGCCGGCCGCGTAGACCTCGGTGGCCGAGACCGCGAGCACCGCGTTGAGGTCGGTCGTCTGGGTGAGCGTTTCCCGTCGCCACGCCCCGTCGCGGCGGTGGAGCACGTAGCCGCCCGGGCCCACGGCGTAGACGTCGTCGGCGCTCGCCGCGCTGATGGCGCGCAGCCCCTGGAAGTCGGCCTCCGGGCCGCCCATCTGCTTCCAGTTGTTCACGCCCACCGGCTGCACGCCGCCGACGTCGTTGCGGAAGACGAGGCCGTTGTTGCCCACGGCGTAGACCGGGTCGCTCAGGGTGGTGCCCGCGGCGAACGTGGCCGTCAACTGCTGGGTGGTGAAGGGCTGCGGCCAGTAGCGCGACGGTCCGCGGTCGGCGAACGCCCCCTGGTCGCCGCAGACGAAGGCCTGGGTCGGGTTGCCGTGCACGCCGAGGAGGTCGACGGCGCCGAGGCCGGCGTCCACCCGGGTCCAGCTCGTGCCGCTGCGCTCGAGCACGGCGCCTCCGCTCCCGACCGCGACGGCCTGGCCGGTGGCGCTGGTGAGGTCGGACCACCCGGCGTACAGCGTCTCCGAGGTGAGGCCCGCGCTCTCTCGCACGCAGGTGGTGGTGCTGGTGTCGTAGAGCGGCCCGCAGCGCAGGATGACGCCCGAGGGCCCGAGGAGGAGCCCGTCGGTGTGCGCGGCGTCGTAGGCGGAGCCGAAGAACGTGGTGTTGATGCCGGCGTCCACCACGCGCCAGCTGCCGGTGTCGCTGCGCACCGCCACCGTGCCGAACTTGCCGGCGACGATGGCGCGGGTGGCCGAGTCGCACGCCACCACGGTGAGGTCGGCCGTCGTGGGCACCGCCTCGGTCACCCAGCCGGAGAACACGCGGCGCATCACCAGACCGCGGTCGCCCACCACCGCGAAGCGCCCGGGGGAGATGCAGCTGGCGAGCGCCCGCGCGCGCTGGTTCTTGGTGGCGTGCACCTCGTACTTCCACGCTTCGCCCTCGCGGCGCACCACGTTGCCCGCGCGGTCGAGCAGGAGCAGCTGGTCGCTCGCCCAGCCGTTGATGGCGACCAGGTTCTCGCCCAGCGGCACCGGGTATTCCCAGCAGAAGCCGCCCTCGGTGCACGCGCCCTGGGTGCAGGGTGGCCCTTCGCCCGGTGAGGCGGCGACGAAGGCGGAGCACTCGGTGGCCGGGGCCTTCACGCACTTGCGCACCCCGTACGGCGTGCAGAGGAAGGAGCCTTCGATGCACGCGCCGGGGCAGGGGTCGACGCAGCTCGCCTGGCCGCCGTCGCCCTGGCACGCCTGACCGGTGGGGCAGGCGGCGATGACGCCTTGCCACATGGCGCAGCCGCTCCCCGAGCCCTGACAGGACTCGATGCCGTTGGCGGTGGTGCAGCGCTGGGCGCCCGGGGTGCACGCGTCGGCGCAGCCGCAGTGGTCGGCGGCGCAGGTCAGGCCCGCCTGGCACGGGGAGTCGCCCGTGCAGCAGCGCTCGCCGGATCCGCCGCACGAGGCGCACTGGCCTCCGGAGCAGACGAGCGGTCCCGTGCAGGTGTCCTGGGCGCAGCAGGCCTGGCCGCTCGCGCCGCAGCGCTCGCACGTCTGGGCGCTTCCGCAGACCAGGCCGTCGGCGCACGGCGTCTGCAGGCAGCAGGGCTGGTCTTCCTTCCCGCAGCTGTTGCTGCTGATGGACTTGGTGCAGGCGGCGAGGCCCAGGACGGCGACGACGCAGAGCGAAGGCCACCGCACGGAACGGGAGCGTAGCGCACTTGTCCCGTGGCCCCACCTGGTGCGCGCCGCTTCAGCGATCGGCCAGCGCCGCCGCCGGGCTCAGCCGGCCCGCGCGCCGGGCGGGCCACAGGCTCGCCAGCGCCGCACCGAGCGGCGTGCCGAGGAGCACCAGGGCCACCACCCACGGCTCGAGGCGCGGGCGCACCACCATGGGCACCGAGGTCCCCGCTGCGGGGATCTCGAGCCCCGCGGATCCGGCCCAGGCGACCAGCGCGAGCGCCAGGGCAGCGCCGAGCACCGCGCCCGCGCCGCCGACCAGGAGCCCTTCGGCGACGAAGGTGCGCACCACCTCGCGGCGGCGCATGCCCATCGCGAGCCAGCTGCCGACCTCGCGCGTGCGCTCGAGCACGGACATCAACATCACGTTCACTACGCCGAGCAGGCCGACCGCGAGGAACACCAGCATCACCACCGCGCTCACCAGGTCGACCAGCGCCATCTGCTGCCGCAGGAAGGGGTAGCTCGCTTCCCAGGTGGTCACCTCGAAGTCCGGCCCCAGCGCCGCCTGCGCGGCCTGCGCCACCTGGTCGGCGCGCCCCAGGTCCGGCACCGCGAGCGCGAGCGAGGTGAGCCGTCCTTCCATGCGCAGGAGCCGCTGCGCGAGCGCGAGGGGCACCCACGCCACCCGGCGCTCTCCGGGGACCGCGGCGGGAATGCGGCCGCGCAGGGACACGTCGACGCCGTTGAGTGCGCCGTCGCGGTCGCTGGCCAGCAGGGCCAGGCGGTCGTCGGCCGCCGGGGCGCCTGCCCGCTCGAGGTCGAGCGCCAGTCCCGCGGCGAGGCGCTCGCCGAGCCAGAGCGCATCGTCGGGCCACGTCGCGCCGAGCCCGCTCCGCTCGAAGCGCAGCGGCGTCACCCGGCGCTCCTGCGCGGGGTCGAACGCCGTCACCAGCACCGGCGTGGAGCGGCCCGGGGCGTCGCCCTGATCCGCGGTCGACACCAGTGCGCCGAACTCCAGCCGGCCGGAGACGCCGCCCACGCCGTCGAGGGCGCCGAGCGTGCGGCGGGTCGCGGGGTCGTCGCCGAAGTCCAGCGTGAGCGGCGCCGCCAGCACGGCGCGCGCGAAGCCGGCGCGGTGCACCTGGACCGCCCCGCTGCCACCGAGGACCAGGTTCTCGAGGAAGGCCTGCTGCATGCCGGTGATGAAGCCGCGCACGGAGAGCACCGTGAGCACGCCGACCGCCACCGTGATCAGCGCCAGCGCGGTGCGCACGTGGCTGCGGGTCAGGTTGCGCGCGGCGAGCTGCCAGGTGCCCATCTCAAGCCTCGCGAGGCGCCGATGTCAGAGAATGTAAGCAAACCTGGCGGATCGAGGCTGAGAGAATGGCCGTAACCACTGGGCATCTCAACCGTTTTTGAGTGGCAACTCCCTTGGACAGGCCCCCGAGAACCCTGGGTCATGTCCGCGCACGGCTGGTTCCCGGTCACCCTGAAGGCGCACGGCTTCTACCGGACGCTGGAGCCGTTGTTCGACCGCGGCGAGGTGGAGGCCTTCACCGACGGCGAGCCCTTCTCGCGCCAGGCGGCCGACGGCTTCGGCATGTTCTTGGGCAGCGTCGGCGGGCGGCGGCTCGGCGTGGTGGCCTGCGACTTCCGGGTGGCGGGCGCCTCGTTCGGCAAGGCGAGCTCGCGCCGGTTGCTCGCCTTCGTGCGTGCGATGGGCCAGTCGCGCACGCCCATCTTCTTCCAGCTGCACACCATGGGGGTGCGGCTCACCGAGGGGCGCACGGTCTTCCACGACGCGTTCCAGCTGATCCCCGCGCTGTCGGGCTTCGCCGCGCGCAACCTGCTCATCACGTCGGTGCACGGCAACTGCCTCGGCCTGGGCGCCATCCTCTACGGCCTGGGGCACGCGCAGTACGCGGTGACCGGCAAGAGCTTCAACCTGACCGGCCCCGAGGTCTTCAAGATGTTCTTCGGGGAGAAGGTCGACTACCAGGCGGCGACCGGCGTCGAGCGCGTCTCGCAGCACACCGAGCAGATCCACGAGCTGGTGCCGACCTCGGAGCACGTCTACGCGAAGGTGCGGGCGCTGCTGACGGGCGTGCCGGACGCCGAAGCGGCCCCGCTGCCTCCGAAGCTCACCGCGCTGCTCGCCACCTGCGCCGACGACGCGGTGGAGGTGCTGGCGTCGAAGAAGCCCGGCCTGTGGGCGCTGGTGGCCCGCCAGGGCACGCGGCGCTTCGGGCTCATCGCTCCCGAGCCTGGCCGCCCCAACCTGCTCACCGTCGACGGCATCGCCAAGTGCCGCGCGGCGCTCAAGCTGTTCGCCCGCATGCGGCTGCCGGTGGTGAGCCTGGTGGACACCGCCGGCACCGACCCGCGCCTGGAACAGAGCGACCGCAACGTCACCGGCGAGCTGGTGGCGCTGGGCGAGGCCATCGCGGCCCATCGCCACGGGCTCCTGGGCGTGGTGGTGGGGCGGGCCTTCGGCGGCGCGAGCCTGCTCGCCTTCCCGCGCTCCTTCGGCAGCGACCGGGTGCTGGCGCTCCAGGGCGCGCGCATCGACATCATGGATCCGAAGATCGTGGGCGCCCTGGTCTCGGGCTCGGCGCGCCTGCGCGAGCAGTGGGACGCGGTCGTCGCTTCCCAGGGAGACGGCCTGGGCGATCTCGTCGAGGCGGGCATCATCGACGGCGTCATCTCCGCGGCCGGGTTGCGCGGCGCGGTCCGGCAGTTCCTCGAAGCGCGGGCGCGTCCGCTCAGCGGTGTGGTGCCGCTGCCCGCGAGCGCCCGCTCGCTCTACGCCGACGACGACGTGGAGATCACGGCAGGAGGCAGGGCATGAACCCCTCGACGGTGGTGTCCATGGAGCGCATCCGCGCGCTCTCCAAGCCGAGCGCCCCGCGCGCCATCTTCTGGGCTCTCGCGGCCTGGGTGACCATCGTCGCCCTGGCGGTGCTCGACTCCCGGTTCGGCAACCCGCTCACCACCGTGCTGGTGGTGCTGCTCATCGCCAACCAGCAGCACGCGCTGCTCATCCAGATGCACGACGCGTCGCACTGGCGGCTCTCGCAGCACCGCTGGCTCAACGACCTGGTCGGCGAGCTGCTCTGCGCGTGGCCGATGTTCTTCCGCATGGCGGCGTACCGGGAGAACCACCGCATGCACCACCTGCACGCCAACACCGCGCTCGACCCCGACTTCCGCCCGGGCCGCTTCCCCAAGTCGAAGGAGCAGGCGCTCAAGATGCTGGTGCTCGACGTGCTGGCGCTCAACACCTTCGAGCAGCTGGGAGAGCTCAAGCGGCTCAAGAAGCCCACCAGCGCGAAGCTCAAGCTCGCGCGGCTCGCCTTCTACGGCACCGCGGCGGCGCTCATCACCTGGGCAGGCCTCTGGCCGCAGGTGCTGCTGTACTGGGTGGTGCCGCTCTTCACCTGGCTCAAGGTCATCCTGCGGCTGCGCGCCATCGCCGACCACGCGGGCGTGGAGCAGCAGGCCCGGCCCTACGACACCCGCACCGTGGTGCCCACGCTGGTCGACCGGCTCTTCGTGGCGCCGCGCAACTGCTCGTACCACTTCGGTCACCACGCCTACGAGAGCGTGCCCTGGTTCAACCTGAAGGCGCTGCACGTGGAACTCATGCAGCACCCGGAGCTGCGCGCGCGGGTGCGGGTGACCAGGGGCTTCCACCGCCTCCTCGACGAGCTGCCCTCGGCCAGCCTGGGCGCGCCCGCGCCGGCGCCGACGAGCGCGGGGTAGCGCGTGTTCCGCAGCGCGCGGTACCAGGGCGGCTTCTCCATCGACGCCGTCGCGTCGTGCGACTTCGAGCGGCTGGTGCCGGTGACCAACGCCGAGGTGCTGGAGCGCGGCGGCCGCAAGGCGGATCCGCGGCTCCTCGGCTTCCTCTGCCAGGAAGTGGGCATCGAGGGCCGCTTCTTCTGTCCCCCCGAGCGCAACGCCTTCGACCTCGCGAAGGAAGCCATCGAGCGGCTCCTCGCGCAGGACCCGAGCCTGCGCACCGAGGCCGAGTTCCTCATCTACTGCGGCATCTCCAACCCGATGCCCACGGTGTGCCACGCGGCGCTGCTGGCCCACGAGCTCGAGTTCACCAGCGCGAGCTGCTGGGACCTCAAGTCCGGGTGTTCGACCGCGGTGCTGGGGCTGGTGCAGGCGCTGGAGTGGTTCGAGCGCGGCGCCCGGCGCGGCGTGCTGGTGGCGAGCGAGACGTTCTCCAAGTTCACCAACCCCGAGGCGCTGGAGCTGGCGGCGACCAGCGGCGACGGAGCGTGCGCCATCGCGCTCTCGGCGACGGACGCCTGGCGGGCGCGCGGCGTGGTGCACGGCACCAACCCGACGTACTTCAAGAGCGCGTACGTGCCGGGGAAGTACCCGGTCGACGTCGAGCGCTGGCGCCAGTCGGACTACTGGTTCTCCTTCGACGCCAAGCCGCAGGCCATCACCGCCATCGGCGAGGCGTGGGTGAAGTCGCTCGCCGACGTGCTCCAGGTCTCCGAGCTGCCGGGCGAGCGGGTGACGCACTACGTGAGCCACCAGATCGACGCGAAGAAGAACCGCCAGTTCGCGAAGAGCGGCCAGGTGCCCGACGCGGCCATCTACGAGAACTTCCGGCGCTTCGGGAACATGGGCTGCCCCACGGTGCTGCTCAACTACCAGTCGCGACCGCTCCCGACGTACGCCAAGGGCGACGTGCTGCTCTTCCACGCGGTGGGGGGCGGCATCTCGCACGCGGCGCTGTGTCTCGAGCGCATGCGGTGAGCCTCGCCGAGCAGTTCCTCGGCCTGCGCCTGTCCCGGGCGGGGCAACCCATCACCCCGGTCGAGAAGGCCCAGGCGCTCGAGGCGGCCCGGGCGGCGCTGAGCGCCTTCGCGCCGGGTGCGGCGGTCACCGTGGCGGCCACCGAGCCGCTCGGCTTCGCGGTGAGCTTCTTCGCCGCGCTCGACCGCGGGCTGGCGCCGGTGACGGCGGCGCGGGGCCAGGCGCTCCTCTCGCCGTCGTCGCTCGCGCTCTCCGCCCCCGGGAGCGCCTACGCCTGCCTGACCTCGGGCAGCACCGGCGAGCCGAAGGCGTGCGTGCTCACGCTCGACGGGGCGATGGCCAACGCGCGCGCTCACGCCCGCTCGCTGCGCCTCGGCGCGGAGCACACCGTGCTGCAGACGCTGTCGCTCGCCCATTCGTTCGGGGTGGTCGCCGCGCTGCTGACGCCGCTGGTGACCGGGTGCGCGCTCGACTTCAACGACGCCCTGCTGTCGAGGCGCGCACTCGGGCGACGCACGCTCTCGCGCGTGGTGCTGAGCCTCAGTCCCGCGCAGGCGCGGTGGATGCTGCGCGAGGGCGGCGCGCCGATCGAGGGGGTCGAGGTGCTGAGCGTGGGCGCAGGCCTCCTCACGCCCGAGGAGTGGACGGCGCTCCAGGCGGTCTTCCCGGGCGCGGCGTGCTTCGCCACCTACGGGCTCACCGAGGCCGGGCCCCGGGTCAGCACCGGCCGCGTCTCGCCCGGCGCACCGGAAGGGGCGGGCTTCATCGGCGTTCCACTCGAGGGGGTGGACGTGGCGGTGCTGGGCGACGCTCGCGAGGTGGCCGCCGCCGGCACCGGGCGACTGCTGGTGCGCAGCCCGTCGCTGGCCCACGGGCTCGAGCCGGCGCAGCTCCACCAGGGCTGGCTGCTCACCCGCGATCGGGTGGAGCTGAAGGCGGATGGGCGGCTCTACTTCCTCGGCCGCGAGAGCGACGTCATCAAGGTCGGGGGGCTCACCTTCTTCTCGAGCCAGCTCGAGGCTGCGGCGCGGAAGGTGGAAGGCGTGGTGGACTGCGCGGTGGTGATTCGCTCGCACGTGCTGGCCAACGACCGCTGGACGCTCCTCTTCGCCGGGTCCGCCTCGGAGGACCAGGTGTGGGCCGGGCTGCGGAGCCAGCTCGAACCCGCCGCGCTGCCAGTGCAGGTGCGCTGCGTGCCGCGCGTGGAGCGCTCGGCGCTGGGCAAGGTGGAGCGCGCGTGGGCCGAGGTGGCCGCCGGCGCGGAAGGAACGACGCCGTGAGGGTGGTGCTGAAGCGCGTGGCCTTCGCGGTGCCCGACCGGGTGGTGACCAACGACGAGCTCATCGCGGCGCGCGGGCTCAAGATGAAGGCGTCGTGGATTGCCAAGCACCTCGGCGCCGTCGAGCGCCGCTGGGCGGCCGAAGGCGAGGCGGCGAGCGACCTCGGGGTGCGCGCGGTGCGGGCGCTCGGGCTGGAGCGCTTCCAGGGCGCGCTCTTCGTCTCCACCGTCTCGCCCGACCACCTGACGCCGTCGACCGCGTCGATTCTCAAGCGAAAGCTGGGGCTGACCGACGCCTTCCCGGCGCTCGACGTGAGCGCAGCGTGCGCGGGGGCGCTGTTCGCGCTCGAGCAGGCGCGCTTCCGCCTCGAGTGCACCGGGGAAGCCGAGGCGCTGGTGGTGGCCACCGAGGTGCGCAGCCGCTTCGTCAACCCGGACGACCGCCGCACCGTCTTCCTCTTCGGCGACGGGGCGTGTGCCTTCCACCTCACGCGCGAGGAGCGCAGCGACGTGGGCCTGGAGTGGACGGTGACGCGCACCGTGGCGAGCGCGTCGGTCGACATCCTGGTGCCCGGCGGCGGCTCGGCGGCGCCGCTCGACGCGCAGGCGCTCGCGCGCGGCGACCAGTTCATCCGCATGCTCGACGGCCCGAACATCGTGGAGCTCACGCTCACCACGCTGGTCGACGCGGTGAAGGGCGAGCTCTCGGCGCGGGCGATTCCGGTGGAGCGCATCGACCACCTCTTCCTGCACCAGGGCAACGCCGCCATCTGCGAAGCGGTCGCCGGGCGGCTCGGCATCCCGCCCGAGCGGACCTGGTCCAACTTCGGCCGCTTCGGCAACACCAGCAGCGCGAGCGTGGGCCTGTGTCTGGCGGAGGCTGCGGCTGCGGGGAAGCTGTCGCGCGGCCAGCGCGTGCTCCTGGTGGCGATGGGCGCGGGCAACCACCTGGGCATGGTGTGCCTCACGTGGGCGTGACGCTCGTCACCGGAGCGACGGGCCTCCTGGGCGCCCACCTGGTGCGCGAAGGCCTCGCGCGGGGGCAGGCGCTGCGGGTGGTGGCGCGCACGATTCCCCGGCGCAGCTTCCTGTGGTCGGTGAAGGAGCAGGTCGACGTGCGGGCGAGCGATCTCTGCGCCGAGGTGCCGGCGTCGCTCCTGGACGGCGTGGACACGGTCATTCACGCGGCGGCGTCGTCGAGCCCGGGCGGCGAGGACGCCGAAGCGGCCGCTGCGCGCAACGTGCAGATGGTGGAGCAGCTGGTCCCCGCAGCGGCGCGCGCAGGTGTGCGGCGCTGGGTGCAGATCTCCAGCGTGGCCACGGTGAGCGGCGGCGCCCAGCCGGTGGACGAGCGCTCCACCACGCCGCGCGACACGCCGTACGCGAAGGCCAAGCGCGCGGCGGACCTGCTCGTCGCGGCCCGCGCGGGGGTGATGGCGGTCACCACGCTCCTGCCGACCTTCATGCTGGGCCCTTTCGACGCCCGGCCGTCGTCGGGCGCCGTCTTCCTCGCGCTCCGGGCGGGCGTGCTGCGCCACTTCGTCGACGTGCCGAAGAACCTGGTGGCCGCGGCCGACGTCGCGCGGGGGGTGTGGGCGGCGCTGGAGGCAGGCGCCACCGGGCCGTACCTCCTCGGCGGGGCCGACGTGCCGCTGCGGGAGTTCTTCGCCGAGGCGCTGCGACTGCTCGGGTTGCCCGCCGGCACGCTCGAGCAGCTCTCCGCGCTGCCGGCCGAGGGGGCGGGCGAAGGCAGCGACGCGCGCTCCTTCGCCATCGTGCGGGAGCTGTGCACGCCGAGCGAGGTGCGTTCCACCAGGGCGGAGCAGGCCTTCGGCTACCAGCCCACGCGGGACCCGTTCGTCGCGCTGCGCGAGCATGTCGAGTATCTTTCGAAGGCCCGACTGCTGCGGCTGGCCACGCCGTCAGCCTGAAGCGGGCCACGACGCCATGGGCTACCGGCTGCTGATCACCGGAGGAACCTCGCAGATCGCGATGGCGCTCGCCGCGCGCCAGGCGGCGCTCGGGCGGGACGTCACCGTCACCGCGTCGAAGGAGGAGGGCGTCGAGCCGCTGCGCCGCCGGTACGCGGAAGCCAGGATTCCCGCCGCGGTGGTGGCGTTCGACCTCGACCCCGCGGTGCCGTACGGCCGGGCGCTCCAGGAGCTCCTCGGGTCCGGCGTCGACGCGCTGGTGCTCAACGCCGCGCCGCCGGTGAAGCGCTTCCGCCGGGTGCACCAGTTCCCCGCGAAGGAGATCGACGAGGCGCTGTCGCTCAACGTGGTGGGCAACTTCCGGCTGCTGCAGGCGGTGCTGCCGGGCATGGCGCAGCGCCGCTTCGGCCGGCTGGTCTTCGTCTCCTCGGCGATGGTGCAGCAAGCGGCGAGCCGGCACGCCCTCTACGCGCTCACCAAGAGCGCGGTGGAGTCGCTCTTCACCAGCGTGGCCATCGAGTACGCGGCGAAGAACGTGTTCGCCAACGTGGTGCGGCCGGGCATCATCCGCACCGAGCGCACCCGCCGCTTCTGGAAGAACCCGGAGTACCTCGAGCGGGCGCAGCGCCTCATCCCCGCGGGCGCGCTGGGCCGGCCCGAACAGGTCGCGGAGGCGTTCGACCCGCTGCTCTCGGAGACCTCGTACCTCAACGGCTCGGTGCTGACCGTGGGCGGAGGGTTGCCCATCCTCAACCTGGCCGGCGTCGGAGGAGAGCCGTGAGTGGCCGGCTGCCCCCGATGCTCCCGGGGCACTGGCTGCTCGGGCATCTCCCGGAGCGTCGGCGCGATGCGCTGGGGCTCTTCATGCGCGGCGCTGCGCTCGACAGCCCGGTGGTGCGCTACCGCCTGGGCACCTTCACCACCTACCTGCTCAACGAGCCCGCGCTCATCAAGCAGGTGATGCAGGACAAGCTCGACCAGTACGGCAAGGGGCCCATCGTCGCCAAGATGGAGCCGCTCATCGGGCTGGGGCTCATCACCATCCAGGGTGCGGCCTGGCCGCGGCAGCGCAAGCTGGTGCAGCCGGTGTTTCACCACCAGCGGCTCGAGCGCCTGCACGCGCTGATGGACGAGCTCATCTCCGCGCGGCTGGACACCTGGCGCGCCCGCGGCGGGGAGCGCTTCGACCTCGTGCACGAGATGGTGCAGCTGACGATGGACATCATCTGCGCGTCGCTCTTCGGCCGCGGCGCGCTGCCGCGCCTCGCGGAGCTGTCGGGGGCGGCCACCGGCTTCGTCGACGAGGTGTCGGCGGAGATCCTCAAGGTCTTCACGCCCCTGGGGCTCTTGCTCAACCGGCGACCCCGGGCCGGGCCGGCAGGGCGGGCGCTGCGCGCGCTCATCGCCAGCCTCATCGAGCAGCGCCGCGCCGGCGAGGCCGACGGCGACGACATGCTCGGCGCGCTGATGGCCTCGAAGGACGACGCCGGCCAAGGGCTCTCACCCGAGGCGCTGCTCGACGAGGTGATGACGCTCTTCGTGGCCGGCCACGAGACCACCGCGGTGGCGCTGAGCTGGGCCTTCTGGCTGCTGAGCGTGCACCCCCACGCGCAGGAAGCGATTCGCGGCGACCCTCCCGCTCCCGCGGGCCGCGAGGCCACCTCCTGGGCGCGCATGGTCGCCGCCGAGGCGCTGCGGCTCTACCCGCCGGTGTGGAGCATTCCCCGGCGCGCGCTGGCCGACGACGAGATGGCCGGCTTCGACGTGCCCAAGGGCACCATGGTGATGGTCGCGCCGTACACCATGCAGCGGCACCCGAGGTTCTGGGAACGCCCCGAGGCCTTCGAGCCCGAGCGCTTCGCCCCGGGGAAGAGCCACGACCGCTTCGTCTACTTCCCCTTCGGCGTGGGGCCGCGCCGCTGCGCCGGCATGGGCTTCGCGCAGGTGGAGATGGAGTTCATCCTCGACCGGGTGTGCCGCGCCTTCTCCCTCGCGCGCGAGCCGCAGGCGCAGGTGAGCCCCCTGCCGCTGCTGACGCTCAAGCCTGACGGGCCGATGTGGATGCGGGCGCACCCACTGGGGCGCTCGTGAGGACCTCGGACCAGGGCGTGAAGCCCAGCGTGGCCACCTCGGCGGGGCGCTCGCCCGGCAGCAGCACCTGAACGAAGCGCTCGAGCAGCTGCCGCGGCGCCTCGTCGCCTTCCGCGAGAGACGGGTGCAGCTGCAGCCCGATGCCCAGCCGCCCGTCGACGCAGATGCAGCCGCAGGCGATGGGCACCTTTCGCGACGCCGGCGGACAGCCGAGCCAGCCGCCGCGCACCTGCGGCGGGAGCCCGAGCTGCGCGGGGCGCCAGGTCCCCAGGTTGGAGAACGAGCCGGTCCACCCGAAGGGGAGCGCGAGGAGCCCGCGGGTGCGCGCGCGGTACTTCTCGAGGCCGATGACCTTGCCGAGGTTCATCGCCATCCACGCGCCGAAGTGCGCCCCGTCGCGCAGCCGCCCGCGCAGCCCGTCGGCGATGGCCCGCGGCGGCGAGCCGTCGGCGATGGACACGGTGAGGAAGCTGGAGTGGTTGGCGCGCGGGTTCTCCAGCCGCACCGCGCCGCGGAGGTTGACCGGCACCAGCCACGCCGGAATCTGGTTGCTCGAGAGGCCGAGCGAGGTGACGGCCTGGTTCAGCCCCCAGAGCGAGAAGAGGTTGGAGTTCACCTTCGCCGCCCGCGCGTGGCGCTGGAAGCGCTTGGTGGCGTCGGCAGACACCAGCGCCCAGGCGACTCCCGCGGGCGGCCCCGACCGGTCGAGGCGCGGCCGCTCCGACGGGGCGAGCGGCGGGCGGGTGCGCAGGTAGCGCACGAAGGCGGCCGCGCGCACCGGCCACAGCGGCAGCTTCCCCGGGTAGGTCGGCAAGGGCTGCGGGGCGGCGCCGGCCTGCTCCAGCACCTCCTGCAGCGCGCCGAGGCCGTCGACGCGCACGTGCGAGAAGCGGCTCCAGCGGGGCTGCGTCGCGCCGTCCGGGAGCTGCCCGCAGAGGATGTCGACGTTCTCGCCGAGCTCCTCGAAGACGCGGAACCACTCCCCAATCCAGTCGGTCTGCATGGCCGGGCTCGACTGTAGCTGCGCTCCGCGCCGGGCGAGCGCTTCGTCGACCACCCGGAGGTCGTCGACTACCATCGCGGCGGTGGACGCGGCCGCGCCTCCTCCTTCCTCGCCGCGCGCCCGGACCTGGGCCGCGTTGCTCGTGGCCTTCGTGCTGGTGGCGGTGGTGCTGTGGCGCATCGACGCGCGCGCCTTCGCCGACGCGCTGCGCGGCGTCGACGCCCTGGCCTTCTTCGGCTTCGCGCTCGTCTTCTCGCTCGCGCTGCTGACTGCGGACGCCTTCGCCACTGCGCCGCTCTACCGGAAGGTGGCGCCCGGGCTGCGCGTGGGCGACGTGTGGGTGGCGCGTGCGCGCAGCTACCCCGCGTCGGTGCTGAACCACCACCTGGGCCAGGCGCACCTCACCTGGCAGCTCGCGCGCCGCAGCGGCGTGCCCCTGCCGTCGGTCGCCGGGGCGACGCTGCTCGCGTACACCTCGTGGAGCGGGTGGCTCGCGGCGGCGTGGGTGGCCTCCTCGGTGATGCGCGGCGGCGAGTGGTGGTGGTGGGCTGGCCCGGTGGCGGTGGTGGGCGGGTACCTGCTGCTCATCGCGCTCGCGCCCCGGCCGCTGACGACGGTGGCGTTCCTCGCGCCGCTCTTCGAGGCGGGCGTGCTGGGCCACGTGGTGGCCTGGGTGCAGCGCTTCCCCCACTTCGCGGTGCTCTTCCTGGGGACCTGGCTCTCGCCGCGCTTCTTCGGAGTGACGGTGCCCTTCGCCGAGGCGCTCACCTCGGTGCCGCTGCTCATGGTGGTGGCGACGCTCCCGGTGGCGCCCCAGGGGCTGGGCACCCGCGACGCACTCGCCGCGGCGCTGCTGCGTCAATTCGCGGCGGGCTCGAGCGCCGAGGAACAGCTCGCCCACGTGGCGGCGGCGACGCTCGGCTGGGCGGTGGTGCTGACGGTGCTGCAGCTGGCCCTGGGGCTCCTCGCGCTGCGGCTCGGCGCAGCGCCCGGCGACGCGCGCGCGGGGGAGCGGCGGCCGGTGGTGCTCTACGCGCTGGCGAGCAACGGCATGGCCCACGCGACCCGGGCGCTGCCCATGCTGGAGCGGCTGTCGCGCAGCTACGAGGTGCACGTCTTCTGCGGCGGGCCGGCGCGGCGGTGGCTCGCGGCGCGCTTCGAGCGGGTGCACTGGATCCGCCGCTTCATGGCCTTCTACGTGGGCGACCGGGTGAGCATCCCCCTGGTGATGGCGGTCGCGGTGCTGACGCTGCCCTTGTCCGCCTGGTGCATGCTCACCATCGGCTGGGTGATGGTGACGCGCCGGCCGCTCGCCCTGGTGACCGACTTCGAGGCGCTGTCCACGTGGACGGCGCTGCTGCTGCGGCCCTTCGTCAAGGTGCGGGTGGTGGTCTTCGACAACTTCTGCGCGGCGCGGGTGGCCGAGCCACCGTTCGACCCCACACCCGAGGAGCGGACGCTGCTGCGCAAGTGGCAGGGCACGCTGAAGGCGGTGGCGCCCACCGCCGACGTGTTCCTGGTGCAGTCGGTGGTGCACCCCACGCTCACCGACTCCAGGGCCCGCTACGTGCGGCCGCCGATTCGCGACCGCTTCCTCGGCTACGCGGGCCCGCGGAGCGACGACGGGCCGGTGGTGGTGTGCCTCGGCGGCACGCGCGGGTTCGACTGGCTGCCCGAGGTGCTGGAGCGCTCGGGTCTGCGCTGCCACGTCTACGGCTTCGACCAGGCACGCGAGGTGGGGGCGGTGTCCTTCCGCCGCTTCGAGGACGACGCCTACCTGGAGTCGCTCGCGCACGCGCCCTTCTCGGTGGTGCGGGGCATCTCCTCGGCGTACGACGCGCTGTCGCTGGGCAAGCCGATTCTCTTCTGCCCGGCGGAAGGGCAGTTCGAGCACACCTTCAACGCGCGGCTCTTCGAGCGGCTGGGCGTGGGCCGCATGGCGGCGCCGCTGACGCCGGAGGCGCTGCGCGACTTCCTCGCGGGGCTGGAGCCGTACCGCCAGCGGCTCGCCGGGCTGTCGATGTTCGACAACGAGAGCGTCTACGCCGAGCTCGAGCGCGCGGTGCGCGGGGCATGAGCGCGCCGGGCAGGCCGCAGCTGGCAGCGCTGAGCGCGGTGCGCTACCCCGCGGCGGCGCTGGTGGTGGCGGGCCACTTCAGCCGCGCGCCCGCCATCCTCCACGTCGACGTCGGCGCGGTGCCGCAAGGGGCGGTGTCGGTGGTGATGAGCGCGGGCCACGCAGCGCTCTCGCTCTTCTTCGTCCTCTCCGGGTACCTGCTGACGTACGGCCACCAGGGGCGGCCCTTCGAGGCGAAGCGCTGGTGGCGCGAGCGTCTGGCGCGGCTGTACCCGGCCTTCGCGCTCTCGCTGGTGCTGCTGGCGCCGCAGTTCTTCGTGCTGCGGCTCGGCTACCGGGGCGACGAGTGGGTGATGCAGCACCAGGTGGTGAGCGCGCTGCTGGTGGTGCTCCTGCTGCAGGCGTGGGTCCCGCCGGTGGCCGAGGCGTGGAACGGCGTGTCGTGGACGCTGTCGGCCGAGCTCCTCTTCTCGCTGCTCTTCCCGTGGTTGCTCGGCCGGCTCGAGCGCACGGGTCGCGCGAAGGCCGCGGGCCTGACGGCGCTGTGCCTGCTCGTCACCCTCGCGCTGCCGCTGGCGTACCTGGTGTGGCAGCCCGACGGCGCCGTGCCCACCGACGTCGGCCGGCACGGCGAGCACGCCTGGCTCACCGCGCTGCGGATGAACCCGCTCTCGCGTCTGCCGGAGTTCCTCGCCGGCATGGGCCTCGCGGTGTGGCTGCCGCCACAGGGGGAGTGGCGGCGCGGCCGCTGGCCCGACGTGCTGGTCGCCCTCGGGCTCGGGGTGATGGCCGTCGGTGCGGCCGTGTTCCCGGTGCTCCCCGTTCCGCTGTGGCACGCGGGGTGTGCGACGGTCGCCGCGGCGCTGCTGGTGGCAGGACTCGGTGGCGGTGGCCGGGCGGCGCGCGCGCTCGAGGCCGGCTGGCTGGTGCGCCTCAGCGGCGCCTCCTACGGCATGTACCTGTTCCACGTGCCGCTGGTGGCGCTGGGCGTGCTGGCCTTCGGCCGCTTCGGGGCGCCGTTCCCCGGCTCGGCGGCGGTGGTGTTCCTCGGCGTGCTGGCGCTCGCCACCGCGGCGGGGCTCGGGGTGAAGCGGGTGGTGGAGCCGTGGGGCCTTCGGCTGGTGCTCGGGCGCGCCGGGCTTCAGCCGCCGCGCTAGGGCGGGCGGGCCGCGAGCGCCGCGGTCACCGCGCGGACACAGTCGCCCGCCGTCTTCCACTGCACGATGGTGCGCTCGTCGAGCGCGGGGGCGAGCTCCATGAGCTCGAAGGCGAGCGCCATCAGCGCGACCGAGTCGAGGCCCAGCTCCTCGCGGAACCGCGTCTCCATCGCGAGGGTCGCCACCGGGCCGCGCAGCGCGAGGTCGGGGTTGCCGTTCAAGATGGCGGCGATTCTCGTGAGCAGCTCGGCTTCGGACACGCACCGTCACCCTAGCAAGTGCGGGGCGCCCTTCCGGCACCGGGACGGCCCCCCGGGGGTGGACGCGGAGGCGGTAGGCTCGCGCTCCCGTGCGTGCCGCGCTGCGAGTGCTGGTCTTCCCGCTCCTCCTCGGGCTCTGTCTGCTCGCGACGTGGGCCCTGGTGCGCGCGGGGCTCCCCGTGCCGGTGGCGGCGACGGCGGTGGCGGTGGTGCAGACCCTGCTCTTGCTGGGGCTCGAGCGCGTCATCCCGTACCGGGTGGCCTGGGTGCGAGGCGACGGTCAGACGGCGAACGACCTCGGGCACACGCTGGCGGGGACGGCGGTGGGCGCGTTCCTGGGCGACAGCTTGAACGGGGTGTGGGCCGGGGCGCTCGCGGCCTGGGCCAGCGAGGCGCTCGGCTCTCCGCTGTGGCCCACCTCGGCCCCGTTCCCGCTGCAGGTGGTGGGCGTCTTCCTGCTCGCCGACCTCGGGCGCTACTGGCAGCACCGGCTGCACCACCGCTTCGCGTTCTGGTGGCGCTTCCACGAGCTGCACCACGACGTGCGCGCGATGGGAGCGCTCAAGGCGAGTCGTTCCCACCTGGTGGAGCGGCTGCTGCAGCAGCTCTTCATGTTCGGCCCGCTGCTCGCGCTGGGGGCGCCGCGCGAGGTGCTGTGGTGGTTCATCGTGCCCAACTCGTTCCTGGGCGCCTTCGCCCACTGCAACGTCGACCTGCGGCTGGGGCCGCTCGAGTTCCTGGTGATGGGGCCGGCGAACCACCGCCTGCACCACGCGGTCGACCTGCGGCAGTCGAACGCCAACTTCTCCAGTGCGCTGGTGGTGTGGGACGTGGTGTTCGGCACCTGGCTCGACCCGCACCGCGAGACGCTGGGCGAGGTGGGCGTGACGCAGCCGACGCCGCAGGGTTTCGTCGCGCAGCTCGTCGCGCCGATGCGACGTCCTTCAAGCGCAAGTTGAGGCGGGTGCGCCGCTGCGCGTCGAGCGCCAGGTGTCCCACGCTGGGTCGGCACTGGAGTGAACACCCGTCGTGGATCCGCGCGCTTCGCCGCGGCGCGCGCGAGGCCCGCTGCTTGCTCTCCAAGAAAGTGAGACGGCGCCTGCGACGGCGGCGCGGTCCCGGTGTCGAGAACTCGAAGGGGACGAAGGAAGGAGCGACGCGATGCTGAGCTACCTGATGACGTGGGTGTTGCTGCCGATGCTGGCCGTGTGGGGCGCCTTCGGGGTGGGCGTGCTGCTCCTCGGGCTGCGCGCGCGCTGGCTGACGCCGCCCCGGCTCCTCGCGCGGTGGACGCCTGCGTACGCGCGGTGAGCGCCCCGGGGTGACGGTCTGCCGGGGGGCCCTTGACTCGGCGGCGCATCTGTCGCACATGCGCCCACATGAAGACTTCTCCGTGGGCGATGCTGGTGTTGCTGGTTTCGGCGTGTGGCGTGGTGGAGACCGAGGTGGCGCCGGAGCCCGACGTGCTGGACACGCAGGGCGAGGAGCTCTCGACCACCAAGGACACCTTCCTGCTGGCGCGGCGCGACGTGCGCAAGTGCATCTCGCCCCTCTGCGGCGGCTACTGGGTGAAGGACCTCAACAGCACGATGCAGGAGCGCTACGTCAGCGCGTTCGACTTCTCGCAGTCGGTCTCGCTGCTGGCCGAGCTGCAGGACAAGGTGACCGGCGCGCCCGACGGCGAGGTGGTGGTCTTCGGCCGCCTGGGTCCCAAGGAGAGCCGCTTCAACACCCGCACGCTCCTGGTGAAGGACGCGTACCGGGCGCTGCCGGGCAACACGGTGCCGGGCACCGACAAGTTCTACGGCGTGGGCGTGACCAAGATTGCCTGCGTCACCACGCCGTGCGCGAACCTGCAGTTCACCCGCCTCAACCGCACCACCGGCCACGTGCTGGGCACCGAGGTCTCCATCGAGAACGCGCTGCGCACCCGCGTGCAGGGCGACTGGGTGATGGAGCGGATCCGCACCGGCCGCGCGGTGGTCGCGGGCCACGTGACCCGCAGCGGCGCCGACGTGGTGCTCACGGCGAGCCAGGTCTACGTGCAGCTGCCCGACCGCATCCAGAGCTGCCCGCGGGTCGCCCAGCCGAGCTGCCCCGGGCAGCAGGTGGCGTCGACGCGCACCGCCAACCGCTGCACGGTCCCGGTCGGCTGCACGCCCTTCGGCGTCTGCGCCCAGTTCTTCCCCACCTGCGAGGCCGGCTACTCGCTGGTCAGCTGGGTGAACCTCTGCCCGCGCTTCGCGTGCGAGCCGGAGTGGGCGCAGTAAGCACGGGCCGGGCTCACCCGCGCAGCTCCGGCGGGAGCTTCTCGAGCGCGGGCACCAGGTTCGAGACCTTGAGCTGCGCCTCGGCGGCGCCTTCCAGCACGCGGCGCTGGCGGAAGGCGGCGTAGCGCCCGGGCGGGAGCCACACCGGTGCGAGGCCGCGGAGCGCGTTGGCCTTGCGCAGGCGGCCGTAGTCGAAGCTCAGCCCCGAGAGCGCCCGGTCGGCCTCGGCGGCGAAGGCCGCGCGCGTCTCGCCGCTCCAGTCGGTCGAAGGCTCGACGTGCAGCGCGTAGCCGGGGAGCTGGCCGTCGAAGCGCGGCACGGCGACGAAGTACGCGCTCTCGAGTTTCAGCGAGGTCAGCGCCTGCTGCACGGCCTGCGTCACGTGGGCCTCGACGAGCTTCTCGCCGGCGAGGTTGGTGGCGGCGCCGTGCTTGCGCACGAAGCGGATGTTGGGAATCCCCTGGAACTGGCCGCAGGTCTCCACCACGTCGTGGAGCAGGTAGCGGTGCAGGCCGGCGCCGGTACTGAAGACGATGAGGTAGCGGCGGCCGTCTTCCAGCTCCCAGGCGTAGCGGGTGGTGCGCTCGCCGCGCTCGTACGCCTCCTCGTCGAGGAACTCGAAGAAGTGGGAGGTGATGGCGAGCGCTCCGCCGGGCTCCTCGTCGCCGGTGGGCACGGAGCACCAGCCTTCGCACGCCGAGTAGATGGCGTCGCGCACCGGCACCTGGGGCCCGAGGCGCCGGGTGAGCTCGGGGAGAAAGAGCGCCGCGGTGGCCGCGGTCCAGCAGTAGACGAGGCGCAGGTGGGGGAAGAGCACCTGGCCCTGGCCGTCGGGGCCGTGGTCGCGCGCGCGGCGCACCAGCTCGGCGTGCGCGGGGCTGCGCTCGAGGCGCGCGGCGAAGAGCGCCTGCTGGGCTGCGGGGAGCTCGAGCCAGCCGGGCAGGGTGCCGGAGCGGAAGGTGGCCTCGAGGTCCGGCGCGAAGCGCTCGAAGTCGCGCAGCAGGTACACCAGCGAGGCGGGGAAGATGCCGGCGATGACGGTGAGGTGGGCGCGGATGGCGAGCGCCAGGGCGAGGAAGGTGCGGGTCTCGAGGTGCTGCACCTCGAAGAGCGCGTACGGCCAGGCGTAGAGCTGCTGCACGGCCTTCGGCATCTCGGTGAAGTTGAAGCCGCTCATGGTGCCCACGTCGTTGCCGTCGCGGGCGACGTCGACCCGGCGCGAACCGACGAAGTAGAGCGCCTGGCCGCGGAAGGCCTGGGGGAAGCGGAAGAAGAGGTGCCAGAGCGAGGCCTGCACCGTCTTCTGCAGCTCGGTGCGGTAGCTCGGGGTGATGGGCACGTGCTTGGGCTCGCCCGACGAGCCCGAGGTGCGCACGTAGTAGATGGGCGCCTCGGCGGAGAGGAGGTTGCGCTCTCCGGCCATCAACCGGTCGACGTACGGGGCGAGCCCTTCGGGGGTGAGCAGCGGCACGGCGGCGGAGTAGTCCTGCGGGGTGCGCAGCTTGGCGAAGCCGTGGGCCCGGCCGTACTCGGTGTCCCGGTGCGCCGAGAGCAGCGCGCGCAGCTTGGCTTCCTGGGCGCGCTTCACGTCGCGGCCGGCGAGCTCGAGCTCGAAGGCGGCGCGGGCGCGGGCGAGCTGTCCGAGCGCGTGCAGCAGCACCAATCGTGGTGGAGCCATGGCGAAAGGAGCGTAGCCTCGCGGGAGACGACCGATGTGGCTCTCTGCGCTCGCGCTGTTCGCGGTCTCGCTCGGCTACGGGGTGGTGGTGCCGCTGGTGCCGTCGCTCACCGGCGGGGCGGGCGGCCTGGGCCTGTCGCTGGTCTACTCCCTGTACTCGGCGGCGAAGATCGGCACCCAGGTGCCGGGCGGGGTGTGGGTCGACCGCGTCGGTGCGCGGCGCATCATGGTGGTGGGGCTCTCGCTCTACTGCGTCTCGACGCTGGCGCTGCTGGTGCCGGGCCCGGTGTGGTGGCTGGTCGGGGTGCGGGTGGTGGAAGGCGTGGCGACGGGCCTGGTCTTCCCCGCGGTCTTCGCGCGCGTCTTCGCGGTGCGTGGGCCGGGGCAGGGGACCTCGCTCGGCATCGTGGGGGGCGTGGGCAGCAGCGGGCTGGTGGTGGGGCCGGTGCTGGCCGGGCTGCTCGGGCCGCGCGACGTGCGCTTGCCGGTGGCGGTGGCGGCGGCCATCGCGCTGCTGACGCTGGTGCTGGTGGTGCTGGAGCGTGGGGCACCAGCTGCGCCGGCGCAGGTGCGCACGCTGTCCGACGAGCTCGGCCAGCTGCTGCGGCTCGCGCGCCAGGGCGCCTTCGTGGGGGTGATGTTGCCCATCGGCTTCAACAAGCTCAGCTACACGGCGCTGCAGGGCGTGCTGCCGTTGCACGCGCAGGCCCATGTGGGCCTCGCGCTGCCGCAGGTGACGCTGCTCTTCGCGGCGATGGGCGTGACCTTCGCGCTCGCGCAGCCGCTGGGCGGCTTCCTCGCCGACCGTTTCCCGGTGCGGCCGCTGGTGTCGCTGTGCGCCCCGCTGTCGATGGCCAGCCTGGCGGCGATGTCCTTCGCGCCGGGGCCCTGGTCCTACGCGGCGGCGCTGGTGGGCTACATCCTCGGCTCGTCGCTGGTCTTCGCGGTGGTGATGAAGCACGCGGCGGACACCTTCGGCGGCGACGCGCTCGGCGGCCTCTACGGCGTGCTGGGCACGCTCACCGACACCATGACGGTGCTGGGCCCGCTCCTCTTCGTGACGCTCTACGCCTCTGCGCCCGAGCTCACCCATCTGGCGATGGCGCTGACGGGCGTGCTCTTCGTGGCCGGCTTCCTGCTGCTGTAGATGTCTTCGCGAGGGCGCTGCCCGCGAAGACGGCGGGGCGTTCGCCCCGTCCCACGGGTGGGGTTCACGGGGCTCTCGCCCGGGCCCGCACTCGACGCCTTCGTGTCCTGCAGGACCGCGCCCCCTTCCGAGCAACCCCGTCACCTCGGCGTGGCACTCCCTCCTCCCCTCCCGCGCGGCGCGCCCTCCCTCCCGGTACCGTCCTCCTCCGTGAAGACCCTCCGCTTCCTCCCCCTCGCCGTCCTCTTCGCGGTGCTCGCCTTCCGCTGTGGCGCTCCGGGCGCGGGCTCCAGCGGCGGCGGAGCGGGCGGCGGTGACGCCACCTCGGGCGGCGGCGACGCGACGGCCGACGGCGGTGGCACGGGCGAGGACGTGGGTGGCGGCGGCGGCGAGGACGTGGGCGGCGGCGGCGGCGACGACGGCGGCC
>JAIBBQ010000044.1 GCA_019694595.1 Myxococcaceae bacterium
GCGCGGTCGGCACGCTGCTGGTGGGCGTGGGCGTGGGGGCGTCCGCCGCCGGCGGGCCGGCCGGCGCCCAGGTGCTCGCGGTGCTCGCGCCGCCGGCGCCCGCGCCGGTTCCGGTGTCGCAGGTGGTGAGCGCGCCGGAGGTCGCTCGGGCGACGGACGACGTGGCCCCGGGCCCGAGGGCGGAAGACGCCGTGCCGGAGCCTCTGGCCGTGGCGCCGAGGCCGCGCCCGAAGCCCTCGGGCAACGCGGCAGCGCAGGGCGACGAGGCGCTCCGACAGGAGCGCAGCCTCATCGAGCAGGCGCGGGTGGCGATGGGGCGACAAGCGCCGGGGCTGGCGCTGGAGGCGCTGGCCGAGCACGAGCGGCGCTTCCCGCGCGGCCAGCTCGAGGAAGAGCGGCTCGCGATGCAGGCGCTCGCGCTCTCGGCGACGGGCGAGCGCGACGGCGCGGCGGCGAAGGCGCGCGAGTTCCTGGGCCGCTTTCCTCAGAGCGTGCTGCGCGCCGCGGTGGAGCCGCTGGCTGGGCCCTGATCCGGCCGGTCAGGTGGGCCCGCGGAGCGGGCGTGTGCGCGACACCGCCACCGGGTGACGGGAGGCGAGGAACGCCCACATGCAGGCGGGTGGGTCGGTCGCCTTCAGCGCTGCAGCAGAGCGGAGAGCGCCTCGAGCCTGAGCGGCTTCTCGAAGAAGGTCTCCACTCCGGGCGTCAAGGTGACGTGGGTCGGCATCGCCGCCCCGGACATGATGACCTTGAGCTGGGTGGGCTTCTGCCGGCGCAGCACCTCGAGGAGCTCGAGGCCAGAGGCGCCGTCTTCGAGTTCCACGTCGGTGAGCACGCCGTCGAACTCCGGTTCGCCTTCCACCAGGCGCAGGGCGTCGTCGAGGCGGCTGACGAGCACCACCTGGTGACCTTCGCGGCGGAGCCAGCGGCAGAGGCTGCGGCCAGCCAGCGCGTCGTCTTCGACCACCATCAGCCTCACGGGGCGTGAGTGTGGCCCAGGTCAGGCGGGTGGGCCAGTCCCCGGGGTGGGCCCCGGTGGGAGGCCGGGTCGGTCGGGACCGGCGATCGCCCGGGTGACCCCGCGTCCGCTTTCGCAAGTGTCCGGCCTCACGAACGCGGCAGAGGGGCCCGACCTTGCAAACGCCCAGGGACAGCCCCCGTCGACGTCGAAAGGGAAACTCCAATGCGTTCCTCACTCTTCCTCACCTTGGCACTCACCGCGTGTGGCCTCGAGGTCACCGACGAGGCGTCGGCGCCGGTGGCGACCGCGCAAGACGCGCTCAACCCGGGCGCGTCGGTGGCGGCGATGCACGCTTCGGCAGCGAAGGTCGCTGGCCGGTGGGCGCGGCGGTTTCCGCTGGCGACGACGCGGTCGATCTTCGTGGCGGTGGACGTGTCGGGCGCCAGCCCCGGCGGCCACGTGGTGGAGCTGACCTTCGTGCAGCCGGGCGGGCTGCCGTGGCAGGTGCAGACGGTCTCGTTCCAGGCGACGGGCAGCGGCGGCAAGCACGCGGCGCCCGAGCGGGTGTGGGTCGAGCTGCCGGTGGTGGGCACCTGGATCGAGCAGTACGCGCTCACCGGGCGGTGGACCGTCGAGGCCGCGGTGGATCACGGCCGTTCTTCTTCTCTCACCTTCATCCTGGAGTGACCGTCATGACCATTCGCCCCAACGCCGGAGTCGACCTGATGATCCCCGCCGAGCACCACACGCCGGCCGCGGCGCAGCGGCACATCTTGCTGCTCGACGACGAGCCCAACGTCGCCAAGGCGCTCGGCCGCTCGCTGCGCCGCGAGGGCTACCAGGTGGAGATGGCGAACGACGCGGGCACCGCGTTCACCATGCTCAAGGAACGAGAATTCGACCTGGTCATCTCCGACCACCTGATGCCCACCATGACGGGGCTCGAGTTCCTCAAGCTGGTGCGCAACCGGCACCCGCACTGCATGCGCATCATGCTGACCGGCTACGCGGACATGCAGACCGCCATCGACGCCATCAACCACGGGGAGATCTACCGGTTCCTCACCAAGCCGTGGGACGACCTCGAGCTCAAGGTCATCTTGAGCATCGCCTTCGAGCAGCTGGACCTCGAGCGCGAGAACCGCCGGCTCCTGGCGCTGGTGCGCACGCAGGCCCAGCTGATGGCGCGGCTGGAACGCGAGAACCCCGGCATCCTCTCGGTCCGTCGCGACGACCAGGGCGCCATTCTGCTCGATACCTGACGAGGAGCCGTGCTTGAGCGCGCGCGAACGTTCGCTGGAAGCCAAGCTGACCACGGTGCGCCGCTTCGCGTTCGAGGTGGCCTCCGAGGTGCTGACGCCCGGGGTGCGGCGGGTCGCGGCGCGGCACGCCGCCGAGCTCTGTCAGGCCGACGGGGCCACGCTGTTCCTGCTCGACAGCCAGACGCTGGAACTCACCTTCGACGTGGTCGACGGGGCGCACGGCGACGCGCTGGTCGAGCGGCGGCTGGCACCGGGCCAGGGGCTCGCGGGCCGGGTGGCGCACATGCGGCTGCCGCTCCTGGTGGCCGACACCCGGGTGTCGGAGGCGTTCGCGCCGGAATTCGACCAGGCCACCGGCTTCACCACCCGCAGCGTCATCGCGGTGCCGGTGGTCTTCGGCGACCGGCTGCTCGGGGTGCTGGAATGCGTGCGAGGCCCCGCCGCGCCCCCCTTCGTCACCGAGGACCTGGTCGACCTGCAGCTGCTGGCGCCGCACGTGGGCGTCGGGCTCGCCCACGCCGACAACCTGCGGGCGCTCTCGGCGGCCAACGAGCAGCTGCGCCGGGGCCACCAGGAACTCGAGCAGAAGGTCGAGGAGCGCACCGCGCTCATCGCCGCGGGCAAGAAGCAGTGGGAAGCGACCTTCGACGCCATTCACGACCCCATCGTGATCATCGAAGGCACCACGGTGCGGCGCGCCAACAGCGCGTACCTCAGCAGCACCGGCCGCACCTGGGCGGAGCTCATCGGCCGGCCGTGCCACGAGGTGTTCGCGGGCCGCGACACGCCGTGCCCCGGGTGCCCGATGCTGGCGCAGAAGCAAGGCGCGCAGGAAGTCGCCGTCGGTCCGTCGGTGTTCCAGGTGTCGAGCTACCCGCTCGCCGCGGACGCCGGTCCTCCCATGAGCGTGGTGCACTACCGCGACCTCACCGAGCAGAAGCGGCTGTCGACCTGGGTGCGCGAGAACGAGCGGCTGGTGGCGATCGGCCAGCTGGCCTCGGGGGCGGCGCACGAGATCAACAACCCCCTGAGCTACGTGGTGACCAACCTCTCGATGCTCAAGGAGGTGCTGTCGGCGGGGGTGCCGTCGCGCAGCCAGCTCGCCGACACGGTGGACGCCATCGACGAGAGCCTCGACGGCGCCAAGCGGATCAGCGCGGTGGTGAAGGGGCTGGGCGAGCTGTCGAAGCAGGAACAGGTCACCACCGAGCCGGTGCAGGTGAACGCGGCGGTACAGCGGGCGATCCGCGAGGAGCTGGGCGCCGCCCGCCCGGCGTCGGTGAGCCTGGAGTCCACCGCGCTGGTGTCGATCTCCGCGCTGCAGCTGGAGCAGGCGGTGACCCAGGTGCTGCGCAACGCGCGCCAGGCGAGCGCCGACCCCGGCACCATCGAGCTGCGCACGTGGGACACCAGCGACTTCGTGTGCATCGAGGTGCGGGACCGCGGTCACGGCATCCCGGAGCAGCACCTGGGCCACGTCTTCGAGCCGTTCTTCACCACCCGGAAGATCGGCGAAGGCACCGGCCTCGGCCTCACCGCGGCCTGGGGCATCACCCGGCGCCACGGCGGCGAGCTGCGGCTGGAGTCGAAGGTGGGCGAAGGCACCACGGTGACCTTCACCTTTCCCCGCAGGCCCGTCGCCGAGGTGCGCGCGCCCCCCACACGTGGCCGTTACGTCGGGCCGGCGCCGGGCACGCGGGCCTGAGCGGCGCGCAGCAGTTGTGGTTGCCGCCGTTCGGTTGCGGTGCATACTCACCCGTCGCTTCGATTTCGGCCCGCGAGGGCTGAGGAAGGCGGGGACGTGTGCCGATGAGCGAGGGGATGACGCCCGCACAGCCGCAGCCGCAGAAGACGTCGGTGCTGGTGGTGGACGACGAGCCGACGCTCGCCAAGAGCCTGGCCTCGCTGCTGACGCGAGGGGGCTTCGAGGCCAAGGTCTGTTCCCAGCCGATGGAAGCGCTGGTGATGGCGAGCGACCCCGGCCTGTCGGTGGTGCTGGTGGACCTCAACATGCCCAACCTGTCGGGGCTCGAGGTGCTCAAGCACATCAAGGCGCGGCACCCCGACGTCGAGGTCATCATGATGACCGGCCAGGGCACGGTGGCCTCGGCGCTGTCGGCGGTGCGGCTGGGCGCCTGGGACTACCTGCTCAAGCCGTTCGAGTCGGAAGAAGTCGTCAACGTGGTGAAGAAGGCCGCGGAGCGCCGTGCGCTGGTGCTGCGCAACCGCGAGCTCGAGCGACAGGTGGCGTCGCGGCCGCACCCCGACTTCCTCGGCGAGTCGCAGGCGATGCGCGACGTGTTCGAGCTCATCGACCGGGTGAGCTACTCCAGCACCACGGTGCTGGTGCGCGGCGAGAGCGGCACCGGCAAGGAGCTGGTGGCGCGCTCGCTCCACCGCCAGGGGCCCCGCAGCGGCCGCCCGTTCATTCCGGTGAACTGCGCGGCGATGACCGAGACGTTGCTCGAGAGCGAGCTCTTCGGGCACGTGAAGGGCGCCTTCACCGGCGCCATCGGGGCCAAGCGCGGCCTGTTCGAGGCCGCCGACGGCGGCACGCTCTTCCTCGACGAGATCGGCGACATGCCGCTCACCACCCAGGTACACCTGCTGCGCGCGCTGCAGGAAGGCGAGATTCGCCCGGTGGGCTCGACGGACACGGTGTCGGTCGACGTGCGGGTCATCGCCGCCACCAACGTGGACCTGAAGAAGGCCATCGAGAAGGGCAAGTTCCGCGAGGACCTGTACTACCGCCTCAACGTCATCTCGATCGCCATTCCTCCGCTGCGGGAGCGGCCGACCGACGTGCCGGTGCTCGCGTACCACTTCCTCCAGCGCTACGCGCGCAAGCTGGGGCGGGAGATCGAGCGCTTCGCGCCCGACGCGATGGCGGCCCTGGTCGCCAACCGGTGGACCGGCAACGTGCGCGAGCTCGAGAACGTGGTGGAGCGCGCGGCGGTGCTGGCGCGCGGCAAGGAAGTGACGCTGGCCGATCTCCCGCGCGAGCTCGCGGCGGAGACCGGCGCCGGGGAAGACGACCTGGGGGCGCTCGCCGGGCTGCCGTACGCCCAGGCGAAGCAGCTCGCCGCCGGGGCCTTCGACCGCCGCTACCTGACACTGCTGCTCAAGAAGACGTCGAACAACATCACCGCGGCGGCGAACCGCGCGGGGCTCGACCGCAGCAACTTCCGCCGGCTGCTCAAGCAGTACCAGCTCATCGAGAGCCGCAGCTCCGAGGTGCAGGACGCGGGCGCCGAGGACGGCACCGGCGAGTCTCCGCTGCCTGCGGACGACGGCGAGCGCACCCACTAGGAACGGGTACCGCGCGCCTCGCTCGAGGCGCGTTCAGTGCACGGTGCGCAGGCGGATGAAGAAGGTCGCCCCGGCGCCGGGCGTGCTCTCGACGGTGAGCGAGCCGCCGGCGTGCTCCACGATGTCCTTGCAGATCGACAGCCCGAGCCCGGTGCCCACGCCGGCGGGCCGGGTGGTGAAGAGCGGCTCGAAGATGCGGCTCAGGTTCTCGGGCGCGATGCCGGGGCCCTGGTCCTTCACCCAGGCGACCAGGCCTTCGGGGCCGCGGTCTTCCCAGCCGAGCTCGATGGTGCCGCGGCGGTTCGACTCGGCCATGGCCTGCGCCGCGTTGACCACCAGGTTGATGAGCACCTGGGTGAGCTTCACCTGGCCTGCCCGGACCATGACCTTGGAGCCGGTGACGAAGAGCCGGCCGCAGCGCTGCACCTCGATGCGGGTGAGCCGCGCGGCGAACTGGGCCACCTCGGCGAAGTCGCAGGTCTCGTCGGCGTCTTCGCCGCGGGCCTGGTTGCGCACGCTGCGCGCCAGGGTGCCGATGTGGTCGACCGCCTGGGCGATCTCCGAGACCAGCTCGGGCAGGTCGTCGAGCGCGGAGGCGACTTCCGGCGCAGGGGTGGGGCCCGCGCCCTTGCGGGCCAGCGCGAGCAGCGGCTCGAGTTCCAGCCGCAGGTGGTGCACGTTGGCGGCGAGCGCGCCCACCGGGCTCATCAGCTCGTGGGCGATGCCGGCGGACACCTGGCCGATGACCGAGAGCCGCTCCGAGGTGAGGAGCCGTTCCTGCACCGAGCGCAGCCGGTTGTGCAGCTCGAAGACGTCGAGCGCGGCGGCGATGGCGGCGCCGAGGTCCTCGCGCGACCACGGCTTGACGAAGTAGCGCTGCACCTGGCCGCGGTTGACCGCGTCGAACACCGCGGTCATGTCGGAGAAGGCGGTGACCACCATGCGCTGCGTCTCGGGCGAGAGCTCGCGGGCCTGGGCGAGCAGCTCGGAGCCCGACATGCCGGGCATGCGCTGGTCGGTGACCAGCACGCCGACCTGCCCGGGGTTGGCCTTGAGGAGCTCGATGGCCGCCGCGCCGCTGGTGCAGGTGAGCACGCGAAAGCGCTGCTTGAAGGTCAGCTCGAAGACGGTGCAGTTCGACTGCTCGTCGTCGACGTACAGCACGGCAGGTCGCTCAGAGGGCTGGGGCGCGCTCATCGGTCATCGTCGGTCGAATCGGGGGTGCCCCTGGGAGCCGCACGCGGAAGACCGTAGCACCGGGTCGGGACTCTACCTCGATGCGCCCTGAGTGGTCGTCGATGATTCGCCGGACGATGGCGAGCCCGAGGCCGGTGCCGCTGCCGACGTCGCGGGTGGTGAAGAAGGGGTCGAAGATGCGCGGCAGCACGTGCGGCGGGATTCCCGCGCCGGTGTCGGCGACGGTGACGACGGTCGCGCCGGCGTCCGCACCGACCGACACCGTCACCTCGCCGCTCGGCTGCGCAGCGAGCAGGGCGTTGTCGATGAGGTTGACCCACACCTGGTGCAGGGCGCCGGGGTCGCCGAACACCGTCACCGGGCCGTCGGCCCGCATCGCGAGGCGAACGCCCTGCGCCTTGTGCGCGAGCATCGCGAGGGCGCTCCTCAGGTTCTCCACCACGTCGAAGGCGGCGTGCACGCCTTCGCCCGCGCGCGCCTGCTGGAGCAGCTGAGCGGAGATCTGCTCCATGCGGCGCCCACGCTCGAGCGCGAGCGCGACCAGTGACCGGGCGTCCTCGGGGGCCTCGGGCCACAGGGCGTTCATCGGTTCGAGCGCGTTGATGATGGCGTTGAGCGGGTTGCGCAGCTCGTGGGCGACGCCGGCGACCAGGGTGCCCAGTGACGCCAGCTTGTCGCGCTGGGCGAGCTCGGTGGCCAGGGCGCGCAGGCGCAGCTGGGCCGCCACGCGCGCGCGCAGCTCGGCGACGTGGAACGGCTTCATCAGGAAGTCGTCGGCGCCGTGCTCGAAGCCCGAGACGCGGGTCTGCAGGTCGGCGCGCGCGGTGAGCAGCAGGAACGGAATGCCCGCGGTGAGCGGGTCGGCCTTGAGCGCCTTGCAGAGCCCGAAGCCGTCGAGGCCGGGCATCATGAGGTCGCTCAGCACCACGTCGGGGACGCGGGCGCGCGCCACCGCGAGGCCTTCTTCGCCGTGGGCGGCCTGCAGCACGGTGCAGTCGGTCTCGAAGCTGCGCACGATGAAGGCGCGCAGCTCCGGGTTGTCTTCGACCACCAGCAGCACCGGGCGCGCGGCACCCCCGGTCGCCGGGGCGGGCGCGGCCTGCTCCGGGGCGGGCGCGGTGAGCTCTCCCGCCACCTGGTACTGCTTGAGCTCGAGGGCGCCGGCGCCCGTGGAGGTCGCAGGCGTTCCGGTCGAGGGCCCGGCGCTCGCGGCGCCCGGCGGCAGGGTGACGGTGAAGGTGACGCCTTCACCCGGCGGGCTCTCGGCGCGCACCGTGCCCTGGTGGAGCTCGACGAGCTCCTTCACCACCGCGAGCCCGAGGCCAGTGGACCCGAAGCGGCGCGCCTTGGTGCGGGTGCCCTGGGTGAAGCGCTCGAAGAGCGTGGCCAGCGCCTCGGGCTCGATGCCTTCGCCGGAGTTCCACACCGAGAAGCAGCGGCGCTCGCCGTCGAGCCAGGCGCGCACGCGCAGGGTGCCGCCGTCGGGCGTGTAGCGCACGGCGTTGGACACCAGGTTGAGCGCCACCTGCTCGAGGCGCTCGGCGTCGGCCACCAGCGGGAGCGCGGGCGGCAGCTCGAGCTTCACGGTGACCCGACGCAGCTCGAGCGCCGCCATCCACGGGCGCACCACGCGGGTGAGGAGCACCGTGAGGTCCGTCGGCGCGGGCTCGAGGGTGATCTTCCCCGCTTCCAGCTTCGACAGGTCGAGCACGTCGTTGACCAGCTTGAGCAGCCGGTAGCCGCTGGTGAGCGCGGTGTCGACGTCGGCCTTCTGGCGCTCGGGGAGCGGCTGGGCGGCGAGCGCCTCGAGCGGGCTCAGCATCAGGGTGAGCGGGGTGCGCAGCTCGTGGGAGGCGTTGGCGAAGAAGCGGGCCTGGCGCTCGTTGGCCTCGGTGACCTTCGCGAGCGACGCGCGCAGCTGCTCGGTGCGCTCGGCGACCTGCTGCTCGAGCCCGGCCTTGGCCTGGTTCAGGAGCTTGAACGAACGCGCGGTGTCGAGCGCGATGGCGAGCCACGGCGTCAGGTCGTCGAGCAGGTCGCTCCGACCCTGAGGGGCCGGGGGCACGCCCCAGACCTCGATGGTGCCCAGCCGATCGCCCTGCGAGGTGAGCACCTGGGTCCGGTTCGGCGGCCCCTGCCTCAGACCTGACGCGTGGCCGGGTTCGAGCGCGGCTCCCGGGGTCGGCGCCAGGGCGAGCGCGACTCCGGTGGCGCGGAGCCGGGTGGTGAGCACGGAGGCGACGGCGGCTTCGAGCTGATCGAGCTGGGTGTAGGCGGTGAGCTCGCGCGCGAGCTCGTTCACCAGCTCGAGCTGGCCGCGCTGCTCTCCGATGCGCTCGTGGGCGACGGAGAGCTCGTCGAACTGCGCCTTGAGCTGGCGCTGCTGGGTGCTGAGCTCTTCCAGTGCCAGGGGACTCCCGGCGAAGGCCCGCAGCCGCCGCACCAGCCTGGCCCACAGCGTGAGGGACGGCGGCGGTTGAATCTCGTAGACGGCCCGCCTGGGGAAGAGCTGCACGTCGACCACCGCGTCGTGTTGCCCGATGGCGCGGGGGTTGGCGCGAAAGACCCCGGCGTTGATCCGGAAGAACTGTGGGCAGTCGCGGTAGCCTTCGGGGATCTCGAGCGACATGCGGATGCGGCCGTCGGGCAAGTCCTCGAAGGTCGAGCGGACCACGGTGAAGATGGCGTGGCCGAACCAGCGGTGGCTCGCCCAGTAGAGGGTGCGGGCGCTGGCCACCAGGCCCACGAAACGGCTGGCGGCCAGCACGTCGGGCGACGCCGAGTACGCCGCGCTCATCTCCTCGAGCTCCCGGGGGCCTCCGCAGATGGCCTCGAGGCGCTCGCAGAGCACGCAGAACGGGTCCCAGTCGATGCGGTTCGACGGGTTGGACAGCTGGTCCACGGTGAGCGGGAGCCCGGCGACCAGGTCCTCGAGCGGGCGGCCGCGTTGGCGGGCGCTCTCGAGGAACAGCCACATGACCCGGCAGGAGACCTCACGCACTCGCGGTTACTTAGCGCGCCTGCCCACCCCATCGCATGACCGCGGCAGCCCACACGAAGCCGGCGCCGCAGGCGTAGAGCACCGCGAGGTCGCCGTCCTTGAGCTGGTTGGCGTCCTGGGCGAGCGAGAGGTTGACGGGAATGTTCGCCGCGCTCATGCCTCCGAGCGTGGGGAAGCTGTCGACGGTCCGGGCGTGACCGAGCCCAGTGGCCATGCGCGTGGCGAGGTTGAACCAGGAGACGGGCTGGTGAGAGTAGTAATGGGTGATCGCCGAAGGCGTGAGGCGCGCGCGGTCGAGCACTGCGCCGATGGCCTCGACGGCGTATTCCGCGGTCTTCATGACGATCTTGCGGCCCTGCGCCATCTTCCGGGAATGCACGAGGAGCCGACTGCCGCCTTCGTACCAAGGGGCGTCGTCGACGGGGCCCAGGCAGATGGCCTCGTTGAGCTCGCCGTAGGTCCGGAAGGCGGTTTCCACGATGCCGTAGCCTTCGGCCACCGGCCCCATCACCACCGCCCCCGCCCCGTCGCCGAAGTTCACCGAGGCGGGGTCCTCGAAGTCGAGCAGGCGGCTGTGGATGGCGCACATCGAGATGAGGACGTAGCGGGCCTGGCCGTCGCGGATCATCGCCCGGGCGATGGCCACCGCGGACATGAACGAGGCGCAGGCCGAGTCGACGCCCAGGGTGTTGGCCCGGGTCGCGCCGAGCGCGTGCTGGAGGATACCGGCGTTCGACGGCATGCACTCGTCGGGCGGGAGCGACCAGGTGAGGATGAGGTCGAGTGCCTTGGCCTCGATGCCCGCGCGCTCGAGCGCCTTCCTGGCGGCGGCGATC
The DNA here is from genome assembly GCA_019694595.1 of Myxococcaceae bacterium. Classification (GTDB taxonomy): domain Bacteria; phylum Myxococcota; class Myxococcia; order Myxococcales; family Myxococcaceae; genus JAIBBQ01. Next base: position 10,567 of record JAIBBQ010000044.1, read on the forward strand.
TCCAGCGTGGAGCACTTGGTCTTCGCGTCGGCCACCCGGCGTTCCTTGGCGCCGTGGAACGGGTCGTTGGCGACCGAGCGCATCGCCAGCAGCTGCACCTTGCGGGCGCTGTTGCCGGTGTCCACCTGCGCGAGGTCGACCGGCATGGTGATGTCGCGTTCCTTGCGGGTGTCGTGGCTGGCGGCGTACTTCGCGCCCCAGAAGTCGTTGGTGCGCACCGTCTCGGGCACCGCGTGGCCGAAACCGAGAAAACCTGCAGCAGTGGGCTTGTTCATGGCGTTCGTTTCGTGTGGGGGAAGGGTCAGGCGGCGAAGTTCTTGATCTGCGCGATGCGGCCGTGCGCGGGGAAGGCGGACGCGGGGTCGATCTCGATGTCGAGCACCAGCGGGGTGTCGGAGTTGAGCCACTTCTCGGGAATGGCCTCGAGCTCGGCGGCGGTGCGGATGTTGAGCCCGCGCGCCCCGACCGACCGGGCGAGCGCGGCGAAGTCCACCCGGGGACTGTCCATCTCTCCCACGCGGCCGAAGATCTTCGACATGCCCGACTCGACCATGCGCATGCGGGCGTCGTTGAAGACGGCGAAGACCACTCCGGCCTTGTTCTGCACGCAGGTGGCGAGCTCCATGCCCATCATCTGGAAGCCCCAGTCGCCGCAGATGGACACCACCGGGCGCTCGGGGCGGGCGAGCTTGGCGCCGACCGCGGCGCCGATGCCCGAGCCCATGGAACCCAGGCCGGTGCTCACCAGGAACCCGTCGGGCTCGTCGACCTTCAGGTAGTGGAGCGCGAACAGCGTGTGCTCGCCGATGTCGCTCGTGTAGATGGTGCCCGACGGGAAGCGGGTCTGCAGCGCGGCGATGGCGCGGGCCGGCTTGAGCGGGAGCGCGTCGTCGACCAGGTTCTGCGCGTCGAGGTACCGCGGGCCGGAGAGCTCGGGCGCCCGGGTGCTGCGGCGGGAGACCCGGGAGACCAGCTCGCGCAGCACGGTGTGGGACGGGCCCACGAGCCCGAAGTCGACCTGGTAGTTCTTGCCGATCTGCCCGGCGTCGATGTCGACCTGGATGAAGGTCTTCGACGGCTGCAGGAGCGGGCTCCAGCTGTTGGTGCCGGTCTCGCCGAGGCCGCAGCCGACCGCCATCAGGGTGTCGATGCCCTGCTCGAGGTAGCGGGAGGCGGTCGGGTGCCCGCCGAAGCCGAAGACGCCCAGCGACAGCGGGTCGCTCTCGGGGAAGAGCCCCTTGGCCCGCGGGGTGGTGGCCACCGGAATGCGCAGGGTGGCGGCGAGGGTGCCGATCCACCGCACGGCTTCGGGGTGCCGGGCGCCGGAGCCGACGAGGAGCAGCGGCCGCTCCGCGCGCTGCAGCGCCCACGCCGCGCGCTCGATGCTGTCGAGGTCGAGATCGAAGTGGGTGGACACCCGCGAGCTGCCGGACATGGGCAGCACGCGCTCGCTCGACACGTCGAGCGGCAGCGAGAGGAAGACCGGGCCCTGGCGGCCGGCGAGCGCGGTGGCCACCGCCTTGCGCACCACCGTCGCCGCGGCGCGGGGGTTGGAGATCTCCGCGGAGAACTTGGTGACCGAGCGCACCATGCCGAGGATGTCGAGGTGGTAGCGGCTGCCTTCCTGCAGCGCGCCGCGGCCGAAGTTCTTCTTGGGCACCTCGCCGCCGATGGCGATCAGCGGCACCCCGTCGGCGTGGGCGGCCGCGAGGCCGGTGAGGGCGTTGGTGATGCCCGGCCCCGACGTCATCAAGAGCGCGGGCAGCGAGCCCCCGACCTTGGCGTGGCCCATGGCCATGAAGGCGGCCCCGGTCTCGTGGCGGGTGTTCACCACCCGGACCCCCTGGGCGTCGAGGAGCGCGTCGTAGACCTGGCAGATGGCGCCGCCCGGGACCCCGTAGAAGGTGTCGACGCCCAGCTCCTTGAGCGTCTGCACGATGACGTCGGCGACCCGCATCTCGGGCTGCAGCCCGGTGAGTGGCTCCTGGAGCACGGTTCGCTGGTGAATGGTGAGAGCAGTCATGGTGAGGCGCCTCGTGTGGGTGATCTGCGCCCGGCCGGACTGCATTCGGCATACCCACGCACGAGGGCGCCGGGCCCGGCCGCGGGGGCCCGTTCATCTCGGGCGGTTGGGTGGTGCGCCCCGCGACGGACCGCTGACGCGTCAGGTTTCTGGCGACCCGGCACGCGCAAACTGACCCTCCTCGCGCGCACGCCGCGCAAATCGATTGCCCTGGATCGGGGGTTGTGGGATTTTCGGCTCATGTCGGTTTTGCCGGGATTACCGGAAATGTCGGAAAAAGAAAAACTGGTCACCACGGGGGAAGCGGCGCGGCTGTGTTCGGTGGACCCGCGAACCATCGCCCGGTGGACCGATGCGGGGCTGATCAAGGCCCATCGGACGGCCGGGGGCCGCCGGCGCCTCGACCGGTCGGAGCTCCTGGCCTTCATGAGAGCCCAAGGAATGCCGGTACCTGGCCGGATCCACGGGGGAGATCAGGCGCGCATCGCGGTGGTCGACGACGACCCGGTGGTGGTGCGGGCGCTGAGCCGCGCTCTGAAACGAGTGGTTCCAGGGGCCGACTGCCGGACCGCCAGCGACGGGTTCGCCGCGGGGCTGCTGCTGGCGTCGTTCCAGCCGGATCTGGTGCTCCTCGACGTGGTGATGCCCGGCATGTCGGGGGTCGAGGTCTGCGCGCACATCCGCGCCGCGCCGCAGCTGGCGGGGGCGGCGATTCTCGCGGTGAGCGGCCACCTGACTTCGAGCGTGCGCGAGCAGCTGCTCGCCGCAGGGGCGAACGGCTTCCTCGCCAAGCCCTTCGACCCGCACGTGCTGGAAGCGACCGTGGTCGAGCTGCTCAACGTGACGACGCGTTCCCGGCGCGCGCGCTAAAGGCGACGGGTGATGACGGGCGCAGCGGCGGTGCACGCAGCGGAGCGGTACTTCGTCGGCGCGCGCGGAGAAGTGGGCGAGCTGATGCGGACCTTCGACTGGTCGACGAGCGAGCTCGGCCCGGTGGAGCGCTGGCCGCAGAGCCTCAAGACCACGGTGGGGGTGATGCTCGGCAGTCGCTTCCCCATGGCGCTGTGGTGGGGGCCGCGATACCTGCACCTCTACAACGACGCCTTCCGCCCGATCTTGCGCGGCAAGCACCCGGCGGCGCTGGGGAAGTCGGCGTCCGAGGTGTGGCCCGAGGTGTGGGCCTTCGCGGGGCCGCTCATCGACGGCGTGCTGGCCGGCGGCCCGGCGACCTGGACCGAGGACCGGCAGATCTTCATCAACACCGGCGAGCGCTTCGAGGAAGCGTTCTTCACCTTCTCCTTCAGCCCGGTGCCCGGCGACGATGGGCGGGTCGGCGGCGTGCTGGACACGGTCACCGAGACCACGGCGAAGGTGCAGGGCGAGCGCGCGCTCCAGCTGCTGCACGCACTGTCGACGCGCTCGCTCGAGTGCCGTTCCGAGGACGAGGCGTGGCGCATGGTGCTCGACGTGCTGCACCCCGCCCAGGACGACGTGCCCTTCGCGCACCTCTACGTGGTCCAGGACGACGGCCAGGCCGCGACCCACTTCGGCTCCTGCGGCGGGGTGGGCACCGCGCCTCCCGCGCGCGCGCCGCTGTCGGGGGCGGACGACGACGGAGGCTGGCCGCTCGTGCGGGCGCTCTCGTCGGGAGGGCCGGTGGTGGTGCCCGACGTGCGGCGCCGCTTCGGGGAGCTGCGCGGTGGGCCCCAGGCCGCGGTGGTGGAACGGGGGGTGGTGCTGCCGGTGACGCCCACCCCGGGCGGTCGCCCGCGGGCGTTCCTGGCGCTGGGGGTGAGCCCGCACCGCGCGCTCGACGAGCGGTACCTGCAGCTGCTGCAGGGCATCGCCGACCGCGCAGTGGGCGCGCTGCGGAGGGCGGAGTCGTTCCAGGCCAAGCAGAGCCGCATCACGGCGCTCGCGGCGCTCGACCAGGCGAAGACCTCGTACTTCTCCAACGTGAGCCACGAGTTCCGCACGCCGCTCACCCTGATGCTGGGGCCGCTCGAAGACGCGCTGCGGTCGCGGGAGCGGCGGCTCGTTGGTCCCGAGCTCGAGCTGGTGCACCGCAACACCGTGCGCCTGCAGCTGCTCGCCAACAGCCTGCTGGAGTTCGCGCGGGTGGAAGCCGGCTACACGCGCGCGCTCTTCGTGCCCGTCGACCTGGCCGACTTCACCACCCAGCTCGCGGGCGGCTTCCGCTCGGCCATCGAGCGCGTGGGCTTGCGCTTCGAGGTCGACTGCCCGCCGCTGCCGGCGCCGGTCTACGTCGACCGCGACCACTGGGAACGGGTGGTGCTGAACCTCCTGTCGAACGCGCTCAAGTTCACCCTGAAGGGCTTCATCCGCCTCGAGCTGCGGTGGCACGGCGAGGAGGTCACGCTCGAGGTGCGCGACAGCGGCGGGGGTATTCCGGCGGAGGACCTCCCCAAGCTGTTTCAGCGCTTCCACCGGGTCGAGCGGGCGCACGCCCGCACCCACGAAGGCTCGGGCATCGGCCTGGCGCTGGTGCAGGCGCTGGTCCAGCAGCACGGTGGCCGGGTGGACGTGAGCAGCGAGGTCGGCGTCGGGAGCAGCTTCCGGGTCACCTTGCGGACCGGGCGGGAGCACCTGCCCTTCGACCGGGTGGCCGAGGCTGCGGAAGACCCGCGCGACGGCGGTGCGGCGACGCCGTACGTGGAAGAGGCGCTCAGCTGGTCGGCGGGCCCCACGTCGGTGCAGCCGACGCGGCGCGAGTCGCACGAGGTCGGCGAAGGGACGGCGCCGAGCGAGCGGGTGCTGGTGGTCGACGACAACGCCGACCTGAGGCACTACCTCGGGCGGCTGCTCTCGGCGTACTACGTGGTGGAAGAGGCGGCCGACGGCGAGGAAGCGCTGGCGCTGATGCGGCGGTCGCCGCCCGCGCTGGTGCTGAGCGACGTGATGATGCCGCGGCTCGACGGGTTCGGACTCTTGCGCGAGGTGCGGAAGGACCGGGCGCTGGGGCAGGTGCCCTTCATCTTGCTGTCGGCCCGCGCGGGGGAAGAGGCGACCGTCGAGGGGCTCGATTCCGGCGCCGACGACTACCTGGTGAAGCCCTTCGTCGCCCGCGAGCTGCTCGCCCGGGTGCGCTCCCAGCTCGCCTTCTCGCGCGAGCGCCAGGTGTTCGAGCGGTTCTTCAACCTCTCGCTGGACCTGGTGTGCATCGCAAGTCCGCAGGGCCACTTCCTTCGGGTGAACCCCGCGTTCTCGCGGCTGGGGTACCCGGAAGACGAGCTGCTGTCGCGCCCGTTCCTCGACTTCGTGCACCCGGACGACGTGCCCGCGACCTTGGAGGAAGTCGCCCGGCTGGCCAGGGGCGAGGCGACCGTGCGCTTCGAGAACCGCTACCGGTGCAAGGACGGGAGCTACTGCTGGCTGTCGTGGACTTCCGCGCCGGACTCGGCGGGCACGCTCTACGCCATCGCCCGCGACGTCACCGAGGAGAAGGAGAGCCGGGTCGCGCTGTCGGAGGCGAAGGAAGCGGCGGAACGCGCCAACCGCGAGCTCGAGGCGTTCAGCTACTCGGTGGCGCACGACCTGCGCTCGCCGCTGCGGGGCATCGACGGCTTCAGCCAGGCGCTGCTCGAGGACTGCAGCGGGCAGCTCGACGAGAGCGGCCAGCGCTACCTGCGCATGATCCGCGAGTCGGCCCAGCTGATGGCCGAGCTCATCGACGACCTGCTGACGCTGGCGCAGGTCTCGCGCAGCGAGCTGCACTGGAACCCGGTCGACCTCTCTGCGCTGGCGCGCGGAGTCATCGAGCGCCTGGCGCTCGCCCACCCCGAGCGCACCGTCGAGCTCGTCTGCGACAACGGCCTCGAGGCGCACGGCGACGAGCGGCTCCTGCGGGTGATGCTCGAGAACCTGCTGGGCAACGCGTGGAAGTTCAGCTCCAAGCAGCCCGAGGCGCGCATCGAGTTCAGAGCCGTGGCCTCGCCGGCCGGACCCGCCTTCCAGGTGAAGGACAACGGCGCCGGCTTCGACATGCGCTACGCCGCCAAGCTGTTCGGCGTCTTCCAGCGCCTGCACGCCGCCCACGAGTTCGAAGGGACCGGGGTGGGGCTGGCGACCGTGCAGCGCATCGTGCATCGTCATGGCGGGAGCATCTGGGCGCAGAGTGCGCCAGGGGCGGGCGCCACCTTCACCTTCACGCTGGGACCGCGGGAGCGCGCATCATGAACGTCGGCGACGGGAGCCGGGTGCTGTTGCTGGTCGAGGACAACCCTCGTGACGAGGAACTCACGCTCCGGGCGCTCAAGAAGAGCAAGGTGCTCAACCCGGTGGTGGTCGCGCGCGACGGGGTGGAAGCGCTCGACTACCTGCGGGGCACCGGGCGGTACGCGGGCCAGAAGCCCCCCGAGCTGCCGCAGCTGGTGCTGCTCGACCTCAAGCTCCCCAAGATCGACGGGCTCGAGGTGCTCAGGACCCTGCGCGGCGAGGAACGGACGCGGCTGTTGCCGGTGGTCATCTTGACGTCGTCGGTCGAGGAGCAGGACGTGGTGCAGGGCTACAGCCTCGGAGCCAACAGCTACGTGCGCAAGCCGGTGGACTTCGTGCAGTTCAGCGAGGCGGTGCGGCAGCTGGGGCTCTACTGGCTGGTGCTCAACGAGGTCGCGCCCCCGAAAGAGCTCGCATGAGCCCGACCCCGCTCAAGGTGCTCATCGTGGAAGACGTGCCCCACGACGCCGAGCTGCTGGTGCGCGAGCTGCGCAAGGGCGGCTTCGAGGTGACCTTCGAGCGCGTGGACACCGCGGAGGCGATGGGGCTTTCGCTGCGCGAGCGGGCGTGGGACCTGGTGGTCTCGGACTACTCGCTGCCTCGCTTCAGCGGACCGGCGGCGCTCGCCCTGGTGAAGGAGCACCGGCTCGACGTGCCGTTCATCATCGTCTCGGGGACGGTGGGGGAAGAGGTGGCGGTGGAGTCGATTCGTCTGGGGGCACACGACTTCATGGCCAAGGGGCAGTACGCGCGCCTGGTGCCGGCGGTGAAGCGGGAGCTGCGCGACGCCGGGCTCCGCGCCGAGCGCCACCGCATGCAGGAACAGCTGCTCATCTCCGAGCGCATGGCGTCGATGGGCACCCTGGCCGCCGGCGTGGCACACGAGATCAACAACCCCCTCGCGGCGCTGATGGCGAACCTGGAATGCGTGCGCGGCGACCTCGAGGCGGTGGCGCAGGGCCTGGGGACCCAGGCGGTTCCGGAGACGGTGAAGGGCCTGGTCAAGCGGCTGGAAGAGAGCTTCGAGCCGCTGCGCGACGCGCAGGAGTGCGCGCTCCGGGTGCGCAACATCGTGCGCGACCTCAAGATCTTCTCGCGGTCGGAAGACGGCCTGGTCGACGCGGTCGACGTGCGCCAGGTGCTGGAGTCGTCGCTGCGCATGGCGTGGAACGAGGTTCGCCACCGGGCGCGCCTGGTGAAGGACTTCGGCGAGGTGCCGCACGTGCGGGGCAACGAGGCGCGCCTGGGCCAGGTGTTCCTCAACCTGGTGCTGGCGGCAGCGCGCTCGATGCCCGACGGCCGGGCGCACGAGAACACGCTGCGGGTCAGCACCCGGCAGGAACGGCCCGGCCAGGTGGTGGTGGAGGTGTGCGACACCGGCGGGGGCCTCGAGGAGCCGGTGCGGGCGCGCATCTTCGAGCCGTTCACCGCCACCCAGGTTCCCGGTGGGGGCACCGGGCTGGCGCTCGCCATCTGCCACCGCATCGTGGTCGCCCTGGGCGGGGAGATCCGCGTCGACAGCGAGGCGGGCAAGGGCACCTGCTACCGGGTGGACCTGCCGGTGGCGGCGGACCCCATCGCCGAGCCGGCCGCGGCGGCGAGCGGAACGCTCGAGCTGCGTCGCGGCCGCATCCTGGTGGTCGACGACGAGCCGAGCCTGGGCGCCGCGGTGAGCCGCCTGCTGGCGCTGGACCACGAGGTGCTGGTGGTGACCAGTGCGCGCGCCGCGGCAGCGCTCATCGAGCGCGGCGAGCGGTTCGACGTGATTCTCTGCGACGTGATGATGCCGGAGGTCACCGGCATCGACCTCCACGCGATGCTGTCGCAGCTGTCGCCCGAGCACGCGCAGCGCATGGTGTTCATGACCGGCGGCGCCTTCACCGCACGGGCCCGCGACTTCCTCGAGCGCACCACCAACCCGCGCATCGACAAGCCGTTCGACGGCGGCTCGCTGCGTGCGGTGGTGGGCCGCTTCCTCACGTGAAGCGGCGCGCCGTCAGAGCCGGTTGATGCCGTTGAGCGCGGCGATCTTGTAGGCCTCGGCGAGCGTCGGGTAGTTGAAGACGTTGTCGCGGAAGTACGTGACCTTGCCGCCGTGGGCGAGCACCGCCTGCCCGATGTGGATGAGCTCGGTCGCCCCTTCGCCGATGATGTGCACGCCGAGCAGCTCCAGGCTCTCGCGGTGGAAGCAGAGCTTGAGCAGCCCGGTGTGGTCTCCCAGGATCTGCCCGCGCGCCGTCTCGCTGTACTCCGCGCGGCCCACCTCGTACGGCACCTTGCGCTCGGTGAGCTCTTCCTCGGTGGCGCCGACGTAGGACATCTCGGGAATGGTGTAGATGCCGTACGGAAACGACTGGGGGAAGGTGGTGGCCGCCTCGCCGAACGCGTGGCAGGCCGCGAGCCGGCCCTGTTCCATCGAGGTCGACGCCAGCGACGGGAAGCCGATGACGTCGCCCACCGCGTAGAGGTTGGGCTGCCCGGTCGTCTGGTAGTGCTCGTTGACCTGCACCAGCCCGGTGGCGGAGCAGCTCACCGCCAGGGCGTCGAGCCCCAGGCTCTCGACGTTCGACGCGCGGCCCATGGCGCACAGCAGCCGGTCGGCCAGCACCACCTTGCCGCTGCGCAGCCGCACTTCCACCCGGCCGGTGCCGTTCACCAGGTTGATGTCCTCGAAGTCCTCGCCGAGGCGCAGGGTGATGTCGGCCTTGCGCATCTGGTAGGCGAGCGCGTCGGTGATTTCCCGGTCCATGAAGCGCAGGAGCCGGTCGCGCCGGTCGACCAGGGTCACCTTGGTGCCCAGCGCGGCGAAGATGCAGGCGTACTCGCAGCCGATGACGCCGCCGCCCAGCACCACCAGCGTGCGGGGCACCTGCTCGAGGTCGAGCACCGAGTCGCTGTCGAGCACCCGGGCGTCGTCGAGCGCCAGCCCCTTGGGCGCCACGGGCCTCGAGCCGGTGGCGATGACGAAGAAGCGCGACTGGTAGCTGCGGTGCATGCCGTCGCGGGTCACCACCTTGAGGCGGTGGGGCGACTCGAAGCGGCCTTCACCGCGGATCACCTCGACGTGGTTGCGGTCGAGCTGCCCCTGGATGATGTCCACCTCGTGCTTCACCACGTGCGCCTTGCGCTCGAGCAGCTGCGACATGGTGGCGCGGCCCGGGGCGGCGAGCCCACGGCGGCCGAGGAGCGAGCGCAGGTGCACCGTCTCGCGCAGCGTCTTGCTGGGGAGCGTACCGGTGCTCACGCAGGCGCCACCGACGCGCGGCTCGCGCTCGACGATGGCCACCTTCTTGCCCAGCTTGGCGGCCTGGAGCGCGGCCTTCTGGCCTGCGGGCCCGGCGCCGATGACCATGAGGTCGAAGTCGGCGCTGGTGGTGTCGAGTGCAGGGGTCATTCGGCGAGCAGCTCCTTGAGCTTGCCCACGGCGTCGCCGTGCAGCTGGTAGACGCGGGCCTCGCTCACCTCGAGCACCTTGGCCACCTCGCGGAAGGTGAGCTCTTCCACGTAGTAGAGCTGGAGCACCAGCTGCAGGCGGGCGCTCAGCTGGGCGATGGCGGCGCTCAGCCGCCGCGACCGGTTCTGTCGCTCGAGCCGCGACTCCGCGCTTTCCTGGCCGTCGCTCACCGCGAGGGCGTCGAGGAGCGGGAGCACCGGCTGCTTGAGCTGCTCGAGCTCGGCGAGCTCGGCGACGCCGATGCCCAGGGCGGAGGCGACCTCGTCGGCCTCGGGCTCGCGGCCCAGGGTCCGGGCGAGGCTCGCGCGGGTCTTCTGGGCGCGCTCGGTGTCGGCGCGCAGGCGGCGCGGGAGGTGGTCGAGCCGGCGCAGCTCGTCGAGCATCGCTCCGCGGATGCGGTGCTCGGCGAAGGTCTCGAAGCGCACGTCGCGGGAACCGTCGAAACGGCGTGCGGCCTCGAGGAGCCCCAGGGCTCCGACGCTCCACAGTTCCTCGGCGCTGTCCTTCATGCCGACGCGGGCGGCGATCTTCCTCGCCACGCGGTCGATGAGGGAGCCGTGCCGGGCGATGAGCTCGGCGTCGCTGGTCGGCAGGGTGTACCGGGCTTCGGCGCGGTGCATGGGCTTTCGCTCCGGTTCAGGTGGGCGTGCCGGGCGCGACGGGCGCGCTCGCCTCGGGGCCTTCGCGCAGCATGCGGTGCCAGAGGAACTTGAGCCCGCCGGCGTTGCCCGGGGGCGGCTCTTCCTGGAGCAGCTTGTCGCCCGCCACCTTGAGCGCGCGGCTCACCGGCGAATGGGGGAAGGCGAGCACCACCGGCTTCTGCATCAGCACCGCGCGGTGGATGTTCTCGTCGCGGGGGAGGAACCCCAGCATCTTGAGCCGCGCCTTGAGGAAGCGGCGGGTCACGTTGCAGAGCTTCTCGTAGATGTCGCGGGCCACCTGCTCGGTGGGCGCCTGGTTCACCAGCACGTGGAAGTGCTCGACGCCCGCCTCGAGCGACAGCACCTTGATGGCCGCGTAGGCGTCGGTGAGCGACGTCGGCTCGGGGGTGACCACGAGCAGCGCTTCCTGCGCGCCGCCGACGAAGAAGAGGACGTTCTCACCGATGCCCGCACCGGTGTCGATGAGGATGAGGTCGAAGTCGTCTTCCATGGTGTCGAGCGTCGCCATCAGGCGCATCTTCTGGGCGTCGTCGAGCGCGGTGAGGCTGCGCACCCCGGACCCGCCGGGCAGCACGCGCACCCCTTCGGGCCCCTTGGCGAGCACCTGGTTCAGGTCGGCGGAACCGTCGAGCAGGTGGCCCAGGTGGAAGCGCGGGGCGAGGCCGAACATGATCTCCACGTTCGCCAGGCCCAGGTCGCCGTCGACGATCAGCACCCGCTGGCCGGACTGCGCGGCGAGGGTCGCCAGGTTGGCGGTGACGTTGGTCTTGCCGACGCCGCCCTTGCCGCTGGTGACGGCGATGACGCGCAGCGCGCCCCGCCGTTCCTTCATCATCTGCCTGAGGCTGTCTGCTTGGTCCACGGTGGTCTCCAACGAGAGAAGAGGGAAGGGAAGGGTCAGCGGCCGGGCGGGGTGGCGCCGGTCACCAGGTCGACGAGCTGGGCGCTGGTGAAGGCGTGGAGGTCTTCGGGCACCCGCTGGCCGTCGGTGACGCAGGCGATGGGCCGGGGAACCTCGGTGAGCGCGGAGAGGATGGACGCCGGCCCGCCGGCCTCGTCGAGCTTGGTGAAGACGAGGCGGGTGGGCTTGAGCGGCGCGAAGCGGCGCGCCGCGGTGGCGAGCTCGGCGCCGCCCGAGGCGGCCGAGAGGCAGAGGTAGCGCTGCAGCCCGGGCACCCCGGCGAGCTGCTGCGCCTGGCGGGCGATCTCGTCGGGCTTGGAGCGGCCCGCGGTGTCGATGAGCACCAGCTCGGCGCCGCTGGTGGCGCCCAGCGCGCGGTCGAGCTCGGCGGCGTCGCGCGCCACGTGGGTGGGCACGTTCATCAGCGCGCCGTAGCGGGCGACCTGCTCCGCGGCGCCGATGCGGTAGGTGTCGACGGTGATGAGCGCCACCTTGAGGCGCTGCTCGACGAGCGCGCGCGCGGCGATCATCGCCAGGGTGGTGGTCTTGCCCACGCCGGTGGGGCCGACGAGCGCGATGACGCGCCGGGCGCCGGGGAGCCACGGGGCGCGGGAGACGACGAGGCGCTCGGCGAGCAGCTCGCGCACCGCCTTCCACAGCGCGTCGCCCTGGGCGCCCTGCGCGCCCGCCGCGAGGCGAATCAGCTCGTCGGCGAGGGTGGCCTCGAGGCCGCGGGCCAGGAGCTGGCGGTAGAGCGGCATCACTGCGGGCGAGAAGCGCGCGGGCGCCTCGTCGTTCGCCTTCTCGGTGCGCTCGAGCGCGGCGCGCATGCCGTCGACGGTGGCGCGCAGCCGGCCGAGCTCGGCGGCGAGCAGCTCGACGCCGGGGCCAGGGGGCGCGGGCGCGGGCGGCTGCGGGGCCGACGGCGCGGCGTAGCGGGCGAGCCCGCTGGGGGCGCTCGCGGCGGCCGGGGCGCTGGGGCGCGCGGCGGTGACCTCGATCTTCGGGCGCTGGAAGAGGCCGCCCGGAATCTCCTGGGTGGAGATGATGATGGCCTCGGGCCCCAGCGCGGCCTTCACCGCGGCCAGCGCGCTGCGGGCGTCGTCGGCCCGGAAGCTCTTCACCACGGCGTCATCACGCATCACGATTCACCTCGTGCGCCCAGCGGGGCGCCTGGAAGGAGCTGCAAGGACGCGGCCGCCTCGACCGGCGTGCCGGGGGTGAGCTCGCGGGCGCTCACCACGAAGAGGTCGCCGATGAAGCGGCTGAAGAAGTCGAACAGCGGGCGGCGCAGGTCGGTGGGCGCCATCAGCACCACCGGCAGGTTGGCGGCCGACAGCTTGGCGGCCTGGTGTTCCATCGACTTGATGAGGCGGCGGGCGACCTCGACGTCGGGGGCCACCGCGGGCTCGCCGTCTTGCGCGGCGAGGCTCTGGCGCAGCACGTCTTCGGTGGCGCGGTCGAACATCAGCGCGCGCACCACGCCGCGGGGGTCGACCAGGCGCGAGGTGAGCTGCCGGGCGAGGCGGCGGCGGGTCATCTCCACCAGGAAGCCGGTGTCCTTGCTGCGGGGCGCGGCGTCGGCGACGGCTTCCAGCACCGTCTTCATGTCGCGCACCGAGACGCCTTCGCGCAGGAGCCCGCGCACCACCCGCACCAGCTCGCCCAGCGTGACGGTGGTGGGCACGGTGTCCTCGACCAGCTTGGGCGCTTCCTTGGCCACGGCGCCGAGCAGCTCCTGCACTTCCTGCCGGCCGACGAGCTCGTGGGCGTGGCGGCGCACCAGCTCGGACAGGTGGGTGGTGAGCACGCTCGCGGGGTCGACCAGGGTGAGGCCCTTGGCCTCGGCGCCGGCGCGGTCCTTGAGGAGGATCCACTTCGCGGGCAGGCCGAAGGCGGGCTCCTTGCCGGCGAGGCCGTCGAGGTCGGGTGCCTTGCCGGTGGGGTCGAGCGCCATCACCCGGTCGAGCCAGAGCTGGCCCTTGCCGAGCTCCACGCCGCGCAGGTTGACGCGGTACTCGGTGGGCTCGAGGCGCAGGTTGTCGCGCAGGTGCACCGGCGGCAGCACGATGCCCAGCTCCTGGGCGACCTGGCGGCGCAGCGCGGTGACGCGGCCGGGGACCTCGCCGCCCTTCTCCACGTCGATGAGCGGCAGCAGCTGGTAGCCGACCTCGAGCTCGAGGGTGTCGAGGCGCAGCACGTCTTGCAGGCGCTCGGCCTTGGGCTCGCTCGATTCCTTGGCCGCTGCGGCGGCAGCGGCAGCGGCCGTCTGCGGCGAGGCGGCCTGGGTGCGCGCGCGGCGGGCGAGCGCGAAGGTGATGCCGGCCATGGGGAGGAACGCGAGCGCGGGCAGCCCGGGGAGCAGCCCGAGCAGCGCCAGCACCGCGGCGGTGTACTCGAGCACCCGCGAGCGGCCGAACATCTGCCCGCTCACCTGGGTGCCGAGGTCGGCGCCGGCGGCGCGGGTGACCAGGATACCGGCGGCGGTGGACACCAGGAGCGCCGGCATCTGGGACACCAGGCCGTCGCCCACGGTGAGCAGGGTGTACGTCTCGGCGGCCTGGCCGAGGCCCAGGTGGTCGCGCAGGAGGCCCGCGGCGAGCCCGCCCACGATGTTGATGGCGGTGATGATGAGGGCGGCGATGGCGTCGCCGCGGACGAACTTGCTCGCGCCGTCCATGGCGCCGAAGAACTCCACCTCGGCGTCGAGCGCCTGGCGGCGGGCGCGCGCTTCCTTGTCGTTCACCACGCCGGCCGCGAGGTCGGCGTCGATGGCCATCTGCTTGCCGGGGAGCGCGTCCAAGGTGAAGCGCGCGGCGACCTCGGACACGCGGCCCGAGCCCTTGGTGATGACGGTGAAGTTCACCACCAGGAGAATGAGGAAGACGACGAAGCCGACGATGAGGCTCCCGCCGACCGCGAAGCGGCCGAAGGCCTCGATGACGTGACCCGCGGCGCCCGGGCCTTCGCCGCCGCGCAGCAAGATGAGCCGGGTGGTGGCGACGTTGAGCGCCAGGCGGAAGAGCGTGGTGATGAGCAGCACCGACGGGAAGACCGAGAACTCGAGCGACTGCCGCAGCCCGAGCGCGATGAGCAGCATCAGCACCGAGATGGCGATGTTGAGCGCCAGGAGCCCGTCGAGCAGCGCCGGGGGCAGCGGGAGCAGCAGCACCGCGAGGATGCCCAGCACCGCGAGGGCGATGAAGGCCTCGGCGGGAACGCGCACCGTGCCGGGAGGAGTCGTGGTGGTGGAACTCATGCGGCACTCCGGGGAGCAGGAGCCGTGCCGCCGCGGCCGCCGGCCTGCGGGGCGCGCCCGGTGAGGCGGTAGACGAAGGCGAGGATGGCGGCGACGGTGCGGAAGGTCTCCGCGGGAATCGAGCGGCCCACCTTCACCCGCTTGAAGAGCAGCCGGGCGAGCGCGATGTCCTCGACGATGGGGATGCCGTTGGCCCGGGCGAGCTCGCGCATGTGTTCCGCCGCCTGGCCCTTGCCCTTGGCGGTGACGCGCGGCGCGGCGCCTTCGTCCTTGCGGTAGCGGATGGCGATGGCGATGTGGGTGGGGTTCACCACCAGCGCGTCGGCGCGGGGCACCTCGAACGACGCCCGGCCCTTGGCGAGCTCGCGGGCGCGCTTGCGGCGGCGCGAGCGCAGGAGCGGGTCGCCCTCGTCTTCCTTCATCTCCCGCTTGGCTTCTTCCTTGGTCATCTTGAGCGTCTTCCGGAACCGCAGGTGCTGCAGTGCAAGGTCCGCACCGGCCATCACCGCCAGGAGCGCCACAACCCTGACGGCGAGCCGGGTGATGGGCGCGAGGAGCGCCGTCAACTGCACGTCGGGGGCGGCGAAGAGGAGCCGGGGGAGCGTCAACAGGTCGTCGCGCACCGCGTGCGCGGCCACGGCGGCCACCAGCCCCACCTTGAGCACGCTGATGCCCAGGTCCGCCCAGAACTTGGCGGAGAGGGCCTGGGTGATGCGCCCGCCGGAGAAGCGTTCCAGGCTGGGCATGGCGAGCTCGGCCCAGAAGCCCCCGCGCGTCTGGGCGAGGGTGGCGGCGACGGCAGCCAGGGCGCCCGAGGCGAGGATGGTGGCGGCCAGGCCCCAGAAGCCGCGGGTCAGGGCGAAGAGCTCGCCGAGGCCGGCGCCGGGGGGCAGCTCCAGGGCCTCGCGGGTGAGCTGCTGCAGGGTGGCGTTGAGGCGCGGGCCGAGCGCCAGCACGGTGGCCACCACCGCGCCCATGGCGGCCACGCCGGGCAGCTCGCGGCCGATGGGAATCTTCCCGGTGTCCCACGCCTGCTGGAGCCGGCGTGGGCTGAGGTGCTCCGTCTTGTCGTCGTCGTCGGCGCCTTCGGCCATGGCTCACCGGGCGGGCAAGAGCGCCAGGGTGGCCTGGGCGCACTGCTGGAGCACCGCGGGGGTGGCCACCCACAGCGCCGCCCCTCCGAAGAGGATGGAGACCGAGAAGCCGACGTTCGACAGCTGCAGCTGCTGCGCGGCGCGCCCGAGGAGTCCGAGCACCAGGTGCCCCAGCGTCACCGCGGCGAGGAAGGGGAGGCCCAGGCGCACTCCGAAGCCGATGGTGTCGATGGCCTGGAGCACCACACCCCGGGCCAGCATGGCCACGCCGGTGACGGTGCCGGGCGGCGTGGCGGCCACGGAGCTGGCGAGCCAGAGAATCGCCTCGCGGTGGAGCCCCAGCGCGATGGCCGCGGACAGGGCGAGCACGCGCAGGAGCTCGCCCAGCGCGGTGGACTCGGCGCCGTGGAGCGGGTCGAGCACCGCGCCGTCGCCGAGGCCCACGGCCTGCGCGGCGAGCTGACCGGCGGCGGCGGCGGACTCGAGCCCGAAGCGCAGCACCAGCCCCGAGAGGAGCCCGAGCACCGTCTCCACCGCGACGTCGGCGAGCAGCACGCCCAGGTGGGCGGGCAGCGCGGCGTGAGGGGATCCGGCGCCGGTGAAGGCGGCGAGCGCGATGGCGCCCGAGAGGCCGAGGCGCAGCTCCTGGGGGGCGCCGGGCAGGCTCAGCAGCGGGGCGGCGATGACCAGGCCCAGGGTGCGCAGCAGCACCAGCGCGAAGCCGTAGGCCAGGCCCGCCCAGAGGTCCACGTCAGCCGCCCTGCGCCATCTGGTGGAAGGCGGCCTGCACGAAGCCGGCGAGGCGTTCCACCATCCAGCTGCCGAGGGCGGCGCAGACCGCGGCGGCGGCGGCGAGGCGGGGGAGGAAGCCGACCGCGGGGTCGTTCACCTGGGTGGCGGCCTGGAGCACCCCGAGCCCCAGGCCCAGGGTGAAGAGGGCGGCGAACATCGGGCCGCCCACCGAGCCGACGAGCGCCAGGCCTTCGCGCAAGAGCGGGCCGCCGGCGTCCATCAGGAGAAGCTCCGCAGCACGCTCTCCACCACCAGGTGCCAGCCACCGGCGGTGAGGAAGACGGCCAGCTTGAGCGGCAGCGACACCAGCGTGGGCGGCACCATCATCATGCCCAGCGACATCAGGATGGAGGCGACCAGCAGGTCGATGAGCAGCATGGGCACCAGCACGAAGAGGCCCATGCGGAACGCGGTGGTGAGCTCGGACACCATGTACGCGGGGACCACCACGGTGAGTGGAACGTCGGCCTCGCCTTCGGGCGGCGCGGCGTTGGACACCCGGGCGAAGAGCGCGAGGTCGTCGGTGCGCACCTGGCGCAGCAGGAACTCGCGCACCGGCCCCGAGGCGGCGGCGAGCGCCTGCTCGTGGGTGAGCTTGTCTTCCATGTACGGGTTGAGCGCCCCTGTCCACACGGCGGACGCGGTGGGCGCCATCACGAAGCCGGTGAGCGCGAGCGCGAGGCCGAGCAGCACCTGGTTGGGCGGCAGCTGCGAGGTGCCCAGCCCCTGCCGCACGAAGGACAGCACGATGATGATGCGCGCGAAGCTGGTGACCGAGAGCATCAGCGCGGTGGCGAAGCTCAGCACCGTCAGCAGCAGGAACAGCTTCACCGACGCCGACCCGCCGCCGCTCATCGACAGCTGCAGCGACGGCTCGGCGGCCAGCGCGAGGACGGGGCTCACGAGCGGCCTCCTGGGGCAGCGCGGGCCGCCAGGCCGGCCTTGAGCTCGAGCTCGGCGGAAGACTCCACCAGCAAGGTCTCGAAGCCGGGCGCCTGGGCGGGCGGCGCGAGCGGGGCGGGGTTCGCGCCCACCGAGGTGAGCAGCTGCACGCCGGCCTCGCTGACGCCGAGCAACAGCTGCTGGTCGTCGAGGCGGGCGAGGCACACCGAGCGGCGTGGCCCCAGCGAGAGCGACTCCAGCACCTCCAGGCGCCGGGCGCGGCGGGTGCGGCGGCGGCCGAGGAGCGCGGCGCCGAGGCCCAGGGCGCCGAGCACCACCAGCACCACCAGGGGGCCGGCCTGGAAACCTTCGGGGGCGACGGGCGCGGGCGGCGGCGGCGGCGGGGCGGTGAGGCCGATCATGGGTGGCCTTTCTCAGCGCAGCCGGGCGATGCGCTCGGAGCGGCTCACGATGTCGGTGATGCGCACGCCGAACTTGTCGTTGACCACCACCGCTTCGCCGCGGGCGACCAGGCGGTCGTTGATGATGATGTCCAGCGGCTCGCCGGCGACCTTGTCGAGCTCGATGACGCTGCCCGGCCCCAGGGTGAGCAGCTCCTGGATGGTCATGCGGGAGCGGCCGAGCTGCACCACCACCTCGAGGGGCACGTCGAGCAAGAGCTCGAAGCGGCGGTTGGTGGCGGTGTTCTCGGCCGTGGTGGCGGTGTCGTTCAAGGTGTCCTCGAAGCAGTGGGAGAAGAGCGGCCGCGTCAGGCGGCGTCGGGCAGCGGTGCGGCGATCGACGGGCGCGGCCGGTGCGGGCGCTCGCCTTCGGTGGGGCGCAGGCCTTCGTCGAGCACCACCGCGTGGCTGCCGCCGAGCACCCGCGGCTGGCCGAGCAGCTTGGGGCGGCCTTCGATGCACGCGGTGACCGGCGCACCTTCGTCGGTGTCCAGGGTGAGCACCTCGCCGACCGCGAGGTCGAGCACCTTGCTGAGCGCGATGGTGGTGCGGCCCAGCTGCACCGACATCTCGACCGGGATCTGTTCCAGCTCCTCGGCGAGGCGGCGGGTGAAGCGGGTGTCGCCGCCCGAGCTGACCCGCGGAGGCGAGGACAGCATCTTCTTCACCGGCTCCACCGCGGCGAAGGGAATCGCCAGCTGGATGCGGCCGGTCATCGCGCCGCTGACCTCGAAGGTGGAGAGGATGGCGGCCTCGTTGGGCGGCCCGATGATGGCGAGCCGCGGGTCCGACTCGAAGCGCAGCACCTCGGGCTTGAAGGGCAGCACCGGCGCCCAGGCGCGGGTCATCGCGTCGGTGAGCAGGGTGAGCAGCCGCTTGAGGACCAGGCGCTCGACGCTGGTGAGCTCGCGGCGGGGCTCGCCGGCCGATTCCTCGGCGCGGGCCTTGCGGTCGCCCAGCGCGGCCGCGAGCAGCGTCTCGCCGAGGCCGGGCTCCATGGCGGCGAGCGCGAGGCCGGAGCTCGCGCCCAGGGACATCACGCCCACGATGGTCGGCGGGGCGAGCAGCGCGTTGAAGTCGACCAGCTTGAGCAGCGTGGCCGGCGTGGAGCTGACCTTGAGGTTCAACCGGGTGCGCCCGGCGAGCCCGGTGCCCACCATGGAAGCGATCTGCTCGTTGATGGCGTCGAGCGTCGGCATCTGCCCGCGGATGATGCGGTCGCGGCTGGTGAGGTCGTACGGGGTGACGTTGCCGCGGGCCTGAGGAGCGGCGGGCTCGTTGACCCGCCCTTCCTTGATGGCGTCCATCAAGGCGTTGACTTCGTCGGTGTTGAGCGTGGCCATGGTGGGCGCCCCTCACTGGATGACGATGTCGGTGACGTAGATGCTGCGCACCGGTGAGCCGGGGACCTGCTGCGCGAGGCGGGTGAGCAGGTCCTTCTTGGCGCGGTCGATGCCTTCGGAGCCGCGCAGGTCTTCCACCGTGCGGTCGGACAGGTAGGCGATGAACAGCTCGCGAATGGCCGGCATCTGGGTGGTGACGCGCTCCTTCTCGGTCTCCACGCCGACCTCGAGCTCGAAGGACAGCCGCGCGTAGCGCTCGGCCTCGGGGTTGCGCAGGTGCACCACGAAGTCGGGCAGGCGCACCGTGGGGCCCATGCCCGGGGGCGCAGCGTGGCCGCCGCCGCCGTGCTCCTCGCCCTTCTTCTCGTGCTCGCCCTTGCCCTTGGCCTCGGCGTCGGCCGGCGGGGCCGCGGCGGGTGGGAAGAGCAGCACCTTCACCAGGAGCCCCACCAGGAGCAGGGTGTTCACCACCAGCACCCCCGGCACCAGCTTGCTGGGCTTGGGGGCGAGGCCGGCGGCGGCAGCGTCGGAGGTCTCAGCGGTCTTGGCTTCGGGAGCGTCACTCATGCGTCACCTGTGGGCCTGGGCAGAGCAACCGCCGTGCCTGCCGTTTGGGCGCCGGGACGTCATTGCCCTGGCGTGGCGGTGCGCTTTTGGGGCCCCAAGGTGGCCTTGGGGGCCCCGACTGCCGTCAAGCCACTGACGCTCTTGGCCCCTTCAGTGGGCGACGGTGGCGCTGACGTCGGTGGAATAGAGGTCCACCACCATCTCCACCCGGCGGTTGGCTTCCCGGTGCTCGGGGGTGTCGTTGGGCACCAGGGGGCGGGCCGACGCCAGGCCGGCGGCGGTGAGCAGCTGGGGCTTGATGTGGTGGCCTTCTTCCAGGAGCGCGGTGACGGTGGACGCGCGGGCAGCCGAAAGGTCCCAGTTGTTGCGGTAGCGCCCGCCGGCGAAGGTGGTGTCGTCGGTGTGGGCCTCGACGCGGATGGGGCGGCGCAGCTCCTCGAGCTCCTCGCCGATGGCGTCCAGCACCGGCAGCGCCTCGGGGCGCAGCGCCGCCTGGGCGGGGTCGAAGAAGCGTTGGGCGGCCAGGCGCACGGTGAGCCGGCCGTTGGCGGCCTCGATGAGCACCGTCTGGTTGAGCCGCTTGTCCTGGAGGTAGGGCTTGAGCTTCTTTTCCAGCCGCCGCTTCACCCCTTCGACCTTCGCCTGGGCCGCGACGGACGCGCCCTGGCCGCCCTGGCCCGCGGCGCCGCCGTTGCCGAGGTTGGCCGGGCAGCCGCCTTGCGAGGCGGGACCTTCGAAGATGGGGAGCTCGCCGACGCCGCCGGTGCCGCTGAAGTGCATCGCCCACTTGATGGACTGGGCGGCCTGCTGCACGCGCTTGTTGTCGACGCGGCTCACCGAATACATGACGACGAAGAAGGCGAACAGCAGGGTGATGAAGTCCGCATAGCTGACGAGCCACCGCTCGTGGTTCTCGTGCTCTTCGTGCTTGTGCTTGCGGGCCATGGTGACGGTGGGTCGTCACGCCGCGGCGCGCCGACTCAGGCCTACACCGCGACCAGGGACCCGTGGCCGTGCGAGCGCTGGCTCTTCTGGAGCCGCTTGTGGGCGTACATCGCGGCGTCGGCGCAGCGGACCAGCTCGCGGGCGCTCTTGCCGTCGTCTCCGTAGACCGAGATGCCCACGGAGACGCTGACGCCCCGGGGGAGCGCCTGCATCAGGCGGGTGGCGGCGGCCTCGCAGTGGCGGCGCTCGACGCCCGGCAGGAGCACCTGGAACTCGTCGCCGCCCACCCGGCAGACCACGTCGTAGGCGCGGAAGGTGGCGCGCAGGTGGTCGGCCACCCGCTGGATGAGGAGGTCGCCGGCGCCGTGGCCCTGGGTGTCGTTGATCAGCTTGAGGTCGTTGACGTCGATGGCCATCACCCCGAAGGACGCCCCGGAGCGCTGGGTGCGGGCGAGTTCCTGATCCAGCCGCTCGTCAAAAGCCCGACGGTTCTGCAGCCCCGTCAACGGATCGGCGTAGGCCAGCACCTGGAGGTCACTCAGCCGACGCTGGGTGCGCTGGAGCGCCGCATCCATGGCGCGCAGGCGCTGCTCCAGCTCCCGGCGCGACAGGCGGGCGGGGCCGGGCTGGCCGGTCACCACCTTGAGGCGAACGTGCTCGACCTGGGGCTTCATCGCGGTCCTCCGAGTTGCGTTCGAGGCTTTCCGTGGTGTCGACACGCGGGTGTCCTTTTCGAAAGGCCGCAGGCGCCTGACCCGGCCGTCGGCGTTGACCTGCCCCTGATCGCTTCGAATGCGTTGATCTTCTGACGCCATCTCGCTCGCAAGGCCTTTGCATGCTCGAGGCCAAACCCACGCAACGCGAGGAGCCAGGTCATGACGAGGCGGGTGGCGGAGCGGATCATCTCCATCGGGGGCGGCAAGGGCGGGGTGGGGAAGAGTGTGGTGGCGGCCAACCTCGCCGTGGCGATGGCGGAAGAAGGCCGGGAAGTGGTGCTGGTGGACGCGGACCTCGGCGCCGCCAACCAGCACACGCTCTTCGGGGTGGAGAAGCCGGGCCCCACGCTGCAGTCGTTCATCGACCATGAAATCGAGTCCCTGGAGCAGGCGCGGGTGCTGACCAAGGTGCCCCGGCTCACCCTGGTGCGGGGCGCGTCCGCTGTGGTCGGAGCGGCGAACATCTCCCACACCCAGAAGGGGCGGCTCCTGCGCCACATCGAGAAGCTGGAGGCGCAGGTGGTGGTGGTCGACGTGGGGGCGGGCACCGCCTTCAACCAGCTCGACCTCTTCGACCTCGCGGACCTCAAGCTGGTGGTGCTCACCCCGCAGCTGACGTCGATCCAGAACGCGTACGCCTTCGTGAAGGGCGCGGTGTACCGGACGGTGCAGGCGGTGCTGAAGCAGCACGGCTTCGAGGAGGTGCTGGCGTCGAAGGCCGAGCTCGCGGAGACCGCGCGGCTCGAGGTGCTCCTGCAGGCCACCTTCGACTGCTCCCCCAAGGTGGAAGCCGAGGTGCGCATGGCGCTGCAGGGCTTCAAGGCACGCCTGTTCGGCAACCAGGTCCAGGACGCGGCGGAGAGCACCGTCTTCCGCGCGGTGGCCCGCATGCTGAACGACTTCCTGTCCATCTCCGCGCCCTTCCTGGGCTTCGCGCGCGCCACCCGGGCGCTGCACGACTCGGTCAACCGCCGCCGGCCGTACCTGCTCGACGCCCGCCACGACGAGAGCGCGCTGGCGCTGCGGCAGACGGCACGGGTGTTGCTCGATGAGCCCGTGGCCGTGCCTCCCACCGCCCAATCGGCGGTGGCGACGGCGGCGGCGTGACGAAGGAGCCTTCATGGAACCGGTTCGACTCGACGTGGTGGCGAAGCTGAAGGAACGGGAAGAGGAGCGGCGGCTCGGCGTGCTCGCCGGGGCGCTGAGCGCGGCACGCGAGGCTGCCGAGGCACTGGCGCAGGCCGAGGCCCAGGCCCGGCGGGAGCACGACCCCAAGGGCACCGCGGCGCAGCTGCTGCTCGAGGACGCGGCCCAGGCCCGCTCGGTGGTGGTGCGCGAGCGCGCCCGCGAAGCGGCGGCGAAGTCGGCGTCGGTGGCCCAGGACGCGCGTGCCGCGTGGAACGAGGCGCGCCGCAGTGCCGAGGTGGTGCGCCGGCTGGCCGAGGTGCGCCGCGACGAGCTGGTGGCGGCGCGGGAGAAGAAGGAACAGCGCGCGCTCGACGAGCTCACCCTGCTGCGCTTCTCGCGCTCGGCAGGGTAGCGCTGCGCGGTTCGAGCCCCCCCGGAGAAGACGACGGCGACGGCGCGGCGGCCCTCAGGCCGCCTTGAGCTGCTTGGCGTCGTGACCGCCGCCACCACCGCCGTGCCCGCCGGACAGCGCGTTGAGCTTCTCTTCCAGCACGCGGGGGTTGAGCCCTTCTTGAATGGAGAGCACGCCTTCGGCGATGAGGATCTTCCGTTCCTTCTCCACGCCCAGGCGGCGCTTGATCTTGTTGGCCATGGGCAGGAACACCAGGTTCGACGAGCCGACGCCGTAGACCGTGGCGACGAAGGCGACGGCGATGCCGGGGCCGATGGCGTCGGGGTTGGACAGGTTCTCCATCACGTGGATGAGGCCGAGCACCGCGCCCAGGATGCCGACGGTGGGCGAGAAGCCACCTGCGGACTCGAAGACCTTGGCGCCGACGGTGTTCTCCTCGAACTCGGCTTCGATCTGCCCTTCGAGCGCCGAGCGGGCGACCGCCGCGTCGACGCCGTCGACCACGAAGCCCACCGCCCGCTTGAGGAACGGGTCGGTGATGCCGGCGAGCTTGCTTTCCAGCGCCAGCACGCCGTCGCGGCGCGCCACCGCGGCCATGTCCACCAGCTGCTTCACCAGGCCGCCGATGTCCGCCTTCTCTTCCTTGAAGGCCGCCTTGCCGAGCTTGAGCCCGCGAATGAAGTCCGCCTGGGGGTAGGCGATCATCACTGCGCCGATGGTGCCGCCCATCACGATCATGAAGGCGGTGAGCTGCACCAGCGAGCCGGCGTGACCGCCTTCCAGCGCCTGTCCGCCGAGGATGCTGCCGATCGCCAACGCGATGCCGCCGAAGGTGAGCTTGTCCATGGGTCATGACTCCGGAGGCGGCATGACCGCCAGGGCAGGGTGGGTACGGCGACGGAACGCGATGGTGCGGTTGACGATGTCGTTGACCGACTCCTTCACCACCATGTGGCCGCCGGTGCTGAAGGTGAGCACGGTGTCCGGGGTGTCCTCGACCATGAGGATGAGGTCCTCGTTGACCACCGTCTGCTTGCCGTCGAGGCGGGTGACGAGAATCATCGCCGTCGCCTAGCGCTTGAGCGCGATGAGCTCGTTGAGGAGCTGATCCGCGGTGGTGATGGTCTTGGAGTTCGCCTGGTAGCCGCGCTGGGCGGCGATCATGCGGACGAACTCGGTCGCCAGGTCGACGTTCGACTGCTCCAGCGCGCCGGAGGCGATGGAGCCCAGCCCGCCCGCGGCCGGCTTGCCCACCACCGCGTCGCCCGAGCCGGGGACCTGGCCGTAGAGGTTGCCGCCGAGGCGCTCGAGCTGGTCGGGCGCGGAGAAGTCCGCCAGCGCCACCTGGCCGAGCGCGCGGCTCTGCCCGTTGGTGAATGTGCCGGTCACCACGCCCTTGGCGTCGATGCTGATGCGCGCGAGCTGGCCCGACGAGTACCCGTCCTGGCTGAGGAAGGTCGTCGCCGACGGCTGGTTGCCGTACTGGGTG
Source organism: Myxococcaceae bacterium (assembly GCA_019694595.1). Classification (GTDB taxonomy): domain Bacteria; phylum Myxococcota; class Myxococcia; order Myxococcales; family Myxococcaceae; genus JAIBBQ01. The sequence goes on from JAIBBQ010000044.1 coordinate 34,931, forward strand.
ATGCCCGCGACGCCGGTGCCGCCGCCGCCGGTGGGGTCGCCCAGGTTGAAGGTGAGCGTCTGCGGGTTGCGCGCGTTGATGGGGTTGAAGGTGCCGGTCTGGGTGCTGGCGGTCAGCTTGCCGCTGGTGTCGAAGGTCATCGTGCCGCCGGCGATCTCCGTCGGCGTGCCCGCGGTGCCGCCGGTGAGGCCGCCGCCGTCGGTGAGCGCGTGCCAGTCCCAGCCGGTCGCCGTCTTGCGGTAGTAGATGGACACCTGGTGGGCGTTGCCCAGCGAGTCGTACACCGTGGTGCTGTTGGAGAAGTTCGACGTGGTGGCCGCGTTGAGCGGGTCGAACGGCGCGGTGAGCACCGGGGAATTGGGGTCCAGGTTCGCGCGCACGGTGATGCCGGCGGTGGCCGACGGCGGCGAGGTGGCGTCGCCCACCTTGAGGTCGCCCATCTGGCCGGTGATGGCCCCGGTGGCGTCGGCCTGGTAGCCCTGCACGGTGAGGCCTTCGAGGTTCACCAGCGCGCCGTTCTTGTCGACCGTGAACTGGCCGGCCCGCGTGTAGAAGGTGCCGTCGGAGCCGTTGTGGTTGCCCTTCACCACGAAGAAGCCGCCGCCCTGGATGGCGAGGTCCGTCGCCAGGCCGGTGTTGGTGAGCGCGCCCTGCGTCACCAGCTTCTGGATGGCCTGCACCCGCGCGCCCCAGCCCTGCTGACTGCTGCCGGCGCCGCCGATGATGTTCTGCGCCAGCGCGTCCTCGAAGGAAGCGCGGCCTGCCTTGAAGCCGATGGTGTTCGCGTTGGCGATGTTGTCGCCGATGGTCGTCAGGTCGGCGGAGTTGGACTCCAGGCCGGAGACGCCGGTGTACATCGAGGACATCAGGCTCATGGTCTTGCCTTTCGGGTGCGGGGCTTCGGGGTCAGAGGGTCGGGTGGCGAATGGACTCGAGCAGCGCGGTGAGCTCGGCGCTGGAGAGCGGCGTCGGCGAGGCGGCGGCGCTCGCGGCGGCGGAAGCGGCCGGGCTCGAGGCTTCCTTGAGCGCGGTGACGTCGGCGAGCTTGATGCGCTGGCCGTTCTGCAGGAGCAGCTCGGCGTAGCCCGACTCGAAGGACACGCCGGTGATGCGGCTCTTGCCCTGGGAGCTGCAGTCGACGCTGTGCCCCGCGGTGTCGGCCGCGGTGAAGGTGACGGTGTAGTGGCCCGCGGGCACCATGGCGCCGCTGGCGTCGCGCCCGTCCCAGGTGGACTCCAGCGCGCCCTGCGCGTGGTTGCCCAGGGTGAGCGTGCGCACCGTGCGCCCGGCGGAGTCCTTGATGGTGGCGGTCACCGTGGCGGCATCGCCGCTCAGCTGCGCCGACAGGGGCACCGGCCCGCCCGCCGCGTCGACGCCGTCGGTCCGGTAGATGGCGTCCTTCCCCACGAGGGAGGCGGCCTGGAGCTGGTTGTTCGACGTCTGCGCCATGAGCAGCGCGTCGAGGCGCGCGCCCTGCTGCTGCTGCTGCTCGACGTTGGAGAACTGGGCGAGCTGCGCGACGAAGGCCTGGCTGTCCATCGGCGAGAGCGGGTCCTGGTTGCCCAGCTGCGACATCAGCAGCTTGAGGAAGTCGTCCTTGCCGAGGGCGCTCTTCGGCGGCGCGCTCGGCGCGGCGCCGTCGCTGCTGCTGGTGCTGGAGACGTTGGAGACGGCCATGGTGCTGGGACTCCTTCAGGCTTCGACGTGCATGCGACCTTCGTGCCGGTGTTCCGGCGTCGGTTCCTTGACGCTCCCGGCGGCGGCGCGCGGCGGGCGGGCGTCGGTCTCGCGGAGTTCCGCGGCTTCCTCGCGCCGCTCGTGGCGCGGCTCTCCGTGGGAAAAGGAGCCCAGCGCGACGCCTTCGTGACGCAGCACCTCGCGCAGCTCGTCGGCGCCGCGGGCGAGGAGCGGCGAGGCGGGGCCATCGACGCGCACCTCGGCGCGGCCTTCGCGCACCCGCACGTCGAGCTCCAGCCGGCCTGCGGCCTCGGTCTCCAGCGCGAGCTGCACGTGACGCGGGTGGAGCTGGAGCTGGAGCGTCGGCTCCGCGAGCGCGAGCTGCAGCACCGCGTGGGCCGGGTCGGTCGCGCGCACCGGGGCGAGCGGGGCCGGGCCGTCGCTCGCGGCCGCGGGGCGCTCAGGAGCCGGCGCGAGCGTCGGCGCGGCGGCGTTCGCCTCCGTCACCTTGGGCGGCGTGGGCGATGAGGGCTCCGCG